>JAWBDT010000011.1:0-61262 GCA_038821645.1 Ignisphaera sp. | reverse complement strand
ATCCTTGTTATAAAACCAATATCGCCTCTTATAACTAGCTCTATAAGTTCTTCAGCACTAATTGGATTTGTAGGCCTGATTGCTTCGTGAGCATCTTCTTTACCCAAATTAGAATTCCAACTCCTAGGAGAATGTAGTTTCTCCATATGGAGCTTCTTAAGTACTTCATGAGCTATACTGATACCTATTGAGGAAACTCTTGGTGAATCTGTTCTGTGGTATGTTATGAGACCTAATTCGAAAAGTGATTGAGCTAGTGCCATGGTTTTTGAAGCACTAAAACCGTAGAGTACATTTGCTTCATATATTAAAGTATCTGTAGTAAATGGTGGTGGTGGTGATATCTCTCTCTCGATAATTCTCATATGCTCTACCTTCAACCCTTCTTTAATGATCTTGTCGAGCAGATTCAAAGCTTTTTCTCTAGCTTCAGCTCCTTTACCTAGATACATCTTTACGGTATATCCTCCTAGGTCTAGTAGAAGTGCATAACCGTATCCTTCTCTGTACTCTCTATACCTAGATGTTATCCATAAAAGTACTGGACTTTGAACTCTGCCTGCTCCTAGCCATGGTTTATTAAGTTTCATTTGAAGCCATAAGCTTAACTCGAACCCTATCCATCTATCTGCTATTCTTCGTGCTATCTGAGCTTTAACCCTTCCCAAATTTATCTCTCTTGGATTGTTTAATGCATTAAGTAAAGCCGTTCGAGTCAGTTCTTTAAATTCTATTCTATATATATTACTATTGTATGGTAGTAGTAGATTGTAGAGATCATAAGCAATTTTCTCTCCTTCGGTGTCAGGATCCATAGCTAAAAATACTTCATCAACTTCTGTAGCAATCATTTTTGCTGCATTATATACAGAGGAACTAGATATAACATCTAGAGAACCACAGTAAGGGCAAGAATCGTAAACACCAACATGTTGTGAATTACAATTTCTACACTTAGTTATGAAATCATATATTGGAACGTAAATACCATTGTTAATTTTTACACCATAAATACCTTCATCGATAATGAGATCTGTTACATGACCCATAGTTGGCATGATCATTACTACATATGTCTTTAGATTATGTAAAGGTATCAAGGTTTCATAAACTGTGAAACCACCTATGTTTCTTTTAGCTGGTTTTCCAAACATGTTTGCAATAGTTTTAGCTTTCGTTGGCGATTCGACAAGTATTAATGCAGTAGATATGTTAACACCATAACCTTTCTTGGTGTCTGGCTGTCTGGATTTCTCTATCTTTTCTCTATATTCATCAAGTTTATTTATGTCTAGGATGTCAAAGCTGAAGTAGTCTATAAATTTTCTGAGAATTCTATCCATTATATGTATAAGCTCTACATATTCTTCGAAAACTATGGAGACACCGAATGTTTTACTCCCATTATAGAGTCTAGAACATCTTCCACTAGCCTGGATATAGGTATATGGATCAGGTTTAACGAATATGTACCTAGAGCCTTTTCTAGTAACTATACCGAAACCTTTTAATTCAAATACTTTTGTCTTCTTTAGATGATCTTTCAAGAAATTGTATACAGCTTCCTTAATCTTCTGGAGTTCCATGACTTTATGAGCTACATCTTCTGATATATTCTCAATTAGACCTTTTTTCATTAGTTTTGAGTAGAGATATAGCATGGATGGTGTAGAGTTCTTGACTATATTACTTACAGAATTTATGAGATGATCAACATTGTAGCCCAGTATTTTCAGTTCACGAAGTACTGCATACATGAATCTAACATTGTTAAGACTATCTAAAATGTCTCTTACAATACTTGGAATGCCTACAAATATTGTGTATCTAATTCTAAGTGGTTCATCTAGTCCTCTCACTAAAATTCCGTAATAAGAAGTCGAGCCTATAAGAACATCAACTTCGCTTTTTCTGAATCTATCAACAGCTTTGTTTCCGCTTTTAGCTACTTCAACTCTTATATTGTGTTTTTTAAGCTCCTCTGATATAATGTTGATAAGATCTCTATAAAGCGGAGACACAAAAATTATACCGCTACCTAATTTTTTCACAATATTAATCAAAATCCTCATAAAATTCTCGTCTATGGTATAGTATAGATCTGCTATATTTCGCCAATACTCAAAAACAGCACCTGCATCAAATCCCAAGAGGAGTTTTAACACTAATGACTTTAATCCTCTAATTCTTCCAGTAGCTGATGCAACAACAAGTTGAACACTCTTTTTTGCTATATTGTTACGTAGAATTGCTTCAAGTTCTAGTAGTTCTTTCCTAAGGCTTTCTGTAGCTTCTTGACCTTTGGCAATCTTTATGGCAAAAAGATTCTGTCTCAACTTAATGATTTTTTGAGCTAGATCAATATCTTCGTTACTAAACCCCAAGAGTGATAGAACCTTATCAACGCTTTTGGAGTTCTTCATTATTGAGTCAAGATCATCGGCTATTACTATATCTATTTTCTTGTCTATGACTAAATCTTTATAACGTGTTAAAAATGCTACAGACGTTATAAGTATGTGGAAATTTCCATTCCTTATATCTTCTTTAACTAAGGTGTTATTTCTATTAGATGAATCATATAAAACTATTTTTATGCTTTCCTCAGAAGTTCTTGTCTTCTGTATCTTTTCTAGAAATTCTATAATCTTTCGATACATCTGTTTAGCTATCTCACGTGTTGGAGTAATTATGTATACTTTAGACCTATAGAAGTATGCCCTATATAGTGAATAAACAGCTAACAATGTAGATTTACCTACACCTGTAGGAGCAACCATAGCAAACGATTCTCCTGAGACTAGGCGCTTTATCCAATAATTTTGAAGAGACCATGGCTTAAATCCTGTAACCTCTGTAAAGAATTGTGCAAGATTTTCAGCCTCTCTTAGTATAACGTCTACAGCTGAAATTCTTTTACTTAATGTACTACACTTTCTACAACATCCTTTTTTAATATCTAGATTAGTTATGTCTCCTCCACATTGAGGACAGCCGTGTCTGTAGATAGCTATACTCACTGTTCTTAGCCCAAGCATTATGCTCATTACTAAGGAATTACTCAAAAAACTGTAACTCAAATTACCGAAATTTCAACAAACTTTTTATTCCAGACCCTTGTTATACTAAAGTAGCATAGATATAAAACATGAAGAGGGTTGAAAATGTCACAGGCACCAGCAGCTGCAAACACTGTACTTGTAGGTAAAAAACCCGTAATGAACTATGTATTAGCAATACTAACACTATTAAACCAAGGAGTTAGTGAGATAATAGTAAAAGCTAGAGGAAGAGCTATAAGTAAAGCTGTAGATGCTATTGAAATAGTGAGAAACAGATTCCTCCCGGGTAAAGTAGAGATCAAAGGTATATCAATAGGCAGTCAATCAATATCCGGAAGCGAAGGTAGGCAAAGCAGAGTTTCAACAATAGAGATTGTGATAACAAAGAAAGATTAACTATGAGAATCTGCAACAAAGTCTTTTAACAATTTTTTTACACTTATATTTACACCTATACTAATAAGTGCATACATACTTAATGTTAATGATGTTCTTTAATGGATTAAGTACAGAATCAATATACTGAATATCACATGTATATATCAACAAGTTGTTATCTAGGTTTTTCTTTGCATTGAATCCTCTTGATCTTAATGTTCTAGCTATCCTTTCAACAATATACTCTTTTAATATAGTAGCTAAAACATCATCAAAATTCTTCGCTCTGTATGTTGTATTATCTATTTTCTCTAGAAGACCTCGTGAAACTAGTTTTTTTATAATTTTTCTAGCAATAGTTTTGCTACCTAAGATAGCTAGAACGTCTAGGGCCTCACCTATATTGAATGGTCTATCTTCGAATACTTGTCTGATTACGACATAATAAGCAACTTCACGTTTTGTTATCCAAACCATAGCATCAGTATCCCCTTCACATCACTAGTCAGACCTTACGAGGCTCATCACGAAGAGAAGATTTTCGTATCTTTTCTTCAATCCATTCAAGTTTTCCTAGATAAGGTTGTCGCATTGTCATACTTATTCTAGGTAGCTTTGCTTGAGGACCAAATGATATAGATGTAACTCTAGCTCTTACGATATCTCCTTGAGTAATAATTTTTTTGCTTTGAGTAAGAACTATGGAATTTCTTAGAGGATCGTATTTAACTTCTTCATCAGCTATTTGCGATATATGAACAAAACCTTCTAATGGTCCTATTTTGAGAGTAATACCCATTCGTCCAACTATGTTTACAGGACCTTCAACAATTTCGTTAATTATAGGTACATAGGTTAATACATCGAATTCAACTCTGTGGTGTGGTGCACCGTCGCCTAAGGGTATAAAACCTTCTGGGTCAACTTTAATATTTATTATTGCTAAAACAAGTCCTAAGTTCTTATCTTTCAATCCTTCATATTTTTTTCGTAATTCTTCAAAAGCTATTTCTTCTAACGGTTTACCGAATTTTGATGGATCTATCCTAATTATATCGCTTAATCTATATATTCTGAACATTGGTTATCATCACCATAACGGATTGTGTATATATCACTCATATGTTCAAATTAAAAAGTGATAGACTCTAATCCATTTTTAGCTTCTCTATACCACACAACATGGATGCGGTTCTTTATAAGCTTATTCTTTAATTCCATATCTGCAGTAACAACAACAATTTTAGTCACATCCTTAAGCTTGTTTATAACATGAAGTATAGCTTCATCACCTTTAACTATATCATCACCTTCAACACGAACCATATTGAGATTACTTACTAAGTTATTTAAAGACCATAGAGCGAGTCTACCTCTTTCAGTATTTTCGCTAGCTATACGCTTAAGTTCATTGTATATGGGCAGGATTAATGATGGTATACATCCATTTATGGTTTCTATAACATTATCGTACTTTATCTTATTTTGAGCTATAAGTAAGATTATGTTTGTATCGAGAATAGCTATACATGGGAATGTGAAATACGTTTTGATCATGACTTGATGCGTCCCCAGCCTATTAATCTCCATCTACCCTTAACTTGTCTAGCTATAGCTACATTAATCTTAGGTACAATAACTACAGGTTCTTTCATAGTTACTTCAATTTCATCTTTTGTAACTTTAGTCACAATACCAAGTCTTACAGCAGTCCCTATTGTTAACATTAAGTTCTCCCTGGGTTTTATCGACTCTACTATTTCAAGCTGTTTCGTTCCTACAACACGTTCAAACAGTCTATATTCTATTAGTAGCGAGTTAACGGGATCTGGTACAGTATGGCCTGCGATATTGCCTATTAGCGCATCTGCTTTGGTTAATGATGGATCAAGTGATGTACCTATAGCTACAAGTCCTCCAGGTATTGCTCGATTTGAATCTCTAGTTCCATACTTTATACTAACTACTTTTGTTGTTAAAGGTTCAAATCTTGTAGATCCCTTTTCTACAATTCTTATACCAGGTTTTATCTCTATTTCATCACCTACTCTGATTTCTCCTTTAATTAATCCCCCTCCTATAACACCTCCAACAAGTTTTTCTGGTGGTGTACCAGGGGGATTAACGTCAAAACTTCTAGCTACTAACATATATGCAGGTTTACTTAAATCTCTTTCTGGTGTTTTAAATAGTTTTGCCATAGCCATGACAAGCATATCGAGATTAACACCATGCAAGGCACTAATGGGTATTATTGGAACTTTTGAGTATTTAGTGGTTGAAAGAAAATCCAATATCTGTCTATAATTACTTTTTGCTTGTTCCTTAGTAACTACATCAATCTTATTCTGTACTACAATAACTTGATCTATACCCATAAAGTCTAAGGCCATAAGGTGTTCTCTTGTTTGTGGTTGAGGACAAGGTTCATTGGCTGCTATAACAAGTATAGCGGCATCCATTAATGAAGCACCTGAAAGCATTGTAGCCATAAATATTTCATGTCCAGGTGCATCAACATAGGATACACTCTTAATTATTTCTGCTTCAGATCCGTTGGGACATAGAAGATTGGTTCTATATGCTTGATGATCTTCAACATTTTTGCAACGAACTAAATATCCATCGGCATATCCAAGCTTTATCGTCATAGATCTTTTAAGTTCTTCTGAATGTCGTGCAGTCCATTGTCCTGTTAGGGCTTGAACTAACGTAGTCTTTCCGTGATCTACATGACCAACAATACCTATACTCAATTCAGGTATATGTGACATAACCAAGCCCAACTGTTATAACATATTTCAATTCTATATCTAGTTAAACAATAACAGTATTTATCTGTACTAACTCCGACGATATTGTGTTACCTCTCACAAGTTTTCTACGTCTCTCACCTTTTTCTTTAGGTCTATAACCTGGTCCAGCAGAAAGAAGCAGATATTTTTTAACACTACCCTCAACATCAGCTCTCATTGGGAAACCTGCTAGATCAGAACCTCCTCTTATCTCCAATGTTATATTAGGAAAACCTATTAGTCTTCCATCAATTTTATCACCTATTTTAAGACCTATAAGCCTAGATGCTACAGGATCTGATACTCTTATCTGAAATGATGGTGCACGAAATACTTCACCTATCGTTTGACTTGTACCTAATTTTTCTGTTAGAAACGCTAATGGAACCCCTACTGTCATTACGTCAATAGAGGGATCTTCAGTTACCTTAGCTACAAGACTTACTTTCTCTCTGTCAGCTTTATTCTTCCATATTCTCACAATGACGATCCCTAATTCAGGTTTTATTATGTCGATTAATCTTGGATTCATTTTGACTATTGGGAATACTCTTTGTTCCTTATGTTTCTCTCCATACTCTAAATTTTCTAGCCCAACAACCTTAACAGGTATTATTCTAGATTTCTTAACACGAGGATCTGAAATCACTATTACATACTCTGGCATTAGCATATTTCACCTTCTTATCTCAGAATACCTCTTGTACAACCTTAAAAACTATGTTGGTTTAATCCATGTAATATAATTCATTAAGAAACTAAGTGATTATAATGTGGTATAGTTTGGGAAAGCCATATCAGTTAACAAATCCTTGTATTAGGTTTAGATTAATTAGCAATATACCTAATGATAATAGATTGTCATGTATCCTAAAATACCTTATCTATATATTCAGGTAAATGGTGAATTGTATTTTAAGGTGTTTATGGGCTGACGGATAATGTATAGCAATTCAAAACCTGAGAGGAAGATGAGGCAACCTATAGTTGTAGTTCTAGGTCATGTTGATCATGGTAAGACAACGTTGTTAGATAAAATAAGAGGCACAGCTGTTGTTAAAAAAGAGCCAGGAGAAATGACGCAACATGTGGGTGCAAGTCTTGTACCATCATCTGTAATTGAGAGAATAGCAACACCATTAAAGAAAGTGATACAGTTTAAGCTAGACATACCTGGCCTTCTTTTCATAGATACACCAGGTCATGAGCTTTTCTCGAACCTCAGAAAACGTGGAGGTAGCGTTGCTGATATAGCTATTCTTGTTATAGATATAAATGAAGGTATTATGCCTCAAACTATTGAAAGCATAGAGATATTGAGAGCTAGAGGAACACCATTTATCATAGCAGCTAACAAAATAGATAAGATCCCTGGCTGGATACCGCATCCTGATGAACCGATAATTATGAGTCTCAAGAAACAGTCACCTCAAACAGTTAAGCGATTTGAGGCAACTCTCTACAAACTCATATCACATTTAGTAAGCTTAAATTTAAATGTAGAATATTTCGAGAGAGTTAAAGACTTTATGTCAACAGTACCAATAGTTCCTGTTTCAGCTAAAACAGGAGAAGGTTTACCAGAACTTCTAGCTATATTAGCAGGAATCACACAAAGGTATATGGCTGAAAGATTAAGGTATGCTGAAGGACCTGCTAAAGGAGTCATTCTTGAAGTTAAAGAGCAACCAGGCTATGGAATGGCTCTAGATGTTATTGTATATGATGGTATTTTACGTGAAAAAGACATGTTCGTTGTAGCAGGAATTAATGGTCCTATAGTTACACGAGTTAGAGCTCTTCTCATGCCTAAACCTCTTACTGATATACGTGTAGCTAAAAGCGAGCTCAGACCTGTTGAATCTGTTTATGCTGCTGCAGGTGTAAGAGTTGTTGCTCCAGGTATTGAAGAGGCTATAGCTGGTTCACCATTCTATGTTATTCCAAATGAAAATGTTGTAGATGAATACAAAAAGAGTGTGCTAGAGGAGGTTGAATCGATTAGGATAAGAAAAGATGTAAATGGTGTTATAGTTAAAACCGATACCTTAGGCACATTAGAAGCACTGATTACGGCATTATCAAAGAGATCTATACCGATTAGAATAGCTGATGTAGGTCCTCTAACTAAAAGAGAAGTTATAGAAGCCTCCATAGTTGCTAAAGATAATAAATATCTAGGTGCGGTGCTTTTATTCAATGTAAAACCTCTGCCAGATGCAGAAGAGATGCTCAAGAGAGAGAACATCAAAGTGTTTACAGGTAATATAATATATAAGCTGCTTGAAGATTATCTGAACTGGATTGAAGAAGAAAAGAAACGTGATATAGAGAAAGAACTTGAATCCATAGTGTTACCTGTAAAGATTAAGATACTTCCAGGTTATGTTTTCAGAAGAAGTGATCCAGCAATAGTTGGTGTAGAGATTCTAGGGGGTGTGCTAAGGCCTGGTACCCCATTGATGAGAATTGATGGAAGAGACATAGGCGAGGTTCAACAGATACAGCACATGGGTACAACATTGAAAGAGGCTAGAAAAGGTCAAGAAGTAGCTATATCTATTAAAGGTAACGTTATGGTTGGTAGACATATAAAGGAAGGAGATATACTATATTCTAATATTCCACTCAATCATGTTAAGCTTTTGGTGTCTAAATTTAGAAAAGAACTTGATAAGGAATCCATAGAGACGTTAAAAGAGATAATAAAGATTAAATCATCTAAAGAACCCGAGTATTCAGCGTTTCTAATGCAGTTGTAAGATGTTGACAATTATTTATCTTGATATATAGCTTTTAGTCCATGGCAACTTCTTTGGGTCTCTACCAAGCTTATAATTCTTGAAACATTTGCTTGAACAAAACCACATGATTGTACCATCATTTCTTACAAACATAAGTCCTGTGCCAGGTTCAATTTCATTTGCACAATAGCTACAGTTTCTTTTTACCACCATCTTGCATCACATATTTAATTTACCTACCTGGGACTACTTTTATGTTAAAGCTTATAAGCTCTAACAATTATCACTAGACTATAGGTAATTAGGATGAGTAAAGTAGCTATTGAAGAAAAATCTAAAGAACACGATATGAATGTTATAGAAAAGATAGGTTTTCCAGCAGAAGTTGTACAAATAATTGGTAGAACGGGTGTTACAGGAGAAGTTATACAAGTAAGGGTTCGAATACTAGAAGGTAGAGACAAGGGAAGAATACTTACAAGGAATGTTAGAGGTCCTGTAAGAGTAGGAGATATAGTAATTCTTAGAGAAACAGAAAGAGAAGCCAGAAAGCTCAGTATAAGGAGGTAGAGATTCACTAAAAATCTTTAGATTAGTTGTGAAATAAATATCCTTACCTCTAGTTGTTATTATATTTATTAATCCTATAATACATTATTGTATTCATTAAAGTGTTAGAGTCCTATAACTTTTATAACAAGGAATGATTATTTAGAATGATTATCTAAAGCTAGACTACTTCTTATCTTATTATCTTAAGTCTACAAAAATAATTTTATTTAGTTAATCTAATGTAGTTGATGAACATAGTTTATTAGTTTATCCAGCCTTTGTTCTAAGTTCTTGATATCTGGCTACAAGTTCGTCTAGATCTACTTTAGCTTCACCAGGATCTACTATACAAGCTGATGCAGCTGCAACCTCTATTCCTGCAGCTTCACCAAGTCTCTTTTTGCTAGGTACATATAGATAAGGCACCTTCTTTTCTTCACATAGTAGTGGTAGATGTGCAACTATTTCGGGTGGATCAACATCTTCGGCTATTATGACTAATTTGCATAATCCTCTTTCTACTCCTTTAGTAACCTCATTGGTACCTTTCCTTATTTTACCTCCCTTTTCTCGTGCTTTTTTAAGTGCCTGGTAAGCTTTTTCTGCTACCTCTGGAGGTACCTCGAATTTTACATAAAATGGTTTCGACATAGTTTCTACACCATATCTATGGTATATCTCGTACAATGTTAAGACTAATAGACTCTAGTATTTAAGATATGTTGAAAATGCTATTCATGTGTTAGAATAATTGTTATGCTTTTCTTTTTGATAGTATCTATCCGTCCAAACCCTATCCTAACCATTTGAACTATATCACTTAAATTGAATTTTAGTAGTGAGCTTTCACCTAAACATCTTGTTATACCTAAATTCATGCCTTTTACTGAAATAATGCGTACATTGATTCTATGGTCTGCTGGAACCCATTGAACAATATTTGCTTCTAATCTTTTAGCTTCTTCAATACCGCCATCTATGTATTCAGCTATAATAGTATCGTTCTCTTTTCTCAGAAATTTTATGTTTGCAAACTCCATGAGCCTTAAATAACCATTTTTCATAAATGTTTCAGCATCTTTAGAAGAGATATATACAATGGGAGATTTTATGGAGTATTCTCTTTGGCCTAGATTTGAGGATGGATGATAAGGAATTTTTATTAATAGAGGTGTGGAGAGGTTATTTATGTATACCTTAACTGGATCACATACTACAAAAACCCTTTTTGTTTTTGGATCTAACAACCTTCTGTTTAGGGCTGCAATATTCTTCCAGCTTATTTTAGCATCGCTACCTTTAATCCCTAGATCTAGAATTATCTGCCTTATTGTCTCAGCTATAACGCCTCTTCTTCTAAGAGCAGCAATTGTGCCAAATCTAACATCGTCAAAACCCATGAACTTGTCTGGATTTAACTTGAGTTGCGTCTTTATCCATGTCTTGCTAAGAATTAATTCCTCAAGACCTACTCTTCCAAGGTTAACAACTTCGGGATAGCGCCAATTGAAGTAGTTGTATATGTACATTTGCTTAATGGTATTTAGTGTATGTTCTCTTCCCCGCAATATATGACTTATATTCATCAAATGATCGTCTATAGCTGCTGCAAAGTTGTAGGTAGGCCATAGAATATATTTATCGCCTGTAATTGGATGAGGGTATCTAGAAGTATCTATGATTCTGAAGATAACCCAATCTCTGACAGCTGGATCAGGATGAGTTAGATCTGTCTTGATTCTAACTACTGCTTCACCTTCTCCATATTCTCTTGCAAATATCTTATCAAGTTTCTCCATATTGGTTGAAGGATCTGTATCTCTATGGGGACATGGAACTCCTTTGTTTCTCAATTCTTTAAATATTTCTGGATTACATGTATCGATATAAGCATAACCTCTTTCTATAAGCTTCTTTAGATACTCATAGTATATATCCATTCTAAGGCTCTGTATATATTCTTCATCCCATGAAACTCCTAGCCATCTAAGATCTTCGCGTATGATTTCATAAGCTTCCAGCATAGGTTTTTTCGTTCTTGGATCAGTATCTTCAAATCTAAGGATAAAAGTACCTTTATACATTGTCGCATAAGTATAGCTAAGTATGGCTGCTCTAGCATTTCCAAGATGTATAGGGAAATCGGGATTAGGAGCAAACCTAGTTTTAATGTTTTTCCATTTATCAACATTTGGAAGTGGTGGAAGAGTTTTTGTTTCTACCTTGTGTTCAGATTCTAGTGAGATATTTAATTCATCAATAAGTTTCCTAAATTCATTATTATCTAAGTTATTTACATAGTGAACGATATCTCTAACTATAGCAATGACATCTTTTGCATACTGTCGAACTTCTTTAAATTCACCTAAAATCTTGTTGACAATAGGTTCTGGTTTAGCTTGACCATACTTAAATCTGTTTACAAGTGCATGTTTTAGTGCTACCTGTCTTATCTGATCTTTAATAGCATCTAGTAAGCTCATGGATTTTGTCCTCATTAACAATAATTATGTAGATAGTCTGTTCTTTACCTAAAAAAGCTTCACCAACGTATATAACTATACCATCTACATCACTCTTAATGCTTCTTACTTCGTATTTCTTGGTGACTATGTAGCACAACTTCGAGTTTCTTGAAATATTGCTACCCACATCGACCAAAGGATATACATGTTTTCCACTAATTTCAATAATCTCTATGTGTGTATTTTTCGATATATGTAGAACTCTATTTTGTTTGGGAATAAGTATAGCTATATCACAAACTATTCTCTTATCATAAAAATCTATTACGGAACCCATTACTTTTTCATACACAATTTCAACATATTTCTCATAGCCATCATACTGATTATTACAGAAAGATGCAGAGTCTTCACTTACATAAATGTATCTATCTTCATTTATGTATGTATCGAGATTTAGTGTGCCATAAGCTCTATAGTTATATTCAATGTATTTCTTGATTGTGTTTTCTATAGATGGTAGACATAATTTGTTCACATATATTGAGGGATATGAGTACCGTTCAGTAATTCCTTCTCACCATAAATCTTACAACATCCTTCATCATTAACAATGCTTCATCATCAATAGAGTCCAGCGATTCAACTAAAGCTATAGTTTTTTCTGCATATTCATCCGCAATACCTTCTGCATACTCTATAGCTCCAAGACTCTTTATGAGTTCAGCAACTTCTGCTAACTCTTCATGAGTAGCAGCTCTATTACCGATAACGAATTTCATCTTGTTTCTATGTTTTTCATCAGCTCTATTCAATGCGTATATTACTAGTATCGTCATTTTACCTTCTCTTAAATCACTATAGACAGGTTTACCAAGTGTTTTTTCATCACCTATGAGACCTAAAACATCGTCTCTTATCTGGAAAGCTATTCCAGCCATAATCATGATGTTCCACATCTTGGATATAATATCGTCTGAACCACCCGCGAGAGTGGCTCCTATAGCTGCTGATGCAGCAAATAATGTTGCAGTCTTCTTTTTAACCATGTTTATGTAGTCACTTTCACTTACTGTAGGACGTGAAGGAAGAAGCATATCAAGTGCTTGACCTTCTGCTACAGTTATTGCTGCTTCTGTTAAATATTCTATGGCTCTTGAAACGCGATCACTTGGTATACCGTGACTTAATGCTTGTAGCAAACATTTATAGGCGTAAGCATATAATGTGTCTCCAGCCACTATAGCCATGTCAATTCCCCATAATTTGTGAACTGTTGGTACTCCACGTCTAAGTTCATCTTTATCAATTATATCGTCATGTACTAAAGTGAATGTATGTAAAACCTCTATAGCAGCCGCTCCAGGTATCGCTATTTCTTCATTTCCACCAACAATTCTACTAGCTAAAACAGTTATTAATGGACGCAGTCTTTTACCACCAGCCCTTATATAGTGTAGAGAAGCTTCATAAAGTTCTATAGGTTCTCCACGAATAACACTATATATGAATTGATTAACTTTATCTGATATTATTGCAGCATAATCTAGGAATCTCATTTCAGTCACAAAATATTCTATGTCAAGCAAGATATATAAGCATACTTATTCCGTAATCTGAGTCTACGTGCACATATCCAGGTGGCTAGTTTTCCTGTTATAACTATTTTTGCGTTCTTTAATTCCTGTATATTTTTTGAACCTGTTAACATCATGGATACTTTAAGTTGGGTTAAAATAGATTGTACATATTCATCAACTGTGTTCTTAATGACATGAATTAAAAAAGGTTGAGCAATACCAACTATATCGCTTCCTAACGATATAGCTTTAGCTATATCGAGACCATCTCTAATACCGCCACTACCAATAACAGTAATATCATCTATTGACGAAACCTCAGCTATAGATATTGCGGTAGGAATACCCCAGTATCTGAATACGTTGAAGGTATCCACTAGCTTCTTGTCTTTAATTCTGCTTAACTCTATAGAAACCCAATTAGTTCCACCAGCACCTGCAACATCTATTATCTTTACACCAATCATTTTGAGAAGTTCGGCACATTCCCTACTTATACCGGTTCCAACTTCTTTCACAATTACTGGAATGTTAAGCCATTCAATAATCTTTTCTAATGCTTTAACCGATCCCCTAAAATCTCTATCTCCTTCTGGTTGAACAATTTCTTGAAGTATATTGAGATGTACAGCTAAAGCATCAGCTTCTATGGCCTCTACAATGCTTTCAATATCTTGTTTACTGAGTTTTGAAAGTTGAGCAAGTCCTATATTGGCTATCACCGGTACATTAGGCGCTTCTTCGCGAACAACTCTATATGTATATGTGGTGTCGGGATTAACAATCATAGCTCTTTGGCTACCAACACCTATAGCAAGTTTATACTTTTCAGCTGTTGAAGCAAGTTTCTTATTTATATCGTAAGACATAGCTGTCCCGCCAGTCATAGATGAAATGATTATTGGGGCTCCAAGTCTATAGCCCAGAAATTCTGTTTCAAGAGATACTTCATCATATGATACTTCAACAAGAGGTTGATGTATTAAAATAACATCTTCTAAGTGTGTAGATAGAGGTCCTTGATTCTCGGGCTTGAGTGCTTGAACTATATGTTCTTCTTTTCTATTACTTATACTTGTATCCATTAATCAATCACCTTAGTACCCTCAATATCATAACCACATATAGCTTTATAGACGAATCCTTCTCTAAATCCACTAAATATTAAAATCTCTCTAATTCCTTCATCAAGATACTTCAACCCTAGAAATAGTTTCGTCTTCATACCACCAGTCACATCAACTCCTTTGGCTTTTCCAAAATCTATAGTTCTCAGATCGCTCAATTTTAGAATTCTAATTATCTTTGCATCAGGATTAGCGGGATCTTTATCATAAACACCATCAACTGTTGTAGCAAACAGTATTCTCGATGGTTTTAACTGTTTACCTAGATACCAGGATATCTCATCTCCAGACACTATGTCTGCTCCATTTTCTTTAAGTACTATATCTCCATAGAGTAGCGGAACTAAGTTCAAACTTAATGCATATGTTATAGGCTTTAGATGGATATGAATCTCGTTATTTTCGATAGTTGTTAATGCATGTGTATCAAATGGTATAACAGGGATTCCGAAAGAAGATAATGCATCTGCTATAATCATGTTCATTTCTCTCATAAACCATATAGTTTGGCTAATAGCATCACAGCTATGTAGTAGATCATGTTGCTCTACAACATAATGACCAAAACTTCCTCCACCATGTATGACGATTATACGTGAGGTACATTTTCGATAAGCGTGAGCTATCTCCCTTGATATTCTATTTAACACGCTATAACGTAGAGAAAAAGGTTTAGATTTATCAGTTAGAAGAGCACCTCCAAGCTTAATAATGGTTGTCTCCAGAGATCTACACCTCTCCTTCTAGATACCTTAGTCTCAGTTTGTAGAGTTTTATGGTCGATATATCTGCTATAGGTTTAACAAAGATATTAAATAGATTGATGGACACATCTTCTTTAGCATTCTCTAAGACAATTCTAGTTTCTATATCGTAGAGTAGTTTAAGGTATTTTTCAATTGATTTAGAGATATAATTGAATGTATTTAGATCTTGAGCCATTTTTGAAACTACGTGTGTAACGAACTTGAGGATATAGGCTGTAGTAACATTATCATATGGATTCTCGAGCTCTAGGCATAGATCTCTAAGGCATTTATTTTCGTATACCAACTCAAGATGGGTATCAACAGGTTCAAAGTTTACTACATCATATATATCTCTACATATACATGTTGCTCTATTTAGATATGCACAACGTAGAGAATATAGATACGCATTCTCTATGGACCAGAACTTTCTGTCTAATGCCGCAAAAATATGTTGGTAATCCTTGTACTCAAGTTTCCTAGCCTTAAATGTATTGAGAAGTAATTCAGTGGTTCCAATAACAAATAGCACTATATCTGGAACCTTAAGAGGACATTCTATAGATAGTTCTCCATTCATACACATATCTAGTAATTCGCTTAATACTATATTCATATAATCATTTATATAGTTGGTTACACTACCTTGATGTATCTTCTTGTCATTATCTAGAGCTTTTATAGAGCATCGCACAAATCTGTAGGAGGCCCGCATTATACACTCGTAATTAGTTATAGTTGAGACATAAGTGTTTCTACAGCCTTTAATAGGTATACCTATTAATGGAGCTACTATACGAACTCTACGAACAAAAGATACTTTATTCATAACAACACAGTTATGGTAAGTAATCTCTTGCTAAGTATGACTATGTTGTGGTTTCAAATTGTTCAACAGATATAGGTAATGTATCTGTAGCACCAATTTCTCCTCTTTCTCTAAGGATTTGTCTTGTTAATATCCAGTAAAGTAGTGCTAGAGATTTTCTTCCTTTATTGTTACCCGGTATAGCTAGCTCTATTCCTGATAATTTATTGTCAGTGCTCACAAAAGCTACAATAGGTATACCCACACTCATAGCTTCTTCAAGAGGTTGCTGATCAACTCTAGGATCCGTTAAAATTATAACATCTGGTTCATAGAACCATTCGAGTCTAGGATTAGTAAGTGTTCCGGGTATGAATCTTCCTACTACAGCTTTAGCTCCAATTATTTCAGCAAACTTTGATACTGGTTGTTTCCCGTACTGTCTAGTGGATACAGCCATGATTTTTCCACGTTCGTATCTACTAAGGAATTTTCCTGCAATTCGTAATCTCTCATCAGTTTTCCTTATATCGAGTATGTAGAGACCATCGGGTCTAACTCTAAATACAAATTTCTCCATATGTTTAGTACATGTATGTGTACCTATGTGTACTCCTGCTTGGAGATATTGTTCGAGGGGCACAAGAAGTTCTTGTTGACCAAATGTCTTCTGTTCTTCACTCATCTATTTCACCTACTTTATGTTGCCATATTTTATTATATCTTTAAATAAATCTACATGAGATAGAAACATACGTCTACAACAGTATCTTTTTATACCTAAATCGTCTAGAACTTTTTTAGGATCTTCACCTCTGGCTACACGTCTACTATACTCTTCCCATTTAGTAGCTATTGGATAACCACATGTAAAACATCTCACAGGTATTATCATATTGAATCACCTGTATGATTTTTGTCTAAATCTTCTAGCGCTATACCTCATCCACTTCTCTGGTTCTGTTCTCCTTGGGTCACCAGCGATCATAGTCCTATCATACTCTTTGAATAACTCTAACAAGGACTGTATCCCGAAAAATACTATAAGTCCTCTTGCCACAGCTATTCTAACGGCATAGGCTTGTGACATGACACCTCCTCCTTCAACATGTACATCAATATCTACACTATTTCTAAGCTCTGGAGATAGAAGCATGTATGGTTCCATCATTTTCAGTCGCGCCATTTCGATAGGCCAAATCTCTATAGGTACACCGTTAACTCTGTATCTGCCTATGCCAGGCCTTATTACTGCTCTAGCTATAGCTGTCTTTCTCTTTCCAACGCTAATGACTATCTTTTTACCTCTTACAATCTGAGGATAAGCACCAATGACTGAAATTGCTGAGCCTTCACTATCCATATTCATCGCCTTGTTTTCCATCCAAGTTCTTTAGCTATTTCAGCTACAGTAACAGTATTCCTTCTACCTAGAAACGATGCATCAACATCTAATATCTTTATCCTATCTCTATTCTTCATATCTTCCGGTATACCTATGTAGCATTTAACTCTCTTAAGTGATTGTAAACCTAGCCAGTTGTGTTTGGGAAGCATGTTCTTTACAGCTCTCTTGAATATTGCTATAGGTGTTCTAGGTCTCTTCATGGTATGTCTATATGGATTTTTATGTGTTCTAACATTAAGTAGAAGTTTATAGCTGCTAATAACCATAGATCTCTTTCCAGTAACTACACATTTCTCGATATTCACTACATGTACTAAAATACCGAGTTTAGCTAATTTTGTTACTAGAGAAGCAAGTCTGCCAAGTATAGAATTTTCTGCATCAATAACAATTTCACGTAGATTTCTTGAAATTATATAGGTTTCGAGCTCTCTAGAGCTAATTATGTTGACACTCATTTTATCACCTTCACTCTACTGCCTTTAGGATTTTCATTCAAAAACTCTAGAATATGTATAGCTCTACCACCTACGGATTTTATTTTTGCTATAGCTTGTTGTGAAAACGATATAGCTGCTATAGTAACTCTATGATTTAAGCTTCCAGCTCCCAGTACTTTACCTGGTACTATAACCACATCTCCATCATTAGTATATCTATTTATCTTGGACAAGTTTACAACCACTCTTTTTCTTGATGGTTTCTCGAGAAGTTCAGCTGTATATCTCCATATCTTTGCATTATATATTTTCGAGTATTTTCTCAAAATCTTGATGGTCTTTCTGATGATGTAATTCGTAGGACCTGTTCTTCTCATGATTGTGCACCATGCTTAATGCTTTTCACAAATCTCTCTAATTTATCTAATTCGTTTAAAAGAATATATACAGATTCTCTAACTATAGACTCTGGTTTCATAGAACCAGAACTCTCTATTCTCAATATATAGCTGTTATCAATATGAGATATTGTTATGGCTTTAACAGGACAGTTCTGTAAACACTGTTTACAAAGTATACAATTATATGTGTTAATAACCTTAATCCTATCCTTATCAATTTCGAAGACACCTCTTGGACATACTTCAATACATTTTCGACACAAGTTACACAACTCTTTTTCTATCTTTATATTTGCAACATATCTTGTTACAGCAATAGTAGCAGGACTCCATTTAGCATGTTCAAGACCTCTACCTATTCTAGCTCTAAGTTCTAGGGAAATTCTTTGTCCAGGGGCTAGAATAAGTATAGGTATATTGTTGTAAACGGGTTTTACCAAAGGGTCTTCACTTCTTATATCTCCTGAATATACTGTGATTTCGTTTTCTTCGGCTTCAGCTTCTAGCGTCATATGCACGTAGCATCTCTCACATTCTTTCTCAATAGCTTTCTCTCTGGATGAGGATGAACACTTTTCACATATTTCTGGATCTATTTCTCGTATCCTGTCTCTTACTTCTTCTACTGTTAACGGTATCATAGCTAGTCGATGGGCTAGAATTTCATCATACATAGATGATGTATTAACAACAACCATAATCTCGTCTATAGCATATGTGGGTACTTTAGCTAAGGCATATCTTCTAATAGCGTTAAGAAAAGGGAGGGGAACGTCCTTTACAGCTATCTCTAGTGTTTCATTACTAATCTCTAGTAGAGATATTTCCATAGCGTTCTACACCCTTCTACCACGTCTTCCTCCAGGTCTTCTGGTTGTATCATGAGGTATCGGTGTAACATCTTCTATTCTTCCAACAATAAACCCAGCTCTAGCCAAGGCTCTAATTGCTGCTTGAGCTCCAGGTCCAGGGATCTTAGGTCCATGACCTCCTGGGGCCCTAACCTTAATGTGAATCGCTGTAACACCTTTCTCTATAGCTTCTTGTGCAACTCTATAAGCTACCATCATAGCTGCATAAGGGCTAGGTTTTTCTCTATCTGCTCTAACAACCATTCCTCCAGAACCTTTAGCTACAGTTTCAGCACCGCTAATATCTGTTATATGTATAATGGTATTGTTGAATGATGCATATATATGTGCTATACCCCACCTAAGTTCTCTCTCAGTATAAGACATAGATTCTACACCTTATTACGTAGCTAAGGAGGAGTTTTGACATATGGCGAAGTAGGATGAAACTGTATATATTCTTCCTCTTCTCTAGGGACTATATAGCTAGGAGAAGTTACACGCCTACCTTTAATAGCTATATGTCCATGTGCAATTAATTGCCTTGCTTGATGTATAGTTTTGGCGAATCCTTTTTTCCAGATTATTGTTTGTAGACGTCTTTCTAGGATAGACTCTACATCTAGAGCAAGAATATCATTTATATCGATATTTGTATTATCGATTATACCCATACTGTAGAGTCTTTTAGCTAACGATTCTAGAGCTTTTCTCCTCTCATCAGGTGATAGAGCTAGTAGTTCTCTTGCTCTATGTCTAATCTTTCTAAGGAAAGTTTGAGCTATCCAGAGTTCTCTTTTATTTCTTAAACCGTATCTATTGATGAGTTCTAGCTCTTGCTCAAGGCGTGTTTTTATCCAAGGATGACCAGGGCTTTCCCACTTCTTTCTAGGTTTTTTGGGATCACCCATCTATTTTACACCCTACTTTTGTTGTTGTTGCTTCTTTCTAGCAACACCTACTGTAGGACCTATTCTACCTGTGGTATGAGTTCTCTGACCTCTAACCTTATATCCAAGAGCATGCCTGATACCTCTCCAGCTCTTAATCTTTATCTCTCTATCAATATCTTGTCTAGCATAGAATATAAGTTCAGAACTGACTAAATGCATATCTTGTCCTGTTTCATAATCCTTTCTCCTATTTAGCATCCAGTTTGGAAAACCAAAACCGAGAGGATTCTTTACTACTTCTTCTATTTTCTTGACATCCTCATCTGTTAGATAGCCTATAGGCGTAGAGAGGCTATAACCCAAAATCCTGCATATACTCATGGCCATTTGGTAGCCTATTCCCTTAATTCTAGCTAAACCCCAAGCTAATGTCAAATCACCAGGTATATCTGTTTCAGCTATTCTAACTATATGTCTATATCCTGATGATGACATATCCACACCATGCCCTATATCAACTCATATACTGAAGCATAACACATCTCTAACTCCTTGCCTAGGTTAAAAAGCTATAAAGAAAACCACCTTATAAACGTTAAACAGACCTAGATATCAATATTCAAGATAAGGCTATCCAGAAACTCGATATCTATTGATCCACTAGATTTAAGTTTATGATGCATTAAAACATATTACTTAGCTCTATCTTTATCGTACTACAATAAATTACTGAGCCTCTGTATATATACATAAAGCTATCGAAAAGAATAGATCACTTATACGGCTTTTAGTGATGTATATAATAGACAAAACTATATACTATAATTCCTAAACAGGATTTATGTATTCAGCTGAGACAGGTGTAATCATGAATCATCTGTTTTGGGTTCATCATCACATATGTTTTTATATTTCGAAAGCTTATAAAATATTAGGTGATGATACGACGGTCTTCTGAATAATGATGTGACTTCTCTTCACTGATACTCTATATGTCTAATTTCTCTAGATAGTTATTTGGTTATACTTATCAATATCTTAAGCTAATGTATATCACAAAATTACAACGCTTCCACAAAATTTTTCTATTTAATTTTGTTAACTTCTTGTATGGTCTAGATAATTGATATTCTTTAGTATAAGTTGACGTAATGTATTTTAAGAACTTCTAAATTAGGCTAGAAACATCAACAATCTTGAGACAGTTACATATGCATTATCTAGAATAACTGAGTTTGTTTATTTTGTTTGGCGCCGGGGGCGGGATTTGAACCCGCGTGCGGATATCCCGCACCGGCTCTCAAGGCCGGCCCCTTAGACCGCTCGGGCACCCCGGCTTTCTGTAGTTCTTATTGGTTGATTAGTTAAAAGCTTTAGTTCTGCTTTCTAGCTAAATATACTTTGTATCCTTTTTTTGAGGCTAGCTTTTCTGCTGTTCCGAATGTTTCTATAAGTAGTTTATGTACTTTTTCTGCTCCCTTTCTTGCTACTATTTGTAGTGTTCCTCTTTCTTGTAGATGATTCACAGATTCATTAATTATCTTCTCGATGATGTTCATACCCGCAGAAAATGGAGGGTTTGTATATATAGCGTTAAATTTTAGGTGTTTTACAGGTTCGTATAGGTTTCCATGCAGAACCTTAATTCTGTTTGAATCTAGTTTGTTTCTTATGATGTTTCTCTTGGTAATTTCTATAGCATCCTTATTTATATCAACCATATATATCTCTAGGTTGGGATTTATTTTAGCTAGAGTAATACCTATAACACCATATCCACATCCAAGATCTAAAACAACACCTTTTTCAGGTATTTCTGCATATTCTATTAGTAATCTTGTTCCTTCATCTATGTGTTTATATGAGAATAATCCTGGAACAACTTCTAGCTCTATACTAACACCTCTTACATAATCGGATATAAGTTGATATACTCCTTTTCTTGTTCGTTCTCTATAGTAATGGTTTTCTATATACATCAACATTCCGATCACTATTTACAATTAATTAGATTTGATCAACTCTTTGTTTTGTCGCCATGTTTTCGGATATATGTTTGGATCCATAATTACCCTCTCTATTTTCACAACTATACCTTTTTCTGTTGCCAGAATTTCGTTGGCATTCATTAAAGCTCTACCTATAGCCACAAGTTCGCCTTTTAGAGTCATTATAGCAACACGATCTCCTTTACCTATCTTATTAGAGAGTATGGCTACACCAGGAGCAGCAAGTTGTGCTCCATGTGCTATAGCGTCTACAGCACTATCTTTGATTAATATCTTTGGTAGAAAAGCTACTATATGTTCCATAGGCAATAGATATTTTCTAAGTAGAGTCTCATCTTTATAGTTGTTCCATAAATATAGCGCTTCAGAAAGTTCATGCATTGTTACAAGATCTTTATCCTCAGTAAGATGTGCTACACCAGTTCTTCTTAACTCTCTCATGTGTGCTTCAACACCCAGGACTAAACCTATATCATGACATAGCTTTCTAACATAGGTACCAGATTCACATTTAACTCTAAATAATACATGTCTACCTTCTATTTCAATTACATCTATACTGTAGATTTCCTTTATCCTTAGCGATCTCTTGACTGATGACCTTAATGGTGGTCTCTGATATATTTTGCCTATGAACATACTCATTACAGATAATACTTTTTCTCTATCAACATAGTCATGGAGTTCCATAAGTGCTACATATTCTTTATATGAATGCATGAGTACTCCTATAACCTTAGTAGCCTTCTCTAAAGCTATTGGTAGTACTCCTGTCACCTTAGGGTTTCCCCGCTCAGCCCAATATCATGGGCTGAGCTCTAGGGTTCCCCCATGACCAGCTTTTTCAAGATTGAACATTTTCTTAATCCATGCTACAACTTCGTGACTTGTTGGTCCAGGGGGTTTATCTAAAACTATTAAGCTACTACGTATATGTTCTTGTATCAGTCTTGCATATGGTAGAGAACCGAACTTCTCATCAGTATCTTCATCGTATTTGACTATATACTCGTGATCAAGATTTGCAGCTCTATCTAATGATTTAATAAATTCTATTCCTTTCTCCTTCATATGCATCACCTTACCAACTTTATCACGTCACAGTATACATATACATAGAAGACTGGTTAAAACTCGATATCTTCTCTCTAAGAAAAACTAGATGAAGATTTATCGAATCATGGGTTATGTTCATCTTCTTAAAAGCATTGGAGTTAGTCTAACCTTTACGCGCTCTTTCATGAAATCTATCAGATTTGCTTGTTCAAGAGCTTTCATGACTTCTTCATCTGATGCACCTTTCCTTATATCAATTTTCTTATCCAATACCTCTATATGATTGATATTACATCTTCTTCTCTTAACACCAGTCAAGATCTTTGGCCCAGTTATAATTACGTAGTTCTCATCTATTATTTCAACTATAACACATTTACGACCACTTTCACGACCTGCTATCTTAATACATATTCTACCAATCTCAATAGCAGGCATAGTTCTATACCTCCTAACATTTCTAGCTCATACTTAATAGGCTTAGTTTATAGGCTTTAATCATATCATAAATATTACACGATTACACAAAGCAAATAATTAGTACTTAGTACTTTGTATAAATGTCTAGCAATCTGAATCTATTTGGAGACTTCACCAAAAATATCTGCCATAATCTTATCAACATGACTTTTTCTTCTTTTCTCGAAATCAATTAAAATCTTAATCGGTATCAATTGGTATTCACCATTAGGTAACTCTCTCTTGATTAGTATGGGGAGCACACCTAGATTAAGTTCATGTTCAGCTATTACCACAACATCTTTAGGATTCAACTTTGATACATCAATAAGTGGAGGTGCCCCCATAGCCAACTGCATTGCTCTTGCTGCTACTACTCTAGCTCTTTCATACTTTGTGAGACGAGGAGGACCTATAACTATTTCACTAACATCTCTTACTAACTTTACTGAAACACTTTTCTTACTGTCCATAAATCCTCATCACCACTATGAACGTTGTATAAACATCTATAGAAGCTAAGAAAAAAAGTATTAATGAGTATCAAATCCCTAAATCTATCTATACGTTAGTGTACTCTGCAAGCAACTAGGTAGGCGATATCTTACTATTAATCAAATTGGGGCTTAGTACCTTCTTCCTCTTCTTCTTTACCTTTCTTACCTGGTTTCTCCTCCTTCTTTGGTGAAGCTGCTATTACATCATCTATCTTCATAATTGTTGTAGCTGTTTCTGTAGCGCTTTTGATTATTTGCTTCTTTACTATAACTGGCTCCACTATATTCAAGTTAGTCATATCTCCATTTATTTTTCCATTAACAACATCAATACCTGCTGCTATCTTTCCTTCAGCATGTGATTTTCTAAGCTCCATAATTGTTTCAAGTACATCCATACCGGCTGTTTGTGCAAGTACTGAGGGTATTTCCTCTAATGCATCAGCAAAAGCTAGTACTGCAAGCTGTTCTCTACCAGCTATTGATTCAGCCCATTTCCTTAACCTCATAGCTACTTCAATTTCTATAGCTCCTCCTCCAGGCACAATCTTTGGATCTCTCATTATGTTTCTAACAGTATGAAGTGCATCATTAATACTTCTCTCAACTTCATCTAGAAGCATATCATTAGCTCCTCTAAGTAATATTGTTGCTGCTTTAGGATTCTTACACTTTTCAACAAATACCATCTTATCGTTTCCAATCCTTCTTTCCTCAACTAGACTACATTCACCTAGATCTCTTTCTGTTAAATCTCTGATACTTGTTACTATTCTTCCACCAGTAGCCTTCTCCAGTTTCTCCATATCGCTTCTCTTGACTCTTCTAACAGCCATAATACCTTTCTTAGCTAGATAGTGTTGAGCAACATCATCAATACCTTTCTGACAAATAACAACATTAGCACCAACAGAAGCAATCTTCTCGACATAATCTCTCAATATCTTTGCTTCTTCCTCTAGGAAAGCTCTTATCTGATCAGGTGATGTTATATTGATTTTCGCTGTTATATCTGGTTTTTCTATCTCTAGAGGAGTATCGAGTAAAGCTATTCTCGCTTTTTCTACCCTTCTAGGCATAGCTGGATGAACAACCTCCTTATCTAGAACAACACCATATATCAGTATGCTATCTCCTAAGCTACCCCCACGTTTTTTCTCTATTTTAACCATATCTAGCTTAACATCATAATTACCTTCAACTCTTTTTTCTGCAGCTGTAAAAGCTGCCTCCATAACCATATCCATAATCTTGTCTAATACGTCTGATGTAGCTATATATTTGCTTGCCAATGTTGTATATAGAGTTTTCTTTAGCTCAGCTTTTGCTTTCTCTCTTTCTTCAGGTACCTCGATATTGCCTATCGGCACCTTTACAGCTATTTCATCTAATATTTCTAGAGCTTTATTCATCGCCTTCTTATATCCTTCTATGATTATTGTTGGATGAATGCCTTGATCAAGAAGCTTTTCTGCTCTCTCTAAGAGAGCTCCTGCAAGAACTACAACTGATGTTGTTCCATCACCTACTTCAGCATCAACAGCTTTAGCAGCTTCAACCAATAGTTTAGCAGCTGGATGCTGAACCTCCATCTCTTTAACAATAGCTGCTCCATCATTTGTGACAGTTATATCACCAAAACTATCAACAAGCATTTTATCTAAGCCACGAGGTCCTAGACTCGATCTTAGTATTTCAGTAAGCACTCTTGCAGCCATTATGTTAGCTTTAAGAGCTTCTTTACCGTGAGCTCTCGAGGTTCCTTCCTTCAGTATTAGTACAGGTACTCCGTATAGAGCCATATTATTCACACCGAATAACGTTCATCTAGAGAGGTTCTATATAAGCTTTAATGAAAATAACCTTTATATTATTACATCATTCAATACCATCAATATATTGATAAAATCTTTCACAAACATTACATAAATTGCTTGAAGTATAAGCTCCACAATATCTGCACCTCTTTGATGAATCAAAAGCATACTTCTGAAACAATTCAATAACTTTTGTGCTCGAGTACATGAGCTCTAAAGATGAGTATAGCATAGATTTTGCTTTACGTATATAATTCTCGCATTCAAATCCTATATTTGGCTCTATATCTACATGGTCTAAGATTTTCATGATAACTACATCAACAGACATTACATAGAAAAACGGCCGCACAATCTTAATGTTATCAACAATTTTCATAGGTAGACCTTCACTAAATATTGTTCCCGAAGTCGTCAGTATTCCCGCAAGTAGGAATAATGTTAATTCATCTCTAAACAAAGGAGAAACAATAAATTCTATATCGAATTTTCTAGCAATTCTTACAGCTATAGCCTCTACAAACTTAACCATTTCTATTTTGTTTGAAGGAACATAGCTTATGTCAACTTTTAAATACTTACTGGTCTTTCCATTAAAGAATGGTTCAATATCTTGACATCTTGTTATACCATCTATACATAAGACATAGATTTTTGTATCATAACCTTTTATAGAATTACGGTATAGAGAGAACCCTATGATAGACTCGCCAATGGAGTCTGGTCTAATGATGTATAGAGCCGATCCATTTCTATGCATCATTTGATAATGATTAACAGCTTTTCTAGTTTGTTTAACTAAGCTACGAAAGAGACACAATTTACATAAAATTTCTCCAGAACTTCTACGTTTATATACTGCATACCTTCTTCTACAAGATGTACATAAAGTGTCTATACTATTCATATATGTTACCGTATTAGAGAGAGGTAAATCTTATCTCTATTGAATAGGTTTTTAGTGTTTCTTTTATTCCTCTTTTTAGTGCAATTTCGTCACTTGTTCTCGAACCTAGCAATCCTTCTTGTTCGAATATACATAAACCATTAAGAAAAAGCCTTATTATGGCAGATTTTCGTGCCTGTTCTATCTCAAAGGATCTAAGTTCATTGCTTATTGTTTGGTAATGAACCATGGCAAACGCTATTGAGGGTTTCACCGATAGTTCAAGTCTATTGAGGATATCCTTAACATATTGCCATATATTTTCTCTATCCTTATTAGTTATAGCTATAACAGCTAGACGATTTCTATAGATATAGTCTCTCAATTCCGAAGGGGTTACGAGCTCATGCACCATCTTTATGATCTCCTTTGCTAGTTTTTAGCATCAGCTTCAGAATTTCTTTTTCTTTTGTATTAAGTGCAACTTCTATATCTAGCTTATCTCTTTCATGTGTTGGAGGCTTTAATCCTAAGCTATTGATATATAGATAACCATATACAATGGTTTTCTTCACATCTTCCTCACTATACAGGTTCACAAATTCCTTTAACATTTTCTCAAAATCTATACTTTTCTTAAGCTCCTCCTCGCTAACTGTTGATCCACAGATGATGCAAGTTAAATCTGGCATTAGTGAATTGAATTTACATCTGGGACATTCTACTGGAAGTATATTATATCTTTTCAAGATCCAGTAAGTTCTCCATGAAGCTCTAATGGTGTCTATTAAATCTTCTCTTCCATGCTTTATAGCTTCTCTATACAGTCTAGGCGCATAGCCTAAAACTAACTCACCTATATTATTAACTACAAATTCTAATTGAGTTATTGATAAACATTCATGAAGCTCAAGAATAGACTGAGCTATTATCTGATACATGTTTTGAGTATATCTACTGAACCTTCTCCTTATGGTATCTTTATCAAGCGTTGATGATTCTCCTCTCAGAATATCTACAAGTTTTATGGCTATTGTTTTAGACTCTTCACGATCTAGCTCTAGCATGTTGAGGTTAAAAATATCAATCAATTCATCTAGATGTTTTTCAACCCATGATTCAGTATCAACATATTTCCTGCTACTTGAGGACCTGGTTTTATGTGTCATGGATTGTTGCTCTTTCTTCTGTTCAATACTATGATTCTCTAGTTCCTTCTTAATGCTTTTCTCTGATTTCTTCTTCTTACTATCTCTCGCCACTAAGAATCACCCAGCACTCAATATAATGACCTTAAACTCTAGTTAATGCTTCTAACAGTTGTTTAATGATTTCGTAGCTTAAATATGGATTATTTTTATCAAGTTTATCACGACTTCTTTTATATCTTTGACTACATCTATTGCAGTATTACTATAATGTTACTGTTTTTCTAAATCAAAGTTTTGAGTTACTCTCTAGACATACTTATTATCTTTACAACAAAAAATCTATTGCCACTAGAGTGTGGCTAGAGCATGATCTCTGAAGATACTAGAGATACTAACTTTCTTCTAAATCAAACGATACCAGAGATTATTGTTACAAAACGTAATGGAAGAACAGAGTCATTTAGTATAGAGAAGATTGTGATCAGCATACGTAAGGCATGTGCTGAAGAATGTTCTGAAAATGAGATACAAGAACTAGTTAAGTCCTTGGTTGAAGAGATAAGCAAACGAACTTCGATAACTTCTACTGAAATAGCTGATAGAATTGTAAGGATGATGATTATGAGAGGTATAGTGAACAATAAATGGTTTGAAATAGCTAAAAGATATGAGCTAGGTGATGTGTATAAAGATGTATATAGAGCCAAAGAGTTTAGTTTTGATCCCAAAGACCTAAAGCTTAGTTTTGCTGCAATCAAAGTGCTGAAAAGCAGGTACCTAATGAAAGACCCTGAATCAGGTAACTATATAGAAACTCCACAGATGATGTTTAGAAGAGTTGCAAGAGCTATAGCACGTATTGAATATAATTACTGTATAGACAAAGTTAAGGCTGAAGATAGGTGTAGGGATCTGGAAAGACTATGGGAGGAAAAATTCTATACAATTCTTAGCGAACTCAAATTTATACCGAATTCTCCCACATTAATGAACGCTGGAACACGCTTAGGGATTCTCTCTGCTTGTTTTGTTTTACCTGTTAGAGATGCTATAGTTACACCAGATGGTGAAGGAATATATGATGCAGTAAGAGCTCAAGCAATAATATTTCAACAAGGTGGTGGAACAGGTTTCGATTTCTCTGAATTGAGACCAGAAGGAGATAGTGTAGCTACGACAGGTGGTGTAGCAAGCGGACCTATATCCTTCATGAGAATGTTTGATGTAAATACTGATGTTATTAAGCAAGGTGGTAGAAGGAGGGGCGCCAATATGGGTGTACTCCATGTGTGGCATCCAGATATAGAGAAGTTTATAGACCTAAAGTCGGGGAAATCGAAAGACATTCTATTACAGAATTTCAACATAAGTGTAGGTGTCTATGATTATTTCATGTATGCTGTTGTTAATGGTGGTATGGTTCCTCTTATCAATCCTAGAAAGACCAACCTAAGATGTAATCTAGGTGCTAACTCAAAGTTCTATGCTATTACAAGAGCACGACACTACTTAGCAGATGAATGGGTACAGAATGAGATTATCAATGAACTTGAAGAAAAAGGTGGAAGTGTATGGCTTGATGATTCACTAATAATAACTATCGATGAAGCTATGGCGATAGCTGAGGATAGAAATGCTATTGTTAGATATATAGATGCACAAAAACTTCTTGAGAAAATAGTTAGAAATGCGTGGGATTCTGGAGATCCCGGACTTATATTCATAGATACTGTGAATAGTCGACACCCAGTATGGTACTTAGGTAAAATAAACGCTACTAACCCATGTGGAGAACAGCCTCTCTTGCCGTGGGAGAGCTGTAATCTCGGTAGCATTGATCTCTCTAAATATGTGTATATAGATCCTGATGGAGAGCCAAGAATAGCTTGGGGAGCTCTTGCTGAAGATCTAAAGGTAATCGCTAGATTCATGGATAATGTTATAGATGCTGCTAAATGGCCTTTACCTCAACTTGAGTATGCTGCTAAAAGAACTAGAAAGATAGGTGTTGGTGTTATGGGTTGGCACCATATGCTAATAAAACTTGGAATACCGTATGATAGTATTGATGCTCTATATCTAGGATATAGATTAGCAGAATGGATTGAATATAACCTCGCTTTAGCGAGTATAGAGTTATCAAAAGAACGTGGAGCCTTTCCAGCTTATGATCCAAAACTGTATAGACCTACATGGACTACTGCTAGACCGTTTAACGAGTTAATGAAGATATCTAACATGAAGGGAGCTCCTTCAGCTAAGGTCATGAGGTTAATCGAGGATAGACCTACTGTAGATTGGAATTATGTAGAAGAACTTAGAAAGAAGTATGGTATACGTAATGCTACTTTAACTAGCATCGCTCCTACAGGAACTATAAGCATTATAGCTAATACTTCATCAAGTATAGAGCCCATATTTGCTGTAGCGTTTGAGAAACATGTTAGTGTGGGAACGTTTATAGAAATTGATAGATTATTTCTCGAATACTTAAAACGTTATGAACTAGATGATCCAAAACTTATAGAGACTATAGCTGAAAGGGGTAGTATAAGCGACATGTACTTTTTACCAAAGAGTATAAAAGAATTATTTAAGATAGCTTACGATATAGATGTAAAGTACCATGTGTTACACCAAGCTGTGTGGCAGCAATGGGTTTGCGCAGGTGTTTCAAAGACGATAAATATGAGATTTGAAGCCTCTATTGATGATGTTAGAGAGGCCTATATACTTGCATGGATGCTCGGATGTAAGGGTATAACTGTTTATAGAGATAAATCCAAGACCCAACAAGTTATATACGTAGGTGTAAAGATGCAACAAAAAGAAGATAAAGAAGCATTAGAGCATAAAGCTGGCATTACAGCAAAGTTTACTGATATAAGTGATGCTGTAGAGAGTTCATCTAAAACGGGCTGTCAATTATGTGAATACTAATCTGATCTGAATAAAGTTATATAATTTTACATCAATTCTGATGCAACATAAATATACTGTTTCATTAACAATCATTAACAATAGTTATTAGACTCTTGATCCATAAAAAGAAAATATACACCTATATCTGCTCTAATCTAGTCTAATCTAGTGCTGATATTGATGGTTATGCTATGCATTAAGTACTTATGGTGATTACTGCTTTGAAGAAAAAAGTTACCACATATATAATTGATAAATTTATTGATATTTTGTTAAGCCCAAAAACAAGGATGTTTCTAAACCCATTCATTGATATTACGTATAGAATATACGAAAGATATCTTTTCAAGCAAATTACATCAAAATCTGTACCAAAACATATAGCAATAATACCTGATGGAAATAGACGTTGGGCTAAAGAAAGAGGACTAAACCCTGTTGAAGGTCATTATTATGGCTATGAGAAAATGAAAGAGGTTATTAAATGGATTTATGATTTAGGCGTAGATATAGTGACAATATATGCGTTATCACATGAAAACTGTCTCTATAGATCTAAAGAAGAACTCAATAATTTATTTGATATAATAAAAAAAGGTTTGATAGAATTAAAAGATCAAGGAGTTCTTGACAAATATAGAGTTAGATTGAAGGTATTTGGGAAACTAAGTATTGTTAGAAAAGATGTTGTAGATTTAGCTAAAGAGTTAGAGGCTCTTACAAGTATGTATGACAATAAGTTTTTGAACATAGCTATATGTTATGGCGGTAGACAGGAAATACTTGATGCAATTAAAGCCATTGCAAAAGATGCTATGCTTAGTAAAATAGATATAGATAGATTAACCGAAGACATTCTTAGAAACTATCTTTCAACATCCCATCTACCATCACCAGAACCCGATCTGGTAATCAGAACTTCGGGTGAATTAAGAATTAGTAACTTCCTGTTATGGCAAATAGCTTATAGCGAGCTATATTTTTGTGATGTATACTGGCCAGATTTTAGAAAAATAGATCTATACAGAGCTATAAGATCCTACCAGTCTAGAGAAAGAAGATATGGACGCTAAAAAGTTGTATTAGCTGTGTTAACATCACCGGTTAAAGACTTTATTAACCTTGTAACTGTGTATGTATATGGTTCAGACCGCTAACTAATAATGTAGCTAGTTGGGAAATAACATGAATGATGAATATAAGCTTTCCTATGAAGAAAAAAGAGTCTATAGGGTTATAATGAATGAAACCATGGCATCAGGAGGTATCTCTCAGAGAGCATTAAAGTCTCATCCTGATCTAAAAGATCTTGAATCTAAAAGAATTACACAAATAATTAAGAAACTAATAGAACTAAACATGATTAAAAGAAGTGTTGTTGAAAACAACGGTAAACGTACTTATATCCTAAGCATCACTAATAATAAAACACTTGATAAAGATACATCACCACATAACAACAGTTCTGTAAATAATTCATCTTTTCTTGAAATTCCCTGTATTAAATGTAGATATTTGTTTTCATGTAGCATAGGGCATCCCTATGATCCTTTAAGATGTTCTATTCTAACTCAATTTATATTGGAAAAAGCCGGTATTATAACAAATAAACCAATAAATAGACTGGTTTAATGTCAAGCTCTACAACATGTAATTATATCTGTGATAGTAGCATTAGTCACTATACCGTCTGGATATGAATAGCTTTTTACGGCTCTGTAACCTAATCTCTCTAAACATTCTATCACTCTATTTCTTGAGGGCACATTAATACGTAAATATCTGGCTATTTGCGGTAATCGCACAGTTATGGTGTCTATAGCTGCATAACTATGAAGTTCTTGTAATAGTTTTTTAGATGATTTTTGGATCCATACAACTTCGTTAAGATCCCTCAAGATATCATCAATAATGTTTTTATCTATTGTGCTACATATCCATAATGGGCTCCATGTGACTAAAGAAGTTCTACATAATGGACATTTAGTACCATCTGTATGGATGTCGTTGCCAAGTTTATTTATTTGTCTATATCCACAATAAGTACACACTTTTAAACTCCCTAGACATTCTTTAAGCTGATGATCTGCTTTTGAAGCACCATTATATACCACAATGTATGTCCTTATGTAGTGTTTATATGTATAGGAGAGAACAGGTTTGATGTATCTATCAAGAGAATATGATATTCTAGCAATATATGATAGAAGTGCTCTAATGGCTATATCCTTAGAAATCGGTACTGAGGTACCTATAACTCCATATCTCCTATGTAGCTTACCAGCATATTTACCTGTCAGAACAGCTAAATCTGTTGCCGTAATTGCTACAATACCTCCGTTATTTACCGTAGATATAGATGAAAATAAAAATGGTATAGGGCTACCAAATGGATCTATATCAACATAGTCTATCTTTGTTTTAGTTCTCTGCAATTTGTACAAATATTCATTTGCATCGATTCTCTCTATATTAATGAGTTCTTCAACACGATTAAGTCTTGCATTAATCTTCATTACATTGACAGCATATTCAGATATGTCTCCCATAAACACCTTTAAACTATTTATTCTATCAGCCTCGAGATAAAACCTTATACCTCTTACACCTGTAGCCGCCAGTGGATCTACAATTACTATATCTCTTCCTAGTCCTAGTTTTCTGGTGATGTATCTCACAACACCTATAGCTATATCTCTATTCTCAATCATATGAGGATTATAGAATACAGGTGCCCAAGAAGGTTCATATACATTGTCGTTCCTCATGTACAGCTCTAGCCTTGGTACACAAATACGTGTCAATCCCTCAAATAATAAATCAAAACCTTCTGGACAAGGGTTCATCTCTAAAAAACCATTATATTGATGTTTACCAGGCTATATCAACATTATGTTAACAGTTTCTGTATTAATTCCATATGTATCTTATTTCTGTTATCTTCTGTTACCACGTACATCTTTGAGTTCTTTTTATTAAGAATCTCAACTATATCTCTATCATTCAGATTTCTATGTACAACAAGTAATGCTTTTTCAGCCAATGACAACGATTTGATTATTTCTTTTCTTAGTTCGTCTACCGATAACTCCATTGGACCTATTTCATCTATACCTAGAATTGATTTGTTACTAGAATTATAGAACTTCCTTAGAGCATTAACACCAATACGTATTACATCATCCTCTAGAACAACGTATCTCCCTATTCTTTTACCTAATGAGCTATAGCCTAGTGCTACAGATTTCTCTAGAGATAGAGCTAACCATCCTGAATCCCCTGTATGTATATCTATAATTCTGAATCCTATTCTTACACCTTTTTCACGAACCTCTGGACAATAAAAACCATAAACACTATATCCATGTTCCTTCAGACCTTTAATAACAGAATTAAATACTGTGCTCTTACCTACCCCAGGTCTTCCGGTTATGACAATTATAACGTTTTCTCACCTTCTATCTCTTTTCTGAAATTCTTTATATTGTTTATAATATCGTTATATCTATAGACAATACCGTAACCCTCTACCTCTCTAATAATACTCCCTGGTACACCATCTTTAACAATATTTACAGCTACACCATTTAATACTTGGGATACATGTTTATTCTCATATGACTTCGATAAAGCTGTTGTATCATCCATACTACTATCTATTATTGAGATAAATATCTTTTTCTTACCGATACTCAATATCACATCTGAAGGAATGTATTCAAAAAATTCTGCCTCGACACCTTGTTTAACAAGTTTATCAACTAAAACGATCTTCTCTAAATTACCACGAATCTCGTTCATAACTTCACGTCTTTTATCAATGTTTTCCACAATTCTATCCCTAAATATATCAACTTCTTTTAGAACTTGCTCAAATTCGTTATTAAATATCTCAATAAATCTGTATGCCTTCTCAATACTCATGTCTATTGCTCCCTCCTCATACTTCTGAAGAGCTTTAACAGATACACCTACAGCATTAGCTAGTTCATGTAGTCCATAACCTTTCCTTATCCTTAACTCTCTAAGCTTCTTTCCATCTATCTTGACATAGTACATACCTTTGAACTCATAGATATATACTTTGTCACCTTTAACAAAGTCTTTAACAGTCTTAGGCTGAACAATACCTATTCTATCCCTTATATGTAGTACACCTTCTTCAACTTCTCGATCATTAATTCTATCTGCTATTACTATGGCATTAATCTTTAGAAATTCTGTTAGTTTCTTAAGTTCCTTAAAAACAAAATGCTTTGTACAAGTTTTTTTCGATATCTTCATGAACACTATATCATTATCTTTCTTGATTATACAGTCTAGTGTTCTTTTCTCTGATAGAGGAAAGCCTAATTTATGAAGTATTTGAGCATTGAATAACTGTAGAGATTCCTCAATATTCTCTACTACACGACTTTCCTCTAACATCATGTATCACTAAATATTTGATTAAATGTCATGTATTGAGTTTACAACCCTTACCTAGTTAAATTAATTAAAGAGCAAAATAAATCTTTAACTATATCAGGACAAATAAAACTATCATTTCCTTCTATGGTATATTGCATAAACCATTGCATGATCTTTATCGAAAGGCTCTAGATGTACCACATCCACTATCTCAAATCCTCTATTCCTTAACGTTTCTATTTCTTTTCTATAAATTTCACTTGGTTCAGCTGTAACATCAATACTTCGAGCCTTAATTGCTAACAACAACCAACCACCATCAATCAGAAATATATCAGCATTATCTGCAACTATTGAAGCTTGTTCTGGTTGTGCTACATCAGCATAGAGTCCATCAACACCCTCAATTAGGTGTCTATATCTCCTAGGCATTCGTGCATCCTCTAAAATTGGTATAATGTTTTTCCTATCTTCAGCAACAACTATAAGCTCCCTCATAACTCTTGGAGCAAATTCTACTGCATAAATTGTTCCTTCATAGCCAACAATATCCGAAACGTGGCTAGGGGTTGTACCTGAACCTGCACCTAGATACAATATTTTTTGACCTTTTCTTATAGGCATTTCCTTAAGCCCCTTAACTATTGCTGCAGCAAGTTTACTTCTATAGGTGTTCCATTCCCTATATTCCTCATCTCTCCATCTATAGATATGTTCACCGTAAACACGTTTACCTGGTACTAGATTCTTTGTTGCAAGTTTGCTAGTCCCATCGTCAAGTTCAACTATATAAACATCTTTGAATTTTTCATGCTCATATAGATTCACAACTTCAGACATATATGAATACCCTACTTGCTGTATCTTATAACAATTAATAAGCTTATTTAATTACCTTCTTTTCCTTCTTTCTGTAGGAGGTTTACTCTCTTTCTTAGGTGGTTTTGGATATAGTTGTTTTATTTCATCAATTCTTTCATATAGTTTAGTCTTGAGTTCATCTCCAATATATCTACCGGTAAAGAAGTCTATTCTAGCAGCTATCGAAAGTTTTGTTGCAAGAGCTCTAGATATCTTACCTCTTTGCCATTTGGGTGCTTTTCTAATTTCAGGATATTGGAATATTACTCCATGTTTTGGCGGCTTACCTCCAGTTCTAAGAGCTCTAAACAGAGCTTTTTCAGCTCCAAGAACTTGTACAGTACTTGCCGGTAGTCTCGCTAACTCTTCAAGACTTCCAGCAAGACTTAACAATCTTGCGCCTAGTAATGGTCCTACAAGAGCTGTTACATTTGGTGCTACTTCCTTCATTACCTGACTTATGTATTCAGTTAATCTTTCACGCAGTTCGTATAACTCTAACCATATGTTTGCAAAGACCTTAATTATATTCATATCAATTTCTGAAAGCTCTGCACCTATACTTTTTTGTGCAGCTTCAACAATTCTTTTAGCTTTTCCTTCAGAGATGCCGAGCTTCACTAGTTTACTTACATCCATTTGCTCTCTAAAACCTATTTCAGCAGCTATCTTTACGTATTCTTCATGTTCTCTCGATATATCGTCAAGTTCTGGGAAATGAACACTATACCATTCTCTTAACCTAACTGCAAAAAGGTTTAGAGTCTTATCTATATCATCTATAGCTCTTATTGCTTGTACAGCTAGAAGGTCTCTTTTCTGTGCGTATCGTCTAAGTTTTCTTCTAGTTAATTCAAGTGAAACCTCATGTAGATACTCCTTGAATGCTTTATCATCTGGAAACAGACCTAGCTCTACAGAGAGCTTAGATATGTTTTTCCGTATGTTGATTATAGCTTCTGACGCTATAGCTACATCACATTTTAATCCCTTCTGTATAATTTCTCTAGCTATATCTGGATCTTCAACAATTAATGTAATATCGCCTAAATCTTTCTTAGATTTAATATTTTCTATAAGTTGTGAAAGCGTGTTGCTCATTTTGCCTTCAGAAATCGCTAGAAGTTCCTCAACTACCTTACCTATATCTTTTGGATACAATATCTTCTCCACAATATTACCGGTTTCATCTACAGCAAATATTCCTATACAGGTGTCAGCTAGGTATAGCTTTTTAGTCATCATGTATCACCAGACCTGTTAGTACAATGCAATAGGAAATATATAAACTATACTTTGCAATAGTTGATAGATCTACTGATATAATTGAGATTCATTGTTGAAAATATCTATATACTTTAACTATTCGTATCGATGTTGTGGTATGTAGGAAACTGATGTAGATGAAGATATAATTAAGTGATTAAGCTTAAAAAGGCGTAACAGAACTCAGCTATACTTAGTGAGGGACGACTAGATATGCCTTCCCATGGTTCACTAACTAAGGCTGGCAAAGTAAGAAGCCAAACACCAAAGATACCTGCAAAACCTAAGAGAAACCTTGTACCTAGAATTAGAAACAGACGTGAGTATTGGATTAGGCAGCGGAAGCTCCAAGGTCTACCTGTACCAACAGTTGTTCCGCCATCGTCTGTTCCCAGAAAGAAATCCAGTTAACATATATTTTCTGATCTATACAAATGATATATATATGGACCATATAGAGTATTGAATGAATCGTAAACCACGGTTTTTCTTAAGCAACAGTCTTTAAGCTTTAAATTACGTTAACGCCGTGTTACTAATCTAGAAGATTATTGGCTAGGATATAGGGTTAAAGCTACTGGATGGCGATTAGACTTTGAGATCAAGTATTAAGGTACCTAATGATATAGATTATAGTAGTGTTGAACTTAGGGTAGGATTAGAGATACATCAACAACTAGATACAAACTCAAAACTCTTCTGTAACTGTAGTACTTCGTTAGCTGATGAAAATGAATTAAATATGTCTAACCAGATAGTTAGACATCTCAGAGCCACAAGAAGTGAGTTAGGTGAAATAGATGTTGCAGCAGCTTTTGAGACTCAGCGGAAACGGAGATACATTTACTTGGCTCCTACATATACCTCATGTCTTGTGGAACTGGATGAAGAACCTCCTCATCCATTAAATAGAGAAGCATTGTTTATAGCAATAGCTATAGCCAAGTCTCTTAACTCCATGGTTGTTGATGAAATACATGTCATGAGGAAAATAGTTGTTGATGGTTCAAATACTACAGGTTTTCAAAGAACAGCTATTATAGCTCTTGGTGGTTATATAGAGGATGAAGAGGGTCTAGTTCGTATCCAGACTATAGCTCTAGAAGAGGATGCAGCAAGAAAGGTATCTGAAGATTCTTCTTCTGTTAGTTATGCTCTTGATAGACTAGGTATACCTTTAATTGAGATATCAACAGCACCTGATATAAAGTCTCCTCAACAAGCTAAGCGAGTAGCTGAAAAAATAGGTCTTCTACTCAGACTTTCGGGTAAGGTTAAAAGAGGTATAGGCACTATACGACAGGATCTGAATCTCTCGATAAAAGGATCTCCAAAGATAGAGATCAAAGGTGTACAGAAACTTGAGCTTATACCAAAGGTTATACAGGAAGAGGTGAAGAGGCTTGTAGGTCTACTTATGATAAAGGAAGAACTCGGTAAAAGAGGTGCTAAAGGTGAAGAGATTTTATCTCAAGAACCTATCGATATAACAGAACATTTGAAGATGTGTAATAGTAAACTTGTACAAGAAGGATTGAAGAAAGGTTACAAGGCGTATGTCATTAAGCTTCCATATTTTGGTGGACTTCTAGGTGTAGAGCTGCAAACAGGTAGAAGATTTGGAACGGAGCTTGCTGATTATGCTAGACAGTGGGCTGGAGTAAAAGGTATAATACATAGTGATGAGCTACCTGGATATGGAATAAATGAAGATGTTGTAAACAAGATATTCAAGCTACTAGAGGCTCACGAATATGATGCATTCGTTTTAGTAATTGATGAACCTAGTAGGGCTATAAAAGCACTTGAAGTCGTTAGAGATAGAGCTTATCAAGCACTTCACGGTATTCCTAGAGAGACCCGTGGAGCAAATGAAGACGGCACCACTAGATACCTTAGACCTCAGCCTGGTTCCGCTAGAATGTATCCTGAAACAGATGTTCCTCCTATACGTATCGATGAATCTATACTTAAAGAAGCTGAAAAACTAATCCCACCACCAATCGATGTTAAATTAAAGCAAATGGTAGATATGTACGGTCTTAGCATGGAGCTAGCTAACCAGTTACTTCATAGTGATTATTTGAACCTATTTGAAGAGATCGTCAAGCACTATCGTATTGAACCAAGACTTGTAGCTACAATATTTACAACACTAGTTGGTGAATTAAGAAAAGAAGGTATTGACGTACAAAAAATAAGTGATTCAAAGTTTCACATATTTATGAAAGTTATAGAATTACATAATATCAAAGATAAGGACACAATAAAACAACTCATAATTAAGATTGTCAAAGAACCTAATATAGATTTAGAAACTCTCAGTAATTTTGTATATTCTTTACGTATTACTGAAGATGATATTAGAAACATAGTTAGGGCTAAGATATATGAGAATCTTGAAGAAGTTAAAAACAAAGGGACAAAGGCATTTCAGTACGTCATGGGAAAGGTTATGAACGAACTTAGAGGACGTGTAGATGGTAAAACTGTTGCATCAATTGTTAAAGAAGAGCTAGATAAACTTTTAACTCATGGATGAAACAACCTTGATGTCGAAGGAAGTTTCTCGTAGTACTTCCTTTAACGAATGGATTAAGCGAAAGAATGAAGTTTATAGAAGGTTCTTAGAGGATATAGAGATAGGATATGCGGATCGCGATATAATAGACTTTATTAAACTTGTTTTTACAAAGAAGAAAATATATACAACTAGTTCGTGTAGCGGTAGAATAACTGTAATTGATGCTTCTTATCCTTGGCTTAGAGAAGAATCTTATGTGTTATACAAAAAACATGAACCAGTTACAGTTGATGATATAGAAAGAATCATTTATAGTCATATCCCTAAGTATAGATTTTGGCTAGTAGCTAGTGGACCAATACTACATTTCATAGCATTAGATCTGGAGTCAGCTTCGCTACTTTTAAAGATTGTGCATGGAGCAGGATTCAAGCACAGTGGTATAATTTCCCTAGGAGAGTCAGGAATAGTGATAGAGACTGTTAGTGGTACATGGACTTCGTTTTTGCTTAAAGAAGGAAGCGAACTGCTTGTTAGCGATCTTGCTAAAATCGTAAAAATAGCTAACGAAGTACTTATTGAAGGTAAGAAAAGATTAGAAAAACTATTTAAGGTGATCAAAGAAACTGACATATAGTAAAGATGTAATACATAACTAGGTGATTGTGATGGAAGATATATGGAGCGTAGTAAAACCATTGACCTCTGGTCAGGAAGAGATGTTCAATGCTTTAAATGATAAAAATTACGAAGTACTGGGATTCTTTGGACCTACAGGAACAGGTAAATCACTATTTAGTTTAGCCTACGGGGTTCACTGTGTATTAAATAACAAGTATACTAGATTCATAATCATCAGACCTGTTGTTGATATTATAACTGGCGAAGAGATAGTAATAGCCAAAATGCCTCAGGCTTTTGTAGAGGCTATGAAAAACTACATCAGAGATATATTAGGTTCATTTATCGAATGGAGTAAAATAGAGGCTTTGATTAATGATGGTAAGATTGTGTTAGCAGATCCCAGATATTTGAGGGGACGTTCATTTGATAACTCTATAGTATTTCTAGATGATATCCAGCTTATGAAGCCCGAGAGCATTATCGAAGCTATAGTCAGGGTCGGTAAAAACAGTAGACTTATAGTAGCTGGAGACCCTGTCTTTCAAGCACTTAAAGAAGTAGGAGAAGATCCATCAGCCCTTATTAGAGAGGTTCTTCTAAGTGAAGAAAAATCATATGTTGTAGATTTAGGTATAAAGGATATAGTTAGAGAAGGTGCAAAACGTGGACTCAGATTTCTTGTGGAATACAAACTTAGATCTAGAAAATTAACAGATGAGGAGAAACGAATATATGATGTAGTTAAAGCTAAAGCACCAGATGCGGATATCATTACTGTTGTTGATTTATCTGAACCTAAGAAAACATATGAAATTACTCAAGAACATGTTCCAGACGCCCTTATAATAGTTAAACAAGGCCATATGGGAAGACTTGTGGGGAGAGGTGGCGAAAGAATAAATGTTGCTGAAAAAGAGCTAAGCAAAAAATTGAGAGGTGCTGAACTAAATCTAGATTTTAAAGAAATGGTTCGATCTCTTCATCCTACATCATGGATATGGAAACATATAGAGGAAGTAGATTTTGCTGGACCTAATCTTCAGATAAATGTATATGAAGATGTTATCGGGGCTGCTGTTGGTCAAAAAGGAGCTTATGTAAGGTTCTTAGACACTGTATTTAAGAAACTATTAGGAGTTGGGGTAAAGGTTATAGCCATAGAGAGAAAAAAAGAGAGAAGGAGTAAGTAAAGAGTTAGATAAATCTAGTGAGATCTTGCTTAAAGATCAAGGACTAAGATACTCATATCAATACGTAATGTATAAGATATATTAAGTAAGTTTATGAATAAGTCAAATATAATGTAAATCTTATGCCATGAGATATTCTTTCATTTCATCATTTCGGGTGTCATGATGAGGATACTGATAGAGAATGCTTCTATATATCCTTTACCAAATAAACAGTTTACTGAAAAAGGATTTATATATCTAAATAAAGGAGTTATAACATCTGTAGGAACAGGAAGTCCTCCACCCGAACTAGAATTTGCTGATTATGTTATAGATGGACGATATTCCATTGCCATGCCCGGATTTGTGATAGGTATGGGTGATATACTTAGATATGTATTTAGATTTAAAAAGGATTCTATAAACAACATTATAAATACACTAAGTTTAAACGATATAGAGGCTCTAGTGGCAATGAATCTTGCTTCTTTTGCATTAAGTGGTGCTACATCTATCGTCACACGTGTGGATGTTATTGATCAAAAAATACTTTCAGCAATTGCTCGAGCAGCATCTGAGTGTTGGATAAGGGTTCGAATACTTATACCTACAAACAACATCGATGCAAACTCGATTGAAGAAATCATTAAATCATCTCTAAGGAACATACATGATCAAGAAGCTATAAACAAAAATATAATAACCTTTGGACTCTACATCAATAATAAAACCAATAGAAATATTATAGATATTGCTAAAACCTTTAATGCTAGACTCTATATAGATCAAGATGTTATTGAGAGTATAGAGAGAAACAATAATGTAATTAAATATTGTATCTTAATTATCCACAAATCCTTAAACATAGACAATACATCTATACATAAAATTGTTTACCTAGATCCTAACCTATGGTATCCTGAAAAAGGTTTAATTTCAATAGACCCTCTACATCTTAATCCCAAGTCTTTTATCATAAACATGGGTAGGGTTATTGGAAAACCATTAGAAATAATAAATACTCTATGTCAGTATAATCCAACAAATCTAGACATAGGAACAGATGCTATAGAAAATGGAAAACCAGCAGACATAATAATACTGGATTTCTCTAAGCCACCTACAGGACCTATACCTATAACTGAAGACAATATCGCTAGAGAAATTATGTTGATGAATTATACTGTTGACACAGTTGTGATAGGAGGTGAACTTGTTGTTGATCAAGGACTTATGCTCACAATTGGTGATAAACATATAAGGAGAGCACGTTCAGTTATAGAAAGCATTGATAAAAGAGTATAAACATTGTGATGTATATTATATGTTGGCCTAAGGCTTAAATAATACTAGATTTTATTACTTCCATTACGTAAATAGTTACTCCTCTGCATCTTGAAGATACAATGTGGGTAAAATCTTAATTGTGATATTCTCCTAGGATTTTATTCACACAGTATAATGTGGTAATAGGGTCACAGAATATATTTATTCAAAATTGTATCTAAGTATGGGATACTAATGAAAAAGAATGAAGAAATATTACTTTTCTGTGTAAATATAGACTGTATTGAGGATATGATTAAGAAACTGATTGACCTATATAGAGTTGAACTATATAATTACAATAATATAGCAAAACTATATGGTGTTTATTTGAAGCCTGTACATATAGCTGTTAAGAGGTGCAGAAATGGTACAAAGGTATACCATTACTATGGTAGATATTGGTACAAGATAATGTATAGTGAAGGTAGACTTGTTTGGACATACATCGGGAAAGAGAAACCACTTAACGAGTTACCCGACCCTCCATTAAATCCATTTATGGTTGTGAAAGTTCTAAGATCTGAAGATAGAGAAAAAGCTTGTGTTTATGTAGATAACAGATATAGTCTACAGAGTATATGTAGATACTTTGTGTCAGCTCTTGAGAGTAGCGCTACATGCTCGGATCTCGATAAAAGAATTGTACTGAGTAACTCAGTAGCTGAGTGTTAATATGGACAAAGTATTAAATGTCTTATTAAAGGTTAAGTCATGTGAAGACTTGATTAATATCATTACAGATCCTACTCATTATCCACAATTTGAATTTGATGATCTAATAAGGAGACATACTGATTACAGCAAAATTCTTCAACTTGTTTTTCAAGGTAATGTAGAAGCTCATGATGTTGATAAAAACTCTATCATAATAGTTTCCGACTCTATGTACCTCTTGTTGGCCGCTATAGCAATAATCTTAGGAGATCCTTACATAAGTAGATTTTCTTTACACTTCTCAAAAACTTATAAACGAAAGATTCTCGAAGCTCTAGATGATGAGAACATAGTCCTTCGTTCAGGAGCATTGGGACTAAATATAGAATATCGTAAAACATGCTTTAAAGAGATACCGTACATAGTATCACATAGCAATACCATAACAAGTATATGCTATAAATACCGCATACCTATATATATCTACTTAAATGTTGCACAAAAACTGTTAACAGAATCTTCATGGAAGTTATCAGCATTTCCTATGCATAAGGGTTATATCTATATAGATGATAGAGAAAAAGTTTTGAGACTTATTTCAGAAGGTATCTATAATATAACAAGTTCTAGACTTAGAGAACTGAGATCTACATGTACTAACCTACATGGCTTTAGAGAAAATCTACTTAATTTGATAAAAACCATACACATAGATCTTGGCCTAATTATTAATGAATTTCTAAACTCAGCTACTAAAAAAGTGGGTAGAAGAGGTATTAATGAAATAGACACATTAACGTCAACAAGTACTACTTCTCTAGAGATCCACAATATCGATGAACTTATCTCTGTAGCTCAAACTCTCTTTCCTCCATGTATACGAAAGCTTATTGAGGATATTACAAAAGGCGAAAATCTATCACATCATCAACGTTTTGCATTAGCCACATTCTTAATAAACATAGGTATAAACCTAGATATAATAGTGAAGCTGTTCAGCTATAGCCCAGATTTTAATGAGAAAATTACCCGGTATCAAATAGAGCATTTAGCTGGGCTTAAAGGATCCAAGAAGAAATATCTTGTGTATAGTTGTGATACCATGAAAACTTTGGGAATGTGTAAAGCTGAATGCAATATTAAGAATCCTCTTGTCTATACAAGAAAATTGTTGAATTCTAGTTCAAGAAAGAACGAGATAGACAAAACGAAGCAGTAGATATGACTTATATTGTGTATCATATCGTGCTAAGCTTTTGCAGCTAAATAATACATGATTTTTCCTCCAGCAAACTCTAGTGATAGGTGTAGAGGTGCTTCTGAACCATACTTCAGATCCACAACATTACCTAAACTAAGTATGTCTATTACCTTGGCTATGTATTCACTATCATAGGGAACCGTAACACTCTTATTTACCGTTAGACTTACAATGTTTCCTGAAGCTGTAGTTAATCTATAAGTGTTTTTTCTTGTATCATAGTCAAAAAACGTTAAGGATTCGCTATCAGATGATATACCTATTGTTGAAGCTATATCTGATAATTCAGTAATAGTTGTCTTAAGCGGTGATGTCAAAATCGATGCCTCTACATCGTATACCGGTTTAAGTTCTGGAACCTCTTCTGCTAATACAGTTATATTCCTAAACTTATATCTCCTTGGATTTATTCCTTCAATAACAATCTCCACATATTCTTCATTAGCTGCTACAATCATCTTATCGCTTTTTTTCAAGTTTTTGAGTATCTTTGCTAGATTCGATACAGCCAAACCTATAGATATACTTTCATCCACCTTGAATTCATGGAATGTCTCAGGAGGTAAATCGATAATCAGCATAGCTATTCTACTCGGATCTAGAGCCCTTATATGTACTCCTTCGGAATCTACGTGTATTGCTGTTTCATCAACAAGTTCTGCAACAGTCTTTAAAATTGCTATATAATCTCTCGCACTTGGATACAAGAATAATGCCTTAGGCTCTATAGTTAACTGTATTGTACTCAAGTTATCACCCGTCTAATTAAACTTATTGTAAAGTAACTAATAAATAGTTTTATGCATGCTTAATGATCACCTAGATTGTAGTCATAATAGTTATACAATGTGGTGAGATGGAGATATATTTAATGGTAATAATCATAATATAATGTGTTAGATATTTTAGATATTGCTTAAATCTAGTAGGAATTGGAGTAAACATGCTAAAATTGCCCTCTAGCTACATACTTGTCATAGCCGAGAAGCCAAGAGCTGCAGAAAAAATAGCATATGCACTTGGCAAACCATCAAAAATTTCTATAAATGGTGTACCTGTATGGATAACATATAGAAATCATGAATACTATGTAATAGCTTCTGTAGCTGGACATATGTATACATTATCTACTAGTTCGAAAGGATATCCTGTTTATACTTATGAATGGGTTCCACGATATCTCGTTGATAAAAAAACTAAACATATAAAAAAATTTCTAGATGTTATAGCTAAGTTATCTAGATATGCAAAGGTCTACATAAATGCTTGTGATTATGATGTTGAAGGATCGTTAATAGGGTACATGGTTATAAAGAATCTTGGAGACGAAAGAAGGGCTTTTAGAGCAAAATTTTCAAGTCTTACAGCTTCAGATATAGTTAGAGCTTTTGAGAATCTTTCAGGACTAGACTACAACATGATTGAAGCTGGCTACTGTAGACATGTACTAGATTGGCTATGGGGAATAAATATATCACGTGCTCTAATGGATATATATTCTCGAGTCTTCAGATCTAGAAGAATCTTGAGTGCGGGAAGAGTACAGACACCCACTCTAGCATATATTGTTGATGTTGTGCTTAAGAAGAGACTTCACATACCTGTACCTCTAGCTTATCCATCGATAAAAATAGCCATTGATGGTAATGTATATACCTTGGAGCCTCTAGATGAACCATTCAATTCATATGAAGAAGCACAAAGATATCTCGACAAGGTTAAAGGTAATACACAGGCATATGTAAAGAACATATCTATTAAAAATGTTGAAGTCCCTTCACCACATCCATTTAACCTACCTGATTTACAGAGTGAAGCATATAGAGTACTAAAAATATCACCTTATCTCACACAGAAAATAGCTGAAGATCTGTATCTAGAGGCTTTGATAAGTTACCCTAGAACAAATAGTCAAAAACTTCCACAATCATTAAATAATAGAAGTATATTAGAGAAGTTATCTCTAATTCCTACATACAAACCTCTTGTAGCAAAACTGTTTACTGAATGTAGAGGAATACTTAAACCTAATAACGGCCCCAAAGATGATCCAGCTCATCCAGCTATATATCCCACAGGAGAGGGAGATTTAGCTAAACTCGGTAAACTTCATCTTAAGCTCTATGATCTTATAGTCAGAAGATATTTAGCAACTTTTGCAAACCCTATGAAGATTCAGTACATGAATATATATTTCGATGTTCATGGCCGTCAATACGTTTTACGTGGAGTTAGAATTATTGAAAAAGGTTGGAGTGTTTATTATCCATTTATAGAAATTAATGAAAAATTAATTCCCTACAACCTTCTGAAGGAGGGAATGAGTGTACCTATAGAAGATTTACGCTTAAACATAAGATATTCACGTTCCTTAAAATCGCCTACAAGGATTGATATATTAAAATGGATGGAAAGTGTTGAAATAGGTACAGAATCTACTAGAGCAGAAATAATTGAAACACTCTTTAAACGTGGCTATGTGTATCATAGATCTAGAGGAATAGAGGTATCAGATCTAGCTATAGCATTAGTACACATTCTTAAGGAATATGTTAAGGATCTTGTAAGTGTAGATCTAACTAGAGAATTTGAGAAAATGCTTTATGACATTAAAATGGAAAGAATAAGCTGTAAAAATGTCGAAGAGAGGGCTAGAACCATTATTAACAGATATTTGAGGAATATAAACACCTATATTTCTGACATAGTTGAAGTAATCAAGTTTTATATCAAGATGGATACAAGTTCAAAAAATGCTTGTCATATATGTGGAAGAAGTGTATATAAAGAAAATATGTGTCTATTTCATTATGAGGCTTTAACAAGAATTAGAGAGAGGTATAGAGATTGGCAAAGGTTTGGGTACGGATGGCGAGAATATTTAGAGAAGATCTGTAAGCTAAACTCTAGTGGAATGTATGTTAAAGAAGTATGTAGATACATACTTGAAAAGAGTATCTAGTATCTAAGAGGTGTAAGACCTGTTATTTTCACAATCATGTTTGAAATCGAGAGCGCTTTACCAACTACTCTATCCATAGGTATACCTCTAATTACATCTCCTTGCATAACTGACTTAACATATGCTTCATATCCTTTCAAAATCCTTAAATCATCTACACGACATTCTCTACTAGTCATATATGCAACACCACTCAAGATATGGCTATCTACATATACATTATTATCTCCTTTAGTTACATAAACCATACCTCCATCACTACAAGTAGCTATGGCTATAACACGATGTATCACAAATTCATTTCTATCATTTTTAAACACTATTACATTACCCAACTCTATGTCCTTGGGAGGTATTATTACAACTATATCGTTTTCACGTAGAAGAGGATACATGCTCACACCCTTCACAACAGCTAAGACAACTTGATCATAAATATAGTACATCACGTTAACGTAAATCAGGAAGAGTACAACTATTATCAGAAAAACATTTACAACTATGTCCATAATTTTTTTGAGCATCATCCACTATTCTTCCTCACTCTCTAGTTCTTCAAGATCTAGCTCTATAACGTGGGCAGGTCTACTAGGTTTTGAGGTCTCCTTAGATAATTTAACACTCTTTTTAGCACCTTCTATCTCAACATCTTCTCCAACTTTCATTTTAGTTACAACACCTCTCCATCTATATCCACATGTAGGACATTCGTAACTACCCATAACTGTTATCGTTATTCTTCCTTGACTATCGGGTAAAGGTGAAACTAATTGCCATGTCTTAGATGGCTCTACGGCTGTGCCACATTTAGGGCATATATTCCCCCGCGTGTCCTTACCACCTTTTCCTCCTTTAGTCATAATTGTTACACCCAACATTTATGACAGATTTAAATATTTAAAGTTTTAGCGTTAATACGTAATTAAACATCTTGGTGTACATTATGGCGAATCCCTACTTGATAAAATATGTAGATGCCCTTCAAGTTATCGATTCCAGAGGAGATCCCACAGTTGAAGTATATATCGAAACAATAGGTGGTGGTGTAGGTAGAGCTATAGCTCCTGCTGGAGCATCAAGAGGTAAGTTTGAAGCTGTCGAGATAAGGGATGGAGATGTGAATAGATATAAAGGTAGAGGGGTTCTCAAAGCTGTAGGAAATGTTGTGAACTATATTGCTTCAGCTATACAGGGTATGGATTCCAGAAAACAGTATGAAATAGATAAGATACTCATAGAGCTTGACGGAACCCAAAATAAAGAGAAAATTGGGGGTAATGCTATGATAGCAACGAGTTTAGCTGTAGCAAAAGCTGCAGCTGATACTGCTAAACTACCATTATTCCAATATCTTGGAGGATCAAGAGCTAGAGTTCTTCCCGTACCTATGCTGAACATAATAAACGGTGGAGCTCATGCAGGTAATGAGCTTGCTGTACAAGAGTTTATGATAGTTCCTATAGGATTTGATAGATTTTCAGAAGCACTTAGAGCAGCAGTAGAAATATATAAGGAATTGAAATCGCTCCTTAAATCACAATATGGTGCTTCTGCAGTTAATGTAGGTGATGAAGGAGGATTTGCACCACCCATGAAGCTTGTTAGCGAGGCTATACATGCTTTAACTAAGTCTATAAAGAATTGTGGATATGATACAGAGAAGCAAATCAGGATATCGCTTGATGCAGCAGCTTCACAATTCTATGTCGAGAATAAAGATGTATATAGAATAGATGGTCAGGAATTATCAAAGGATAAGCTCATAGAGTATTGGAAGAAACTTGTAGATGAATATGCATTGCTTAGCATAGAAGATCCATTTAATGAAGATGATTTCGAAGGATATGCTGAACTACGTAGAGTTCTCAAAGGTAAGGTTATAATTGTGGGAGACGATCTAACTGTCACAAATGTTAAGAGATTATCAGAGGCTATAAAGAGAGAAGCTGTAAGTGGTGTAATAGTTAAACCTAATCAAGTGGGAACATTGTCAGAAACTCTAGAGTTTATCGAGATGTCTAAACAGAATAGTATAGTAACGATAATTAGTCATAGAAGTGGGGAAAGCGAAGACACATCAATAGCCCATATAGCTACAGCTGTTGGAGGACCATTCATAAAAACAGGTGCACCTGCGAGAGGAGAAAGAACAGCAAAATATAATGAATTGTTAAGAATAGAAAAACTTCTTGGCTCAGAAGCAGTTTACGCAGGAAAATATATTTTAAGATAAACCATTTAATCAGACACGGATTCAAACATCATATTTCAGTAGCGCCTCGGCTTCATCATATTGTCGAGAACAACTAATTCATATGAGATATTCTGAAATAAAATAAATTTTTGAGTCAGTAAATACAAAATGTATAGATTTAGGGTAAAGAAAGTGGTTACAAATCTACCGGCTGAAGCAAAGGCTAAGTTCGCTAAATATATGGATGCTAAAACGCCTGAAGAAAAATTGAGAGCATTAGAAGAATTTCTTTCATCAGTTCCTAAACATAAGGGAACCGAGAATCTTGTTAGATGGGCAAGACGAAGAATGGCTGAATTAAGGGAGGAAATAGATGAGAGGAAGAAGAAGAAATCAGGTGGTGGTATATCTTTTTTTGTCGAAAAGGAAGGCGCAGCCCAAGTGGTTATCATAGGTTTGACAAAGGTTGGTAAGAGTTCTTTCCTAAAGGTACTCACAAATGCAAATGTTCAAGTATCAGATGTACCGTATACAACAAAGTTTCCAGCAGTAGGTATGCTACATTATGAAGATATACAATTTCAATTAGTTGAATCACCAGCAATAATACCTGAGGGAGGTGGTTGGAATACAAAGGTTGTAGGTTTGGCAAAGAATAGTGATGGAATAGTGTTGATGTTAGATGCATCAAGAGACGTTGTTGATGATTTTCTCTTTATCAAAAACTTTCTCGAAGAACATGGACTATACATAGAAAAACCTAAAGGATATGTGAATATTGAACGCAAATATGGGGGAGGTATAAGGATCATAAACTACGGCAAGCTTCTATGTACTGAAGAAGATATAGCAAAACTCCTAAATAGCTATAGGATATATCATGCTGTTGTAAAGGTATACGGAGAGATCGATATTGATGATGTCGAGAGATCAATATATGAAACTACTATATACAAACCAACAATAATTGTTGTGAATAAGATAGATTTAGATGAAACTCTAAAAAGTGTAGAATTACTTAGATCTATTTTACCAAACGATATACCTATGCTTGCAGTATCAACTCTATATAGAATTGGTCTTGAAAATATAGGATCCACGATATTCAAAGCACTAGATTTGATAAGGATCTACACCAAGCCACCCCTAGGCAAACCATCAGATAAACCACTTGTGGTAAAGAAAGGTACAACAGTTCTAGATGTAGCCAAAATTATACATAAAGAACTCTATGAAAAATTTGCTTATGCACGCATATGGGGAACTTCAGCAAAATATCCAGGACAAAGAGTTGGTGCAGATCATATTTTAGAGGATAGAGATATTGTTGAAATCAATACAAAGAAGTGATTTTGAAACCAAATCAACTTATAACCTAGTGTATACCACACTCTAGTTGTGAGATAATATGGCTATAGAAAAGTTTATACTTGTAACAGCTACTCATATGCCTCAACATAAACATTTTAAAAAATTAGCCGAAGAACTATCAAAAGAGCTTAAAATAGATCTAGAGATACGTGAGGAAGATTATGTATTTGTAAGTGCATATGGAGAAAAAGATGAATTTGGAATGTCCTGGCTTCCCCAACTATTTGCTGTAGTTGATGGTGAAATAAAACCAATATTGACGAAATTCCCAATAAATGAAAAAACCTTAGAGCTAGATTACGAAAAAGCGTTAAAAGAAGTCAAAGAAAAACTAGGTCTATAAAGATTATTAAATATATAAAACATCATTCTTCTTCAAGTTCTTCTTCAGATTCTTCTTCAGATGTAATGTTTTTAGCAAGTTCGAGAACCTTACTAGAAGTAACTTCATCAATATATGGAGCAACTACAAAAACTTTAGAGTCTCTAATCTGATCCTCAATCCATTCATTTTCAAAACTGATAATGTATATAGGGATCTCAAATACAGCTTTATCTCCAAATCTCTTAAGATTGAATTGTGAATAAAGTTCATATTGTTCTTTCGTTATCGGTAAATTCACATTTACTTCATGTTTATGTCTAACAACAACAAGATCAGACTTTTGAGGATTCCATAACTCAAGTGCTTTAATTACGGTCTCTTTGAGAGATTTATCTAATGTTCCTTCAACTATTTGATGTTCTTTTATCACACCTTCTTCTGATCGTATTATAAGTATCTTCAAAGTCATCTACCTTCGATATCACTCTAGATTCCGTTTTCCTGAAACTTTATATAGATGAATAACTAATAAGTTGTATATAAGTTTTGTTACAGAAAAGTATTGTAAATGCTTTGATTAGCTACACATTTTTAATAAACAGAAAGGTGTAGCTAATTATTGGCGAACAGTGATGGGCGTTGAAGAAGTTGTTCAAATATTCAGCTCTATAGCTAATAAATTAAGCGGAATGACGACAGGTACAGCATATACATTAGCATGGATAGGCATAATACTTATAGCTATAGTGGTAATGTATTACTTAATTGTAGCGCTTGTTAAGGTGGGTAAAGCATTTCTGAATATGAGAGTTAAATACCTCGGTATCTTCGTACTACTCTTAGGCTTAGCTCTGATAACTATTGCAGTACTCATATAATAGAGTGTACAGTGTTTGTTTTTAATATACATAATAATATAATATATAGAGAGTCAAAATTATTTGCTTCTTAATAGTGTAAATATATCGAATATACAAGTAGATGATGTTGGTTAAAAGCGCTGATGTGTGATGAAGGGCCTCAGTCTGATGCTATTGCGTATGATGCATTCAACTAGATTTTGTAAAGGTGATGAGTATGAGAAGGGCATAGAGTGTTAATGAAATAATGTTCTCAATACCTATGGAGAATATGTATCCCTTCCCTATTTTGACTACTACAGGTTCTTTATCAATTGATACTAAAGTCTTGGAGTAGGGATAAAGTGATTTATCTAGGTTTATTGTGCTGTATCTACATTTTTCTACTTCATGGATATATGTATTCAAAATGGATTTCACAAACAATGATATCCAGTCGTTAGAGATTTTTATCTCTAACTTACATTTTGAATTAACAATAGGTTTATTTTCTAGCTCAATAAAACCACCACCAATTATTTCAGTTACAGTCTCTTTATCGATGTAACTGCTGTCTATACATAAGTAGGGTACACCAATTTTATTATCTTTTTTAATAACGGCATCAAGGCCCAGGGTTTTAGCTGTTCCACAAAGATCGCTACGAGAATAAGGAATCACCTCTACTGTCTCTAGCCATATAGGTTCAGCAATACTGTATCCAAACTCTACGAAGCTATCTTCTTCGGTATTACATATCACAATTGATAGAGGCTCTATAGCTATTGATCTCTTTATGTCACCCACTCTTATTGGTATAATGCTGGGCTCTATGACTATATATGTGCGAGTTTTGTGTGAAAGCATGAACACTTTCTTCAAATACTCGAGAACATTTCCACCAAGATAGTTATCTATACAATTCGAGAAAACAACTATTCTACAACTTTCGTTTAACCACATATTTTTAACCTCAATATTTGCTATACAGTAAAAGTTTTGAACTAAATAAACTGAATAAGTTTACAGCAGGTGTGCAGTATGAGCAAGGGTATCAAGACTTTTAAAGCGTGTTTAAGATGCAAAGCTCTTGTTAAACCTGATGAAGAGAAGTGTCCTATATGTGGATCAAATGAATTCACACATGAGTGGAGTGGCATAGTTATTGTAGTAGATCCTCAGAAATCTGAAGTAGCAAAGATTTTAAACATAAAAACACCTGGTAGATACGCTTTAAAAGTTGGTGCATAATTTTGTCTCTAAGGTTTAAATAACGATAGGTGTGTAGTGATGGAGCTAGAGAAAAAACTGGGTAAGAAAGGTAAAGCAATTAAATTAGATGAAAAAACATCGATAACAATAATGAATGAAAGTGTGAATAGATTATTGAAAAGAATAGAGCTGGATCTATACATAGATCACGTATTTGGTGGAACGCCATCAAGAAGTTTGTTAAAGAACGTTATAGTTAACTTATATAATGTACCTGAAGAAAATGTTATTGTTAAAAACATAAAGAGTAGATACGGTATAGGTACATCAATGGCCCACATACATGTATATAGTGATATAGACTATATGAAGAGAGTTGAACTAAAGCATATATTGAGAAGGAATAATGTGCAAGTATAGAGTGATGGTGATTCTAGATGCCTAAGGATACAAAGTCGATGTACAGATCAAGCCTCTATGAATATGACTATAGCACAGGAAAGATAAAGCTTAAAAATAGGCTTTGCCCACGATGTGGCTCAGTAATGGCATTTCATAGAGTTGGTAGAACTCGTTGGCATTGTGGTAAATGTAACTATACATTATTTATTGAGGAAAAAGCGAAGTGATTGTATTAGGGATAGAATCTACAGCACATACTTTTGGTATAGGAATTGTAATAGATAAAGATGAAGATTTTGTTCTTGCGGATGAAAGAATTAGGTATATACCAAAAGAAGGAGGTATACATCCTAGAGAAGCATCAAGATATTTTGCTGAAAATGGTCCAAAAGCTATTGAAAAAGCACTAGCTAAAGTAGATATAAATCCGAGATTCATAGATGCTATAGCTGTTGCATTAGGACCGGGATTAGGACCATGTCTTAGGGTTGGAGCAACAATAGCTAGAGCATTGGCTGTATATCTAGGTAAAGCACTTGTTCCTGTAAATCATGCTGTTGCTCATATAGAGATAGGGCTGAAGACTACGGGCTTAAAGGATCCAGTTATTGTGTATCTCTCTGGTGGGAATACAGCTATAGTAGCTCTTGTAGAGAAAAGATATAGGGTTTTCGGGGAAACAATAGATATTGCTTTAGGAAATCTTTTAGATTCGCTAGCTCGTGATATGGGATTAGCTCCACCATATATAGTTAACGGATTTCATGTTATTGATGTATGTGCTGAAAAAGGTAGGAATATAATTGAAGAACTACCATATGTTGTAAGGGGACAGGATGTATCTTTCTCAGGTTTATACACAGCTGCGCTTAAAGTCTATAGACGTGGTGTAGATATACATGATATATGTCTAACTGTTAGAGAGATAGCTTATAACAGTATTATCGAAGTATCTGCAAGAGCTCTTATGCATACAAAGAAGAAAGAGATTATGGTTGTAGGCGGAGTTGCTGCAAGCCCTATTTTGAGAAATAAGTTTGAAGAATTAGCACATGTATATGGAGCAAATCTGGGAGTAGTACCTCCTGAGTATGCTGTAGATAATGGTGTTATGATTGCTTGGACAGGGCTATTGGAGTATAAATCCGGTATAACAATAGAGCCACGAAAAGCTATAGTTAATCAGAGATGGAGAGTCGATGAGGTTGATATTATTTGGAGATAGATTTGAAGAAAGTTTTATCAAGTCTTTTAAATGAACGTATACTTTTAGTTTTACCAAATGGTGAAGAGATTAAAGATATGCTTAAGGATGTGAAGATAATAGCTATGGGTGCTGAAGCTATTATAGCTAAAGCTGTATTCCTTGATATTGATGTAATTATAAAGTGGAGATTTCCTAAGCCATATATGCCGCAACATCTTGATAATGAGTTTAGAAAAATTAGAACTTCTACAGAAGCTAAAGCCTTATTCAAGTCTATAGCCATCGGTATTAAGGTGCCTATACCGCTTTATATAGATGATGATGCTGGTCTACTAATAATGAGTTTCATAGATGGGGTTTCACTACGAGACTCAATGGATAGTTTATCTATTGAGAATGTATGTGAGGTATGCAGAAAGATAGGGTTGTATGTAGCAAAATTACATAAGAACTCTATAGTTCATGGAGATATAACAACAAGCAATATATTGCTCGAGAAAGATAGTAAGAATGTTTATATAATAGATTTTGGATTAACAAACTTCACTAGCAGATTAGAGGATCAGGCTATCGATGTACATATATTCTTTCGATCAATAGAAAGCACTCATCACAATTTCGAAGATTTAGCGAAAAAATGTTTTATTGAGGGATACAGACAAATTAGGGGAGACTATACGGAAAAAGTTCTAGAGACGGTCAATAATATAAGGAAGATGGGTAGATATGTAGCTGAAAGAAAGATAAAGAGTATATGGAGAACATAATGATTAAGCTATACTTTGTTACAAACAACATTGGTAAGTTTAATGAAGCTAAAGAGATACTGAGTAGTTATGGAGTTTTTCTAGAACGTATAGATGCTGAAAAAATAGAGATTCAGAGTACATCTCTAGAAGATATAGCTAGATACTCAGCTATACATGTATACAAGCAGATAAGGAAACCTGTCATTGTGGAAGATTCTGGTTTATTTATAGATGCGCTAAACGGTTTCCCGGGTCCTTACAGCAGTTATGTCTATAAAACCATAGGGTTAAAAGGAATATTAAAACTTCTACAAGGTGAAAACAATCGTAAAGCAGTATTTGAAGCTGTGGTTGCTTTAGCTTTAAGAGAAGATATGGTTCTAACCTTTAAAGGTGTTGTAGAAGGATACATAGCTTTTGAGATTAGAGGCTCAAAAGGATTTGGCTATGACCCTATATTTGTGCCAAAAGAAGGTGAAGGTAAAACTTTTGCCGAAATGGATATCCATGAGAAGAACATGTATTCGCATAGAGGAAAAGCTTTTAGATTGTTGGGGATGTGGATAAATATGAATATAGATAAGCTTAAATACATAGTGCTCTAAATAAATGGTTATTGGTATAGGGCTGTTAATCTATGGCCGGTAAAAAGAGAGATAAAGGTCAAGCACACTCTACAAGACCTGTTAGAGTAGGGCCCCCAAAATGGGTTAGATATAGTGTAGAAGAAATAGGAGCACTTGCAGCAGAATTAGCTAGAATGGGCTATACACCATCTATGATAGGTGTTATACTGAGGGATCAGTATGGTATACCGTTGACAAAAAGTGTAACAGGTATGAAGTTGACAAAACTTCTAGAGAAATTTGGTATTAAATATCCAATACCTGAAGATCTATTGAGGCTTATGGCCAAGGCAGTAAATCTTAGGAGACATATATCTGAACATCCTAAAGATACTGCTAGTTTACGTGGATTAATAGAAACGGAATCGAAGATAAAATCTATGATAAAGTATTACAAGAGAGTTGGAAAGTTGCCACAAGATTTTGAGTATTCTCCAGAAAAAGCAGAGATATGGGTATCTCAATACATGGGTCTAGGTGCACAAGTGTTGCAAGAATCTCAATCAGCTACTCAAGGAGCTTAGGACTGGTAATCAAGCTTAGGATAAGGCAATGTCATCTCTAAGTCTTATACAGCATATAAAGAGCTTTAAACGTATATATGTAATTTATTCTATAGATCTTGACTCCATAATAACCTCATCTATGTTGTTACGGATCGCTAAAGATGAGGAAATAGAAATATATCTAGCGCCGTTTTATGCAGCATCAAAACTATATGATTCTGAAGCTCTGGTAGTACTTGTAAAGGTTTTCCAAAAAACACCTGTATCTGGATTAAAGGTTTATCAAATTGATGATATTCTGGGTAAAGATCCTAAGATAATGGCTTCAACTACATTATATATGTTAAAAGAATTGAAGAAGATACTCATTCTGCCTAGGTACATCGAGCTCTTATCTTTAGTAGCAATGTTGTCCATAAGTAGGGGTACGGTATATGATCAAAATCTAATTGATTTACATAAAAATATTATAGAAGAAGCAGTAGATAAGAATCTCTATACATTCATAGACACTATAAGATTGTTTGGATATCCAAAAAGAGATGTAGTTGAAGCACTTGCAAAGACAATAGATCCATATGTAGTAGGGGTATCGCTAAACTATGAGGGTAGCAAAAAGCTTTTGGAAAGCATAGGAGGTTCTCTTTCGACTGAAGAAGCTAAAACAAAACTTGTGAATGCATTAAATAATGTACTAGCTCAATACAATAAATCAGGAGTCTCTATCATAGGTCCCAGGATTGTTCTAAAGGAAACAGATATAGTTGATGATATTTATGAAGCGGTATACATGTTGTATAGTTATTTCGATTTAGTGGGTTTGGATCCTCTACTTTATCTATGTATAGATAACAAAATTTTAGATGTAATCAAAGGGGCTTATGATTATGTTTCAGAAAGCCTAAGGGGGATTATCGATATATCTATAGATGGTAATATTAAGAAAATGATAGTTAGAGGTGTTAAACTTAGTTTGATAGATATTTCTTCATTGTCCTTCACTCCTCCACTCTATACTTCGTACAGGATTCTGAAGGCTTTAGGATTAGTAGAAGATGTTGCTGTTTTTACCAATGGTAAAGAATTTCTATTACCTTTACCATTTGTTGCATCTAGATGGCCTTACGATAAAGAACTTAATATAGAGAAGAGTTATGTTGTATTTAGTTCTCTACAAGCGTTAGGAGATGTATTCAAATGAATACATATGTAGAGATCAATATATATACAGCTAGTAATGAAAGATGTTTGAATGTATTGTCAGCTATAGAACCCGATAACCATTCTGCTCCGTATGGAATATCTATAAAGATGGAATGCATTAATGATACCTTAATGGTACAAACAACATTCTCAAGCACTAGACTACTAACTCTTAGAAATACTATAGACGATATATTGGAACATGTATCAATAGCAATAAAAACAGTAAAAGTGTTATCAGAGTACAGTCAAAGTAAATGATTCTAAGAAAGGCTTTTAAGCTATACCCAAATTATGGTAGGGTTGTAAAAGGTAGTACTGTATGTCTAGTACAACAAAGTTCAGATTGACTGGTAGAGAGAGATGGAGACTTAAAAAATGGTATACAATTATATCGCCACAAGTATTTGGGTTCATACCAGTTACTTCAACACCTAGTGATGAGCCCTGGAAACTACTTGGCCGAGTTATCGAGATAACACTATATGACTTAACTGGAGATATAACACAAGTACATGTTCATTTATATTTACAGATATACAAAGTTGATCCAGAAAAAGAAGAAGCATATACTATATTTAAAGGACATGAACTTGCTAGAGACTATGTTAGAAGCTTGACGAGAAGAAAGAGTAGCAAAATTGTAGCAATATTTAATGTTACAACCAAGGATGGGTATGTAATTAGGCCTACTGTTGCAACATGGACTACATATAGATGTAACACTAGTCAAAAACATAGTATAAGGAAGATAATGATGGAGCTTGTAGCAAAGATAGCATCTGAAAAAACTTTTGATGAATTTATAAATGGTATGATTTTTGGAGATTTTGCTCAAGCAATATTCAATGAGGTTAAGAAGATATATCCAGTAAGAAAGGTTGAATTTGTTAAATCTAAGCTGTTAGCGGTACCTACAGCAGAAGGTCCAAGAAAGGCTGTTATAACTCCTAAACCAAATGTTTTAGAAGCAACATTTCTTTAAGAGAATCTGTTTTGTTATGTTTAAATATTGTTGGATAAGTCCATAAATTACTTTACTGCAGTCCTTTTGTGTTAGTTACGAATAGCATTAGCTATATCAGAACACATGTTTATCAATACATTGATACAATAGCTGTTTAAAGTTATTATTCAGTATAATGAAAAGTATTTAAGGTAGTTATGGTAAAGATATATATGATGTACTATTTGAATTTTGTCTACATTCATTAAGTTTCATGATTTAGGTAAAAATGATACATTTTAGACCAATACGTTATATCATCGCTAGAGAGAATATGATTTTAAACTTTTCATTTTCATATAAGCTTCAGAATTTAATAGGAAGTTGTATGGATCGTTAATGTGGGGTGAAGGTTTTGATAGGTATTGTGCTAGCTGCTGGAAAAGGTAAGAGATTACATCCACTAACAGAGACACGTTCTAAGGTTCTTCTCCCTATTCTTGGACAACCGATTATCTATAGACATATCGATTTGATGAAGAAGCTAGGTGTTGAGAAGGTGGTTGTTGTAGTATCTCATTTTAGAGAAAAGGTTATAGAGGTTGTCAAGGATATAGCTAATGATATTGGTGTAGATGTGGATTTTGTTGATCAGAAGGAAGAACTTGGTACAGGTGATGCAGTTAAGGTTGTTTTAAGAAAATATGAAGATGATGCTGTTATAAGTTATGGAGATACATACATTCAGCCTACAAAGATTCTACCAAGCCTTATTGATGTTGTTAAACGTAGAGATAATTATATCATGGGTGTAGAAGTTGATAATGTTTCTCGATATGGTAAGCTTGTAGTTGATGGTGATAGAGTACTAAGCGTGATTGAGAAACCTTCTGAAGGTGGTAGAGGTTTAATTAATGCAGGTATATATGTTATTAAAAGTAGTGTTCTTAAGCTTGTAGAAGAGATAGCTTTATCTCCCAGAAGAGAATATGAATTAACGGATCTAATATATATAGCTAACAAAAAAGGATACACGTTCAGATTTATTAAAATCGAGAATGAATGGTGGCAAGACATAGGATATCCATGGGACCTCTTGAAATCTATTAAACTCGAGCTTTCAAGCATCAAATCAAGAGTTATTAAGGGCGAAATAGAGCATGGTGTAACTATTAAAGGAGCTATAGTAATAGATGAAGGGGCAATTGTTAAAGGGTCCACCTATATAGAGGGGCCTGTATATATAGGCAGGGATGCTGTAATAGGGCCCAATAGCTATCTAAGACCATATACTTCAATAGAAAGAGAAGGTCATATAGGTTTCTCTGTTGAGGTAAAAGAAAGCATATTGCTCGAAAAAACACATGCAGCTCATCTAACATACATAGGTGATAGTGTTATAGGGGAGAACACTAATCTTGGTGCAGGAACAATAATTGCAAACCTAAGATTTGATGAAAAAACAGTTAAGGTATCTGTTGATGGAATAAGAATAGATACAGGAAGAAGAAAAATGGGTGCAATAATAGGGGGATACGTAAAAACAGGCATAAATGTATCAATAATGCC
>JAWBDT010000010.1:0-63093 GCA_038821645.1 Ignisphaera sp. | reverse complement strand
ACAATAAAGACTATAGAGAAATAGAGAAACATCTTCCTATAATCTCTCAAACAGATAAACAGAATAAATATACCTAAAGCAATAGGAATAGCACTAAACTTAGAAGCAATACCTAGACCAAGAAAAACAGCTGAAAAAATATAACGTTTCTCCAAAAAAAGATAAAGAGCTAGAAAAGAAAAGAAAAGAGAAACAGGATCAAGAAGAAGAAAACGAAAAACATTAACAAAAAGAGAATCCAAAACAAGAAGAAGAAAACAAGAAAAACCAAGAAAAACATCACCACAAAACCTATAAACAATCAAAAAAACAAGAAAACAACAACAAAAACACAACAAACGAAAAACAATACGATCTACACCAAAAACATGAAGAAAACCTATAAAATACTTAGCAAAAGGAGGATGCTCAAAATTACATAGATAAGGAGGAACACCAGAAACATACCTCAAACCACAATCAATATAATAAACCTCATCATCATACCTAGGAAGTCTATTACCAAAACTATCTAAAACAAAATAAAAAACAGATACAACCAAAAGAAAAAACATAAATAAATACAAATAATATTTAAAAAATAGATTTAAAAACTTCATTAAAATGTTTACCTAGCCTGTACAGTAGCTGAAATAACATTACCAGCTCTAGTATATAACTTAACCTGATAACTAGTACCACTAATAGGAGTACCTGATATACCTAGCGTTATTGTACCTTCAGCACCAGGAGAAACAGTAACCTCATTACCAGCACCAGTATTGGCGCTCGTTCCCGATACAGTCCAACCTGTCATATTAACTGTTAGTCCCCCTGTTAATTCTATCTTGTATATTACAGCTGTTGCTGATCCCTCATTCTTTAAATGCAGAATCAGTTGCGGTCGAGTAAGATTTGAGTCAATGTAGCTGTCTGGGTATATTTTTATGCTTTCTGTTGCTCCAAAGGTTCCCCACCAACCCATTATCCATCCTATTACTCCTATTGCTATGACTAGTGTTATTGCTACAAGTATTACTACAGCTATTATTGGCTCTATACCTCTGTATAGTTTCTTCATTTTTTCTCCCACTATATATTAGTTGTTAGCTCGGTATATAAGTGTTGAGGTTGGGTACCTATATTGGTTGCTGTTGTGGGTTATACTCTTATTGTTTTTTCTAGTACTGGGTATACTGTTCCTGATTTTAGGTATAGTTTTACTGTATACATTGTTCCATATATGTATTCTTTATCTAGTTTTATGTATATTTCGTCGATTTTTCCTGGATCAATGGTTTTTGGTGGTTTGAGTTCTTTTATCTCTATTCCGTATATCTCTAGTTTGTATATTTCTGCTTTGTTTTCCCCCATGTTTTCAGCTTTTATGTAGAGCCACCAGCTATTGTCTGTAGTGTTTCTATATATCTCTATCTCTATTATTTTTAGTATTTCTGGTCTCCAAATCATTGAGTGATATGTTGTTGTTATCCATACTACAGCAGCTATTGTTATCGCTATAGCTACTCCAAGTATTATTATTGTAGCAAAAAATGTATTCATTTGGTTACCTCTATATACCTATGTATATGAATGTTGCTAGAGTCGCTATAGTGGATACTGTTGTTAGTATTGTTGCATGGAGAAAGCCTGCAGCTATTGTTGTTTGTGATGCTTTACCAGCTATTATGCCCATCATGTATGAGTTTACTATGCTTCCTAGAGATATTACTAGAAGTAATGGTGATAGTTTGGCTATAGGTATGTTTGCTATAGAGAGAAGCATATAGAGAATTATTATCGGTATAGATGAGAGTAGTATTGCCCCGAAGTATGGCAGGAATATCTGGCTCCTCATCCTTCTCCTAGTTTCTTCCTCTAACTCACTCAAAACTTGTGTGAATCTAGCTAGAGTATCTATAACCTCTGGAGAACCACCACCAACAATTATAGAATCTGTTAGAAATCTGAATGAAGCTATAGTGAACCATTCTTTCACACCTTTTAGAGCTTTTCTAAGAGCTTCTTCAAGACTAAACCCTATCGATAGAGCAGCTGCAGATCTCTCGACTACTGGTGTTAGAGATCTATAGTTTCTAGAAGATACAAGGATAATGCATTTCTCTGGACTTAGACCAGTTTTCCTTACCTCACTTATATCTCTAAGAAGATCTGCTGTAGCTTTCACAAGCCCTCTATGACCTTTGAGAAGAGATCTATACTTTAGTGCTGGTGGTACAGAGAGAGCTATAAGTGCTGATGAAGTTGCATATACAGCTGATTTAACTTGCTGAGTACCTAGTCTCCCCATGAAGATATCCATACCTCCTGTAACTGTTAGAACAATTACGAATATGGCTATAGATATGGGGATCCATGTGAGTAACACGGTATATGTTTCTCCAAATCCTACAGGATTTCTAGGCTGGTTTATGTGTATAGCTAGAGCTATAGCTATACCCATAACTGGTAGCACAAAGAAGTTGTATAGAGAAGGTGTTGTTATATCGATAGAGAAGCCTTCAAGCTGTTCTGGGGTTCTAAGAGCTTGTGCAGCAGATATAGCGGCTGAAACTACAAAGAACACAAATATAACGACAGAAACGATAACACCAAATATTATGTAGACTTCGAGAAAAGACATAAGCCTATTTAGAATACCTCTAACCTCAGTTGCTCTAGCCTCGAAAAGCTCTCTCGTTCTTATCTCTAGATAGTGAAGAACATCACCACCACTCCTAAGGGTAGTTGTGTATCCCAACATAATGTCTCTGAATTTTGAGCTTGGATGATTAGAAGCAACTTTCTCAAGAGCTGTTACAGGATCTTCACCAAATATCTTGATCCTAGTCATAACCCTCTGGGCTTCTTTCCTAATAGCTTTAAACACCTTTAGCTGAGAAACTCTTTCAATAACTTTCTCTAGACTATATCCACCTCTAACCATTGTAGCTATATAGGCCATAAAGAACGGCAGCTCATTCTCAACATCTACTCTCCTCATAGTGATGAGTATATAGGGATAGAGAAGCCTTACCATAAGCACCATGAGGGGTATCATTATTGCTACAACTATTCCTATAATCAATTGAACAACTGTTAAAGAAGTAGTGAGAACTATTATGAAGAAACCGACAACTGTAAACAGTATCGAGAAGAACAATAGAGATAAGGTTTCAGCACCATATTTAACAGGATGTATATTGAGACCAGCTCTATTAAATGCTTTATCTAGCTCAAAAGCTCTAGCAAATTTCCTACCAGTAGATTCGAAGAATGTTAGAGAAAATGCTGTGAAAACATCTCTCGTAGTTATCCTAACATGTCTAGCAGATTTTCGGCTAGCTTTCGTCTGCTGCTCTTCTTTAGCCTTTTTCTTGAAGAGTTTTTTAGAAGCTTTAGAATCTTCTTGATTAACTGTCATTAACTCATCCCCATCTCTTTAAGCACAGATTCAGGAGCCACATAATACCTATAGACATATGTTGCTACAGATCGATAGTCACTCTTATTCTTGATCATGAGCCACTCTAGAACTCTTCTACGTCTCTCAATCTCATCTATAAGAACATCGTATGGTTGTCCCGTTAACTCGCTTATTTTTTTGATAACTATACTGTTTTTGAGATCCATGTCGAATACATCTTCTGATGGATTCCATCTAGCTATCTCTATATAGTTTTCATAGTCTCTAACTTCCCAGATATTGGTTATCCTTCTACCTGGTCTAGGTCTACCTCTCTCATCTCTTACCTGAACCCTCCTTATAACCATAGCTATATTGACTAAAGGTATATATGATGGAGGTATATTCATAGGTTCAGAGGTAAGTCTCTTGACAGCAGCATCTATGTTCTCTGCATGGAGTGTGGTCATACCGCTGTGACCTGTAGCAATAGCTTGGAAAAGCACATAAGCCTCTTCACCTCTAACCTCGCCAACAACAATAACATCTGGTCTATATCTCAGAGACAGTTTCACTAGATGGAATAGCGATACTTCTCCAACACCACTACCTATATATGAAGGTCTTGATACAAGCTGTACCCAATTCTCATGAGGTATCCTTATCTCGGGAGTATCCTCTATAGTTACTATCTTGTATGTAGGTCTAAGAAGAGTTGCAAGAGCATTCAATGTTGATGTTTTTCCAGCGCCTGTTACACCCATTATCAAAGTAGTCATCTTATGCTCCATCGCTAGCCAAAAATATGCAGCTATCTCTGGAGAAAGTGTTTTAGATGAAATCATATCGACTATGGTTATAGGTGATTCACTAAACTTTCTTATAGTGAATGTAGATCCAGAAGTAGATACCTCTTTCCTAAAAGTTGCTGCTAATCTATGTCCACCAGGAAGAATAGCATCTAGAACGGGATAGGCTACAGAGATGTGTTTTCCAGACATATGGGCAAGCTTGAGTATATATTCATCTAGCTCTACATCAGATATAAACTCTATGTTGGTGGGTATAGATTCATACTTTCTATGCCAAACATAAACAGGTTTCTTAGGACCATTACAAGATATATCCTCTATATATCTATCTCTAAATATAGGGTCAAGAACACCATAACCTATAATATCTCTCTCTATATAGTACTCTATCTTACTCCAAGAAAGACCAGGCGTTTTTGTGAATCTTATCTGGAACTCTCTGATAACTTTTCTAGCAATTTTCTTGATCTCTTTAGCAACATCTATATCTAGACTAGCTATAGGCTTTATCTCCCACACTATATGGTCTTTAATATCTCTATATACCTTCTCTTCCTCAAGTGTTAGAGAAATCTCGTAGACCTCATATATGAGTTTGCCATCAGGATCTTCAACAATATTTATATACACAAAAGGTTCGTGTATGGGGTAACTCTCAATGACTTTGTAGCCTCTTCTAATACTGTAGAGCTTATGTGTATACCTAATGATTTCAGGAATCTCTTCTCCAGATTTACTCTCCTCAACTATATTCTCCTCTTCGATTTTCTTTTGTTGTTCCTTCTTTCTACTAAATTTGTCAAGAAAACCAAACTTGGGGCTCTTCGTGTCTTTGGACATGATTTTCACACATCACCAGATCTAGATACACGAAAAATAATTACTGTAGAGTAGTATAAATATCTTATGTATTTCGCTACATTTGAGAATCATTCATTAAGAGATATATAGAAGGTTTATCGATATATTAATGTAGGAATCAATAGGGTTGCAGGATGGGTGTAAAAATGAACCTAAAGGTTATACCAAAAACAAAACTCGTACCAAGAATTACTAGGATCTCTATTGTGATAGTTGTACTCTTATCTCTATGCATCATCAGTCGAGATCTTTATGTATATTCACAATTCATAGAGCCTAGGAACATGGTTTTTGCATATTCAATCGATTTGGCATCTATAGGTATAGCACCGAAGTACATCAACTTACTAGATAGATCGAGAGTTATGGTTGTAGGTAGTATAGGTAATGTTAATGGTGTTGTTGTACTCGATGTATCGAATCCCTATAGAGATCCTGTCATAGAGGATATTTATCCATTAACAGGTTTACCAACGTGTACAGCTAGAGATGGTTATCCAACAACAAGAATAGCTGTTGGAAGTGATCGTGGAGAAATACTTGTGTTCAGAGTTGATGGAGGTAGAATAACCAAACATCTCTACATAATCCTTGGAGCAGATTTCTACGTAAATAAAATATTTTTGGCAAAAGATAGCGTAGGAAACATGAAGATCCTAGCATTAGTAAGCGAAGGAGGACCTAGTGTAGCACCTTGTATGAACTGTCACCTCTATATACTCGATGAAGAAGCTCAAGGAATATTTAGAATAGGTCCTAAGGTAGGGAATGCTACAGCTCTAGGTAGAGCATATGAAGGTATATATGTTCAAGATGTAGCTCCTCTAGCTATATATGGTGGCGATGGATTCTATTGGGATGCATCAAAAGTATTACTGGCCTATATACCTCAAAGAGATGTGGTTAGGTTTGTCCTCAATGTCACATATATATACGAAGGAAAGGTTGAATCTATACCTAGAGCACTTGTAGAGGTAAACGTAACAGTAGTGGGATTCACTTCTATGATTTATGGCGTAAATGCTGATACAAGAGGAGTAGCCTACATACCTGTACAAGTGGATCCCCAAAGACTTACACATATAACTTTTGTGATAAGGGATGTATTTGGTAGAATTATTTGGAGCTACCGATTCATTTATGATCCTAATAGATACAGAATACCTCCTGAAGAAATTCCTATACCTTCAGCAATCTTACCAACACCTCATGTAGATACAAGACCTGCAGAAAAAGTGTATGGAGTACCTGGTTTCCTTAGAGTAAACCTCATGCTTATAGATGTTACACCTGCACCAATTAGTATGGGAAGAAACATTTCTGCAACATTCCTTATAGACCCACCTCTCCACGGGCTATTCTTTATACGTGGATCAGAAGAAGTTAGACCTAAGGTTGTATATGGATCTCCGGGATATGTATATATAACAACTGTAGCTATTGAAACGGATAGAGTAAGAAACATTGCGACTATAGAAGATTACATAGGTGTAGGAACAACTCTTATTAGTGATGCGAGTACCTATAGCGATGGAAGTTACATTATGGTTGGTCTATCTGATGGTAGACTAAGGGTATATGTACCTCGAGCAGGAGGAGGATTCACATTAAGACACATATACACATTACCATCAACAATAAAGTCTATAACCATCATACCTACAGCTCCTGGCTACACCTATGTAATTGTGTCTGAAAGTGGTGTTCAAGTTCTAAGGTCTATTCCTTATCCACAGCCCATATTCAGGAAATCGTTAGATCTTTATCTATCGTCGCCGAGGTATATAGATGGAGACACATTACTAGATATATCGACAATTGTATTACTAGACTCAAGTAGTATAGTGATTGTTAGAAATAGCAACATAGCTGTAGAGAGACAGATGATGTTGTCCGTTGACAATATAATGGCTAGAAATATTATAGTAAACCTCCATATGCCTGGAAATGAATCTACAGTAGATACTCTAGTTGTGTTTAGATATCCAGGAGGTACTGTAGAATATAGATTAAACGGAGATACATCGCTAATGCTAAAGAACATATTAATTAATGTTGAATACGAATTAAATATATATACTGGCAGACCATACATATACAATAGCTCTATAAGATTTGTACTTAGAGAAGATATGACTATAGATATCATTAGGAAGGAATACACAGATCTGCCAACGAAACCCAGATGCTGCAATCTTGATATAGGGTTAAAATATAGAGAATATGATGTTGTACTAAGGATAGTAGATGGTTTTCTGTATGGACGACCCATAGTTCCAATTGACATATATATAGATGGCATACTCTTGAAAGAAAACACATATGAAGATACACACACAATCAGAATGCTATATGGTGTACACAAAATAGAGGTAAGACCTTCAAAAGATTTCGAAGATGCTTATACTACTGCTTTAACTGAGATCTTTATAGACAAAGATACAGAAGTTCAAATAGTTATTGAAAGGAAAACATATAATGTAATGATTAAGGTAGTAGACGAACTTACGAATTCATATCCTATAGCCCCCATAAATATAACTATATTCAAAACCTTCTACATAATATCATCTGAAAACTATGTAATTAATGTAACATTGCCTTACGGAGCTTATAGAGTTACTCTCAAACCTTGTGAAGGTTATGAAAAAGTCTATGGTGTGAAAGAAATAGAGATGAACGTTCCTAAGATCAGGGTCTATACAATCAGTATGTCTAGAAACATGTATAGAGTTGATATAAGGTTACGCGACATATATAGCGAGGAACTGGTTGCACCAATTAATCTCTACTTAAATGGTACACTAATTGCGTCAAATAATACAGAATCTAGGATTATACGTAACATACATTATGGTAATTGGACGCTTAGAGTTGCACCATCTGAAGGCTATGGTTATGTGTATGAACCATATGATATAGAGCTTAGGGTTTATGAAAATATTATTCAAGAGGTTGCTGTTCCCAGAGTCCATTACACCATAATGATAGATCTAGTCGATGTATATGGAAGAATTGTATCACCATTATCTGTAGCAGTAAGAGGTCCTATGTCTACGGAAGATATTGTTGAACCTCCAGGCAGAACTATATATCTAATGCTACCCTATGGGATGTACAATATTGATGTACAGCCCTTAAATACCTCTATCTATACACCTCATACAATGTCTATGGAGATAAGATCTTCACAGAATATAAAGATACCTATACAGAGAGTTAAGTATAGACTCGATATTAAAGCTGAAGATAGATATATAGGTGTTGTTGTTGGAAGATTTGATGTCTATATCAATGGAACAAAGATGGTTGAAAACATAGCTATCACCACATCTATTGATATACCTTATGGAGTATACTCAGTTCAGCTCATACCTAGTGGCACATGGGATAGAGGTTACGAACCATCTAATCTTGTTGTTGTTAATGTAGTTGGCGATACCTCTATCACTATACCCGTAAATAGAAAAACCTATGCACTAAAGGTTGTGGTTGTAGAAGGTGTAAATCCTGTTAGAAACGCCATTGTAACTATATATAGTATGGAAACTTTAGCAATAATAACACAATTGATAACAGACGAAAGAGGTACTATTGAGACAAAAATACCCTATGGATCTTATAGAATAGTGGTTTCTCATCCTGATTACAATATCGGAGAAATACCCTATATAACACTTGATAGCGATAGAAGTGAGTTAATATCGATATCTCCAACACCTATAGCACTACTATGGAGATATATGCCAGTAATAGCTACACTAATAGGGCTCGGTATAGCGATATATGTTATAATGAAGGTTAGAGCTATACTTGCTAAAAGATTAGCACCTGAAGAAGAGCTATTCTAGTTTAGAAACATAAATAGATTAGATGTTCTCTATTGATACTATTTTTTTATTTCTATACGAACATTTGTTGAATTTGGTATAAAGCTATAGAAAATGTTTAAGATACTAAATATAAATAGATTTGAACTATATCTAGAGTCTATATCTTGAGTTTAACTAAACTTCAGTACAACTGTTCTAGGTACATCATCTACATAGACTACAATTAGCTTAGCCTCTACATCTATATTGCCCAGTATCTCGAGCTCTTTTCTAACAGCTGTAAGCAATGTGATTTTATTGTTTAATGCTTCTACTGCTGATTCTATAGCTGATAATTCTTGTGAAGGTGATGGATTCACAACCACTCTTACATTACGTAGAGCTATCTCGTTAGGTGATGATGATTCCGGCAAACCTAGTTTAGTGAGCACACTCTTAAGCTTTTTCTCTTGTTCAGCTCTAACCCTCAGTTCCTCGAGTCTCCTAAGCATTTCACCTAATCTTTTTCTATATTCAGAAACAGCATCATCTAAACTTTTAGTGAATTCGGCTATACTTCCAAATTCTCTTATAACTGTGGACAAGAGAGTCCACCAATATTATCACATCTGCAGAACTGGAATAAAAATATTTCGTGCTTTATATGAAAATGTTTGCTGGAGTTTCATAAATATTTTTATATATTCAAAAATAGAGTGATTCATAGGTATTAGGTGTAATAATTAATGTTTTTAAGTAGTGGTAGCATTATAGAAACAGTTGAAGCTGACTTAAAGTCGTTAGGTCGAGTATTGAAAGAATATATAGCAAAGAAGTTTACAGGCTACGTAAACTACAGAAATATTGTTCAAGGGGTCTATATATCCATATCCATGGTCAATGGAAGTATAGTTGGCTGTAGAGCTGTAGACAGAGGCGTTATATATGAAGGTACAGTATGTAGTGATACAGCAATGAGATACCTCTACCAACCTGAAGGAGTTATAGAAGTTGTAGATGTACCTAAGAAAGGTGTATTAATTGATTTAGTTGTATTCCCGTTATCTAGGTTAGAAGAAAGAACAGCTTTAATAACATCTCTAGGTCCTGAAGCAATGGTAGCTCCATCTATTCCTCCATCTATAGAAGTTACAGCACCTTCTACAGTTAAGGTAGAAGAAAAAGTATCTGTGTCACCTATAGAATCAGTTCCAGAGCCCTCACCACCTTCGGTAGCACCTACAGGAGCTACCGAAGAAAAACCAGTAGAAAAACAAGTAGAAGTAATCTCTCCACAGCCCCCTGCTCAACCAATACCTACGGTAGCTAAAGAGATTTCTATAGCTAATGAATGCATAGATCCTCTAACTCTGTATAGCGTTATGAGATCTTCACAAATTATAGAAACGGTATCAGTACCATTAACTTTAGAAAAGATTATCGAAAAGATTAAAGAAGTTGCTCAAGAAAAAAAGCCAAGATATGTCTATATCAGTGGAAATGTTGAGGATGCTTTTCTGCGTATAGTTCATGATACTACAACAGCCAACATATATATCGAATTCGAAAAAAGCGGAGCCCCGATATGTGGTAATGAAGCTTTAGATGTTCTAAAGAATAAGTCAGCATCAAATATAAGGATATGGGCTGTATCACCATAAATAACCTCTATAGTACATATACTTCACAACTATATTCATCTCAGTCTTGATTACAATAATTGTACCAAATTAAGGTATTATCGCTATATCTGTACTATGGGTATTTCCTATCTCAGTTCTTTTAAGTAAATACTCATCAACTCTATATCTAGGTGTCCATAGATATGGATGGTATCTCAAAGCTACTTATAGAGCAACAGATTGTTGATGTTCTAGAGCATGCGAACTATAGAGTACAAATCTTAAGGAGTAGTGGTTTTGCTAAAGAAGCTGACAAAGAATTTGCTACAGCAATTTTAACAGCACTTCTGTTAAGTAGAGCCTACTGTAGCTATCATTATCTAGATCAAGATACATGTATAGAGCTCAACAACCTACTTGGATATACATTAGCAGTATATATAGCTACCTATAGGGTTAGAGTTGATGAAGAACTTGAAACTCTTTGGACGTACATACAATCTCTTTGGACTCAAAAAGAGGCGGCTATATCCATACCATCGTAACTTGATCCTAAAATTTAATTTATTTTCTTAAAAAGTATTGGAGATTCTTTGATAGTGTATCTAGAGACAAAACCTATATTGAACTGATCTAGTCCTTTCTTAATTTCGATACCAATGGCTTTGAATAGTTTTTCAATAGTTTCAGGTATAACTGGGTAAAGAAGTAGAGAAGATATTCTTATTGCTTCTAGTGAAGTGTATATTGTTGGTCTAGGGTTGCTAGATTTCCAGGGCTCTTTCTTATTTAGGTAGGCGTTAGTTTCATGAGCAATATCTAGAGCATATTTAACTGCATCAGATATCTTTAGCTGATTATAGCTCTCAACAGCTTTATCTCTTATTCTAGAAATAGTTTGTTCGAATTCTGTATCCAGATCTTTTTCAACTATACCTTCAAGAATTTTCTTAGCCAGCATCGTTACACGTCTAACCAAGTTGCCATAATTATTAACTAGATCATTAGTGTATATAGAGTCATAGATATCCCAAGAAATTTCACTATCTTTATCGAAATTCGCTATTCTAGCAATAATGAATCTTATTGCTTCAGCTGTACCATATCTTTTAGCCATATCGTCTATAGATACAACATTACCTAGCGATTTACCCATTTTCTGTCCTTTAAATGTTAAGAAAGCATGTACAATAAGTTTCTTGGGCGGCGGTATACCGATCATAGCTAGCAGAGAGAACCATATAGCTGTGTGGAACCATAAGATATCTTTGCCTATGAATTGTATAGAATTGCTCCAAAACTTGTTGAATTTATCAATATCTCTAGGATAACCTAATCCAGATAGATAGTTGAGTAATGCGTCAATCCATACATAAGCTGTGTACTGAGGATCAAAAGGAAGCTCTATACCCCAGTAAACTCTGCTCTTGAGTCTAGAGATAGCTATATCCTGTAAACCTTCTATCTCTATTTTACCTAGAACCTCTAGAGCATAATGTTTTGGATAAACAATATCATCTTCACGCAATATCTTTACCACATAGTCTTTGAAAGCTGAAAGCTTCAAGAAATATGCATCTTCTTCAATAAATTCAAGAGCTCTTCTATGTATAGGACATAGTGGTTTATCATCCTCGATCAAGTATTCTTTTTCGCTATAGAATTTCTCACATCCTGCACAATACCATCCACTATACCTGCTTTTATACACATAACCTCTTCTGTAGAGCTCATTAAGAACAAGTTTAACTGTTTCCTCATGATCACTATCAGTTGTTCTTATAAATCTACTGTACCTAATATTGAGCAATTTCCAATACTCTTTATAGATATCAACCATACTATCAACGAATCGCTTAGGATCTACACCATGTTTTTCAGCTTCACGTTGAAGCTTTAAACCATGTTCATCTGTACCAGTTAAGAACATAACTTCACATCCAATTAAAGAATACCAACGAGACACTATATCAGCTAAAACAGTAGTATATGCATGTCCTAGATGAGGTTTATCATTTGGATAATATATAGGTGTAGTTACATAGACTGAACATACATCTGTCAACATCGATACACCTAATTGAGGTATCTTCTGCAAAACCCTGGATAACGCATATTAGTAGATTTAAATACATTTATAGAACTAGCCTAAAGAATTATTAAAGTTATCACCTTAATCAGAAAATTGATACTCCATCAATATTATCTAAATCTATAAATAATATGTTTGTTTTAGATCAATCAATTAATGTAATTAAATTTATGAAAGGTTTATATACATATACTTCAGGATATATCATAAGACTACAGATGGTAACACAAGCATGATAAAATTGAATGGTATTATTTTCGGCATTGATGCCTTAGATAAGCTTTTTGGAAATACATTAACATCTCCATCAACAATAGTAGTAGCAGGTCATCCTGGAGCTGGTAAAACTATACTAGCTTCAACTATCTGCTATAAAAATGCATTAAATGACAATAAATGTCTCTATATATCTTTTCAAGAACATAAAGAAAAGCTATATAAGAATCTAACGAATTTAGGAATATATTTTGAAAAAGTCGAAAAGACAGGTAATTTATTATTCACCAGATTACCCATAGTTCTAAACGTTAATGATATTGTTGCTGAAATACATAGAATAGTAGAAAGTTTTAAACCTAAAGTATTAGTAATTGATTCAATAAATACATTCCTTCTATCAGCATCGGATGAAAGTAGGGGTTCAGCTCTGATATAGGTTTATATTGGTTGATTTCATCGCCTTATCTCTTTTCCTCTGCATTCCGCTCGGGTTCTCATCGGGCTTGGGGGCGTTCGGGGGCACCCCTAGCACCCCACATCTTGTGTATCTGTAGAACAGGTTTATACATGCAACCACATCTCTATCACCTGTAAAACCGCATCTACCGCATCTCAGCACTCTACAGCCGTTATCTTTTAACCTGCTTCCACATATCGGGCATGTTGATGATGTTTTGCTTGGGTTAACGTAGCTAACCATTAATCCTCTCTCGAGGGCTTCGTAGCTGATCGTGAACTGAGTTCTCCTGTAGAACCACAGGGATAACTTCTTATTGAAACTGCTACCTCTATTCATGTTACTCCTGAGTTTGTTTAGGTTTTCGAGAACTATGGTTGAATCATGTTCATCAGCTATCTCTGCTACTCTATCACCTATCCTGTGAGCGTAGTCCCAAGCTATGTTCTTGATCTTCTCACCATGTCGTCTAATAGCTTTCTTGACACCTCTGATGAATCTCCATGATCTAGAGTATCTTTGTTGAATCCTCTCAATCCATATCCTATGCGTCAATATCCTTCTGAGTGGTGTTTCAAAGCGTTTAAGCTTGACCATCCTTCCACTAGATGTGAATACAGCTAGTGTAATGTTGTCGAAGTTCATGTCTATGGTCATAACAGTTCTGGTTCTCCTTGGTTCAACCGTTCTCCTGAAGTATATTGATACATAGATTCCATTTTCAACAACCTTTACAGATATTTCGTAGTTGCTCCAATCCTCATACTTCCTTATTCTCTCTGTAGATGTTAGTAGTTTTAGCTTGATCTCCTTGTCTTCATGTAATTTCAGAATGAGTGTTCTATTCTCTAGGTTTAGCCTGTAGTCGTATCTATCTATTCTAGCTGATAGTTTTCTTAGAACTGGTTTTCTACCATTGTTCTGTTTACTAGATTTAACAACTGCTTTAGCGTAGATATATATCTGCTTAACGTGATGTGCTCTAAAACCATGCTTCCTGAGTTCACCGTAGAACATTTTATGTAGAGTGCTTATCGAAGGCAACCTATCTAGATTCCACAGCTTGTTTACTACTAGTTGAACTGCATCACGGTAGAGCTTCAGAAACTCGATTAATGCATCATAATCATCACTACCCTCGGGAAGAGCCTTCATCTTAAGAGTCTCAACAAGCTCTTCACCCTTCATCGAGTAGTTCACCACATCTAGAGCTATAGAGTAGAGCTTATAATATTTTCTCTCCAGTATCTATATAGGTGGATATATATGGCTAGAATTGAGATAGTTAGATGTAGCGTCATAAAGTATAGGAGAGGAGACTACGTCCTCTACCCACTCGGCAAAGACAAAGAAAAGATCAAGCATCTCCACGGAAAAGAAGTCTATGTACTAATCATAGCAGAAGAATAACATCACCTAATACAAACCTACATGAAACCCAAAACAGTTGCAATAGGTGTGCATGGTTACAGAACTATTTTTATGAACTTGCAAAACAAATAGATGGTGTTGTAGTGCTTGTTGCAGAACTGCCTTTCGGTTCTGAAATAGTTGATTTGGGTTCTATAGAGTTTGTAACTGATGCTGTTTTTATTCTTAAACATAGGGTTGAAGATGGTAGACTTGTTCGAATAATTGAAATAAGAAAAGCTCGAGGATCACCTATAACAATTGCTGAAATACCTTTTACTATACTAGAGAAACAAGGTCTCAAGGTATATGTACCTCCAATTCTTGAGGATATTCCATCAGAAGGAGATAGAATAGAGCCACCATGCAGACATCTAGCAAATGCTCTAGGTGATATCCAGAAAGGTCATGTAATCTTTATATCTTATCCATCAATAGCTCGTCCACCAGAAATATTTCTCCAAATCTATGGATTTACATTAGCAAACAAGGCTAGAACACTCGTAATAAGTTTTAGGATATCGCCTGCAACAATGAAGCAAACAATAATTAAGAGTCTTCAGTCTTTCGGTATCAGCGATATAAGGATAGAGAAATTTATAGAAAGCAACTTCGTATTTAGAAGCTATAATCCATTCGCATACTCAAGTACAGAACTCATGACACAGATAATAGAGGTAGTAAACTTTGTGAAACCAGATATAGTTCTACTACATGCTTTTGATATATTTGCATTAGCATACAAACCTAAACACATGTCCACGATCTATAATATGGTAAACTATATGAAAAGCAAGAAAATACTAACCATAATAATGTCTATTAGAGCAAATAGCGATATATTCATGTTATTCTCGAGATTGGCAGATATCAATATAGCATTCAAATACAGATTCTTGAGAGATAAACTCAGTAAGGTTGTATATCTATGGAGGAGAGAAAGAGAGCCTATTGTGCTCTCAGAAAATGACTTAAATACATGTAGAAACGATGTAATCAACTCTATAGGTATATAATTATACCTATTCCCTTAATTCCAAAGAGTATCTATTTCTTGACATAGATTTACTGTATTCCATATTTGAACATTATATTAGTGGGGCATCAATATTTTTAACTCTTCATAGTCTTACCGAAAGTATATCAAGGTCTGTAGATATGTTTGTAAAAAAGATAGCATCTCTAGGACCGTCATCAAGTAGTTACGAAATCATTAGATCTATGGTTGAGTTCGGTATAGATGGATTTAGGATAAATTTTGCTCATGGAGATCCAAACGAATGGAAAATGCGTATAGAGTATGTTAGGAAAGCTGAAGCTGAGTTAGGGAAGCCTTTACCGATTATTGGCGATATACAGGGACCTTCAATTAGAATTGGTGAAGTTTCTAACCCTATAGTCTTGAAGAAAGGCGATACTGTACGTTTTATCTTAGGTTCTACAACTACTAACCCAAATACTGTACCGATAGTTGCTAAGAAATTTTTCGATATAATTGAAGTTGGAGATATAATTATTATGGATGATGGGAGAACAAGGCTTCGTGTTGTAGATAGAGGCTCTAATTATGTAGATGTTGTAGCACTTACAGAATCGGTGATAAAGTCTAGAAAAACACTAACAATACAAGCAAAAGAGATAGATATGCCTATCTTAAGTGATAGAGATTTAATGTGTATAAAGTTTGCTGTAGAGAATGATGTTGATTATATCGGTTTAAGTTATGTCAGGAAGGCAGAAGATGTAGAGAACGTCAGAGACATATTAAAAAGATACGGTAGAGGTGATATAGGGATTATAGCTAAGATAGAGACTAAAAGTGCTGTAAAGAATCTTGACGATATAGTTGAAGTAAGTGATGCAGTTCTTGTAGCTCGTGGAGATCTAGGAATGAATTTTGGTCTTGAAGAGATACATCATCTACAGAAACTTGTGGTAGATAAATGTTTAAAGAAGAGAACACCTGTTATAGTTGCTACACAACTCCTAGAATCTATGATTGAGAATCCTGTTCCCACAAGAGCGGAGGTTGTTGATGTAAGTATAGCTATAGAGATGGGTGTAGATGCCTTAATGCTTACAGGTGAAACATCAGCTGGAAAGTATCCTCTAGAAGCTGTAAAGTGGTTGAAAAAGATAGTAGATTTTGTAGAAAGCCATATACATAAATCAATTGATGAAGTATCTTCAAGAGCTAGAGAAAGACTTGAAGACCTACGCTTAAGATTTACAAAAGGTGTTTTAGAGCTTGCAGAAGATATTGATGCAAAACTTTTTGTGTTTAGTATGTATGGGAATACAGCTAAAAGAATATCATCTCTAAGACCTAGAGTACCTATATATGTAGCTTCACCAAATATACATGTACTTAGGAAATTATCTATTCTCTGGGGACTAAATCTACTACATGTTGAAGCAGAAAGCTATGAAGAAGGAATGCAAAAAATGCTTGAAAAAGCTATAGAAAGCGGTTTAGTAAGTTATGGAGAACTAGCTGTACTTACTTATGGTTTGAGAGAGCCAAAGCAACGTGTGGAGATACTTAGGATAGGTAGCTAGGAATAAATCATGATCAGGCTTCAATAACATTAAGCATCTCTTTTTCAGAAAGTTTTACGACTTTCAAATATTTATAGCTTATCTCTTTTAGATCGCTATTATCTCCCATAATCATAACAGATATCAGTCTAGAACGTGAATAAGCTAAAGACTTTTTAACTAAACTTTTGGCTATTCTATCTTCTCCATCGGTTATTATTATTATATCGCTAAAATCTCTAGATCGAAACTTCATTATATCGTTACAAGCTGTTATAATTGACTTAGATATATCTGTTCCTCCACCGTTTCTAACCATAGCTACATATTCAACAACTCTTAGTACTTCTGATGGTTTAGCATTAGGTTTAATCTTCATAAGCTTGTATGGCTCAGAATCAAAAAACCTTATGTAGAATGCTCTTTTTTCAATTCTGCTCCTCATTAATAATGCAAGAGCTGTAGCTTTCGCCCACAAGATTTTGTTTCCATCCATACTTCCAGACTTATCTATCAATACATATATAGGTCCTAGCGACATGTATAGAACCTTATTGTATAGAAGTAGCTTGTTTTCAGCTATCTTAATGTATATGTATATGGATGGATAAGCTAGCTCTGTGGATACAATTCTCTCTATATCTGAACCCGTTGTATATCCCTCTACTTCACCTCTTTGATAACTCATCTTCTTTTTCTTAACTATAGTATTTATGTTAGGCATTTTTGATAAAAACATCAATATCTTCTTTATATCAGTATTCCTAACCAATCTCAAGACCTTATTTACATCTTCATCTAGATCAAGTGTGTGTCCTATACCTGCTCTATAGCCATAGGTAAAATGCTGTAATTCTTTTATTGTTTCTGAATGTTCTAGTGTTTTCTTTATAGCATTTCTAACCATGTTCTTCAAATCACTACTTCTTGAATCCTCGATACTTTCGCTATTATTTTCTACTTCAGTATCCTTGTTTCTAGTTCCTGTTCTTCCTCTACCCATGTGACTTTGCTGCTCGTTTTCTGATTTAAGTTCTTCCTGAAGATTCAGTAAAAATAGTGTTCCTATAGCTACAGAAGCAAAAGCATCAGCAATAGTATAGTATCTGAGTCTTCTGAATTCATTGTCTTCAAGGATATTTCTAACAATTTCGTAAATATTCCTATTACCTACAGTAATTTTATTAGGATCTTCAAGAATTGGAAAAGGTAGATAGAGTGAATAGTAGACGTCTATAGCTAATTCTAGTTGAACATTATTATGCATACTAAACTTCTTTAAATTATCAAGTATTTTCTGACCTCTATACCTAACGAATGGATCTTGATAATCTATATTCTTTAGAGAACCTGGCATTACCTACCCTCGATCTTCTGTCTTATTTTACTTAACACCTCATTTAGATACTCTACTACTTCTGTAGCCTTTTTATGTACTTTCTCGTCACTTGTCTCTCTAACTATAGATATAACTCTATCTCTAGTTGATTCAAGATCTCGATATATCTCTAGTAATCTATATTCAACGAATCTAGATGTTACACTAGGAAATGAAGATATATAGTTGTATACCTCTTTTACATTTCTATGTATTTCTTCAAGTTCCTTAAGGTATCTGTAAGCTGTCTTAAGTTCTTCAGAGAGAATTATGTTTATACGCTCAAAATCATCTATATCATGAGCAGCAACAAATTTTAGTACAGATAGATCTTCTTCTATAGCAGTAAATCTTCCATTAAGTACAGCGTGAGCTGCTATAACCTTTAGCACCTTACCTTTTCTTCTATCAGTTAGATGAATATTTTTTGATTCGAGTATCGAGAAAAGCTTTAGCACTTTACTCTCTATAGGTGTAAGATCCACCTCGAATATAGTCTTATGTATTTTTTCTAAAATATCTTTATCAACTTTTATCTCAGGTTTTGTATAACCATATTTCTCTATATTCCATGAATATCTAAGTAAGTCCTTCCAAGCATCATCAGATACAGGTTTAACATAGTGTCTCAGCAAAAATCTATCGTAAAGAGCTTCAAGTTCAGGATCTTCTGGAACTTCATTACTAGCGCCAAACAGACTCCATAGAGAAACCTTCATCTCGGTATATCCATCGTAGAACACTCTTTCATTCATTATAGTCAAAAGCGTGTTTAGTATAGCTGAATTTGCTTTAAATATCTCGTCTAAGAAAACAATTTCGGCTTCTGGTAACTTGTTTGTCGTTATCCTAACATATTTACCTTCCTTTAATGCATTTATATCTAGTGGACCAAAAAGTTCTGCAGGTTCTGTAAACCGTGTTAAAAGATAGATAAAGCATTTCATATTAAGGATTGCTGCAGTTCTTCTTATTAATGCGCTTTTGGCCGTACCTGGTTCACCTATCAACACAGCATGCTCTTTTGTCAATAGGGCTAAAAGTATCACCTTAGCCTCCTCTTCTCTACCAACAAAAGGTTTCGTAAGTTCAGCTAGAATCTTAGATGGTACCTGTAATAGATCAGTATTTCCATAACTATTCATTTTGTTGTACTACCTCTATATCTTTACAGTACTTAAGTAGTATATATGCTAATGACTCTAAATTAAACAATATATTTCTATAACAATCGTCAGCATTATTGAACAGAGGGTCTATGGGTAGATATATGTATTCATCTCTACAATCAATATACGAAGTTTCTTCATATATTTTTAATCCCTTATATACATCTCTACTAATATATGTAGTTGTTATTATTCTATGGAAACTATACATATAATTGACAAGAGTATTACTGTCTAGACAGTCTAGAAACAATCTAAGTACTCTGTACAAGTTCAGTATAACTTCAAGAGGTTTGATTGTTTTCATCAACTCCATAGCTATAGTTTTTGCTCCTAGTTCTAAAAGCTTCTTAATATTACTCTTAATCATATGCGAATTTCTAATCAGTTTATAAATTACACTAAGTGTGTAGCTAATGGAGTCAATGTCTATCATATCTATTGTATCTAGAGTACTATGGTATAGACCACTACGTAAGACTTCATTATAGCTATGTATAGTTATACTTGGAATACCTAGAGATGTAAAAGAAAATGAATCGAAGAACATACTATCGTTCTCTAAACTATCAATATCTATCCCTATGTTTGCTAAAAAACCTCTAGCAACAAGACTTGATGTCGAGAACCTTAATCTACCTCTATAAAGAACATCAAGATTTAAAACAAATAATACATCTTCTAACAATCTATCAGCATTGCCAGCCACATGTTTTCTCGAACCAACCAACCAGTAGAATGATGATAAAGGATAGGGAAAACCTTCTTCAGCTGTAAAGAAAGCTAGAGTAATTCCCTCTCTTAAACCTCTCCTAGTCATTGGGTTTCTAGATATATTGAGCATTAAAGCTACACCTACAGAATCATCAGTTACACCATTAAACCAATGATCATGATGTGAAGTAATGTATATGTATTTGTCTGAAGCGTTATTTAGTTTTGCTACAACGTTGTATCCATAAGAAAACTTTAGTATAGATTTAGCAGCAATATGTATATATCTTGAATTAAGTAGCTTCTTACCAACATTCTTAGGGATATGGATAACAGGTATTCTAGAGGGTATAGTGGGTTTTTGACTTGATACAATATCGTCTAGTACAACTATTCGTCGCAAAGCTTCATAGATATCTATAAAAATTATTGCCATAGGTCTATATACTTTAAGAATGTGTGTATAGACAGCTATATAGTTTGGATCATCAACATCACTAACAATCACTACCTTTTCTTCTAGATTACTCTTTGCGTTATTTAATAAACTTATATCATGTATATAGACGATGTTGTTTCTAGATGTATTTATATCGATATAACCTTCGTATGGAGGATGGATAGAGCAACGAAAAATTTCACCATCTAGGTATATAGTACAGAATTCCTCGTCCCAAGTAGAGACTTCAACAGGTTCTATCACAATTTCATCTACATAATCCTCTACAGCAGACTTTATCAATTCTATTTGTTGATATTCTCTTGTGCTACCTGCTACAACTTCTCCTATACTAGAAAATCTAGACACATAATCGATGACATGTTTTACTTCATCGAAGCTCAATATCTATACCCAACTAAGGTTAAAAATACACTATCTAAATAAGCTACTCGGATATGTATATTCAATCTATTTATTCATATCTTAATGCAACAGCTGGCGGTATTTTTGAGGCTCTGTATGCAGGAAATATGCCACCAACTATGCCTATAACTATTGTTAAAGCAATCGTTACGAGAATCCTACTTGGTGCAAATTTTGGAGAAGCTCTTATAACCATGAGAGCTTGTTGTGAGGCTCTTACCTCAAATCCTACAGAAGCTAGGATGTGTCCTCCTATAACACCTATCGATATACCTATAAATCCTCCTATCAAGCTCATAACTATACTCTCCATGAGTATCATTATGAGAACCTGCCAATCAGTAAAACCTATAGCCTTCATCACACCTATTTCTCTTGTTCTTTCTACAACTGAAGTAATCATTGTTGCAGAAACTCCTGCTACAGCTACAGCAAATGCTGATAGAGTAGATGCAAAAGAGATAAAGCTCATAGCACCTGTAATAGAACTTACGATACTAGCTATACCTTGGAAAGATATAACTTCAGCAGAATTCCTAAACAATGACTGTAGCTCTCTAACAATTACAGGGACATCACTACTGCTTCTAGCTAAAATTATTATTCCAGACCAATCATTTAAACCAAATACTCTTCTACCGGCTTCAAGAGGCATAAATATTGTTGTATCTGGACTAAGTATAAAAGCACCTCCAAATTCCTTCAATACAGCTGAAACCATGATATATGCTCTTCTAATAGTGTTTCTCCCCCCTTCAACTCTTAGATATGTTATTGGAATAACATCACCTACATCATAAATATTTTCACCATCTTTGTAAGCAATTTTGTAACCTACTGCAGCATTTACGAATTCAGCATCAGTTGGTAGAGATCCTTTCTCTACTTCTAGCCCTCCAAAAGCTTCAAATATTATATCTATAGGAAGAGCATAAACAAATACAAGTTTATCTTCTCCACCTATTCGAGCATATGCTTGAATGGAATAGAATGGTTCTGCTCGAGACACACCATCGATGCTTCTAATTATATTCAAATCACTTTCTGTAAATCTATACCCTGAATTAGGGAATAGGACTATAGCATTCTGGCCTATGCGCTCTATCTGAGATATAACATAATCGCTATATCCATCTATTACACTTGATATCATTACAAGAGCTAAAGGACCTATCGCTATACCTATTATCGTTAATGTTGATCTAAGTTTTCTTTCAGATAAAACCTTTAATGACAGTTTGGCTATATCCAGAAGAAACTGTAACATAACTTTATACCTCAATTCTTTCACTAAGTTTATGAATATGTTTTCTAACGTATCTATACAATATCAATCCTATGGATGCTAAAAATAAAGCTACAAGAGTTATTATGATATAATGTGTCATTAGCGGTATCTGCTCTTGGTTTACTCTTGCTGTAGAAGCTACAGATCTTTGTTCATAAGATACAGCTATAGGCAGTTCTACATATCTTGATATACCATATTCATCTCTATAGCTTATTCTTAGAATTAGTGGTGATATTGGTCTATCAACTGAAGCTTCAACTCTAAATGCGTATTGTGATGCAGGATCTAGATCACCAAGAAAGCTCCTACCCAATACCCTACTCTCTTCTAGTACAGCTACTTCAACATTTCGTGCAGTAGCTAAGCCATAGTTAACAATAGTTCCTGAAACAGTTAAAGTATTACCTACACCACTAGCCTTTATATTAACTATCTCGAGATCAATGAAAGGCTCTATAAGTGATGCTACTGATGTATTAACATATCTAATGTATCCTGAGGCATCTCGATAAAGAATAGTTAACATAAACACAGCTGTTGTGTATCTTACAGCTTGCATAGCGGTTCCTGAGAAAAGCGCCATAGGATTATAAACTAACTGGAACGATATATACTCTGTTATATTTGGTCTTAAGGTATCTACATATCTTAGACCACCACTTGGTATAAGTAGAGGTGTTTGTGGAATTAAATAGACATACACGTTGTATATTGGTGCAGAGCCTATATTCATGAGCCCTATAGTTATTGTTGCACTACCGTTCTTGATCTTTATAGGCTGAAGAACGGTTATATCGATAACCTTAATCGATCCAATGACATGTATAGGTATATCTATAGGTATCTTTCTAACATTATTCCACTGATCTATGAAATTAACATAACCTCTAGCTATATATGTTCCTGGAGCATCGACTAACAAGTTAAGCTTCAAGTAGAAGTACAGTATGTCGCCATAGCTATACTGCTCTACATTAGTGTATTCTTTAATTAACCGGCTAATGTATTCTTGTAAAGATCCGTACTGAAGACGCAATGTAGATGCTAATGTCATTGACCTTATCATATCTGGTGAAACTCTTGTTGCTATTACAGAAGTGTATGAGGTATTAGTATCTGAGCATAGAATATTTGATGGTGTGTATACCTCTAGTACAGGTCCCCTCATTACAGGTACATAATTGTTTCTAATCCCTATCCCTAGAATAGCTCCATAGGTTCTAGGTTCAGGTACTGAATCAAGCCATTGAATGAAAAGTAATGAAACAGAACTAGATATATCATTCACTTGTAGATATATATAGAAAACATCTTCAACTCTCATATAAGGTAAACCACTTTCAACAATATACTCTACAGCTAGTTTAGCCCAATATCTACCCGGCTCGATTTCTTCGTCTATAGATATGGTGAAGGATAGATCTACTTGTTGGAAACTCTGTATAGGTCCAGATACATAGCTATAGGCATAGGGTAAACCACGTGATGAGAAACCTTTTGGCAATAATAACTTAGCTGAAATACTTGAGACACGATAAGGCCAACTATTATACAATCTTACTACATATGTTGCGTTTTCTGTGGCCGGATATACAGGCCAGTTGTTAATCCAATAATGATCCACAAGATTTAGTCCTCTACCTCCTGCAAATATATCTACATTCATGTATATTGTGTACAAATCTCTATCAACTATATGTGTTCCATACTCACTAAATACGTACTGGATAACTACATCAAAGGGTATAGATTCATTTACAGATTCAGCTAAATCTATATAGAATGTGACTGAACAGTAGGCTGTAGGTAGTAGAGTAGCTGCACATAAACTTCTATTTATAATAGCTGTAGCAAAGTTAGTTAAAGATGTTACTTGTACCTCTACATCATCAACTCTATATCTACCATTATTAATAAAGACAATTGTTAGAGGTACATTTCGTTGACCTGGTAAAGCACGTATTGGTGTTTGAATACCCCAGTACCATGTCGAAGGTCTTATGTAGGGTCTATAGTAGCTATAATCGGCTACAGCTAGAGGTATATCAATTATTTCGCTAGAGACAATAACAGTATTCCTTATGTATAGCGCATATGTAAGGTTCAAGATTATGGTGTGTTTCCCTGGCTGTATACGTTCATCTACATCTATATTTAGTGCTAGAGTGCACACACCTCCACGAGCTACACCACTTAAGCATGAACCACCTATACTATTGATTCTAATCATGTTGCTGGTTATATGTATTATTTCAGGTTTTATCCATGATATATCATAAGGTCTTACATTAGCTATATCAATACTAATGTAGAGGTTTCGTGCAGAAGGTAGTATGGGTGCTGGATTACCGCTATAGTAAGTATTGAGGGATACTACTTTGAAAGAACTTAGCTCTTTCACTAATCTTAGCTTAAATCTATAGCTATCTCTAGCTGTATAGTATGAAGAACCTATAGACTTAACAACGGATATGTTTACATACATATCCACATCAACACAGTCTCTACAAATTATGTCAATTCCATCAAAGGTTAAGGTAACGATATCGCCATAGTTAATGATGCGGGAAGTATATGAAACTACACCATTCTTACCCAAAGCTATAGCTACTCTAGGGTCTACACCTAGTGAAGCAGTAATACTCGTTATGGTATCTATAGAATATGATTGTAGAGTTACGTAGACTGAAGCACCATAGGTTGAACTTGTAACGATATCGCTAATCCATCCAGAATCTATTATGGTGATATTGAGAGAGGATTTATGTACATACATCATGAAGGTCATGGTTTTATTGAACCAGAATTCAGAGTCAGAACTATCTATCACTAATGTGTTGAGTTCTAGAATTATTGGGTAAAGTCCAGCTTCTGTAACCATTATATCAATACCTTGGAATTGAATTGGTATGACTTGTCCATAGCTATATCTTCCAGTAAGAGATATTGTTATCTTTCTGTTACTGTCCCTAGAAACAAAGCCTGGAGGTAGATGAAGTATTGCAACAGGATTTTCTACCATGTAGAATGGATTACATACCCTTATATCTACATGTATCCCTGTATTGACCATAGATACATAGGCTTTTCCTGTAGACCAGCTGTATCTTACAATCTCTACAATGTTCTCTGATTCAGGTTTCTTTATCTCGATAAGAGTCCTTAATGTTAGATTAGTTCTAAAGAAAGAGCCTATTGGTGTTGTAGCTATACCCGACACCATTACATAGGCGACATATAGACCTGGAGAAGCTTGAGTAGATACAGATATGGATCTGAAGATGAGTGTAGATCTACTACCTGAAGCTATATCTATATTTGATAAAACTAGTGTAGATGGATAAAATATTTTTGGATCTAGATCTAGTTTCACAATAGCATTTCTAACATTAACAACATCAAGGTTCTCTAAAACAATAACAAGATTAGCGTCTTTTGTACCAGGATAAGCATAGCTACCGCTCCAATAGGTCTCTACAACATTTATATTAATAGTGGGGATCTCTAGAGGAATGCTAAAGGTGTATCTTTGAGTAGACCAAAATTCAGCTCCATTTATATCACCGAAAATATTCAGACTAAGGGATAATTCAATATATCTACATCTATAATCTATGTTTATGTAATCTGAATAAAGTGTAGCTGTAGCACCGTAGTTTAGAGGAGTCTCCAGTATGTATACAGATTGCCTTGAGTTATTGATAAATGTTCCACATGAAGTAAGTGTGAAGTATGCTACAATACTCCTAATTGTAGCGAAATCCTGATTAAGTATAGTTACATAGAATCTGGTTCTTGTTGATCCTTGGAATACCTTAGTATCAGCAAAACCATAATCAACAACAGTTATATAAGTATATGGGGAAGGGGATAAAGTAACTTGAAATTCAATCATTATAGTACTTCCATAGAACACACCATCAGGAGTTCTCATTGTAGCATTTAGATTAAGTCTAGCTTTGTAAGGGCCCTGATCTGCGTAAGAGTAGATGGAGAGAGGACCTACAGATATAGATGCAGACATATCTCTGTTTAAGTTGTTTAATGTTATTGTTCTTCTAGAGGGTCTAAACACTTGAGCGGGCAGTTCTATACTACCATATCCTTCTACTATATCCACGTTACCGCTATTCCTCAAAACTATATACAGGTATATGTTTTCTGAGCCAGGATAAGCATCAGGACTCCAATACCAGTTAATAACCTCTATACTAGGCGAAGGATAACTAGAGATTGCTATAGTTATTCTATCTATTGTTTGTTCATAAACATTTACATCATCATTATATCTAATGTTTATAGATAATGAATAATAACCAGGCACAACATCTTTAGATACATCTATGTAGTATCGAAAGGATACAACACCTCCTGGATCAACTATATAGATGGTTGAACCATTTGGATTACGAGCTGCTGAACACGATGTATATCCTCGTGAAATAGTAAATCCTTGTGGTAAGGTTATGCACGCTCCATACACATATAGCCTTTTGTTGTTAGTATTTATAACATCTATTGATAATTCAACATACTTACTGCCTGGGTATATGTATGGTTCATTTGCAGAGGACTTGTAGCTATAGCTGTAGAGAATGAAATCGTTTCCCTGGATGTTCTGTGCAAACATCCTTCCTATAATTGGTAGAATCAGTAGTAGTAATGTAGCTAAAAAGACGATTATTCTATTAATAGATATCGAATACATCACAGACACCATAATATGTCTGGAGACACAGTATTTGCGGGAGCTTATAAGTGTTTATGTGAAGAATCCTGAACTATGCGGTATACAATAAACATTTATCTCTTTGAGGTTCTCTAACATCAACAATAGTACCATCCCTAATAATGTAGATTATATTAGTACAGTTTGCTACTTCAGGATCGTGAGTAACAATAGCTATTGTTTTACCTTCATTGTTCAATTCTGTAAATGTTTTAATTACAACCTTAGCACTAGCTCTATCTAGATTACCTGTAGGTTCATCAGCTAACAGTATCTCTGGATTACCAACAATAGCTCTAGCTATAGCAACTCTTTGTTGTTGTCCTCCAGAAAGTTGTTGAGGTTTTTTATATAACCAGCTGAGTTCTCCTCCAACTTTTAGTAAAGCATCTTTAGCTAATTCAACTCTCTTCGATCTAGGGATACCTCTAGCAATTAAGGGTAACTCTATGTTTTCTAGTACAGTTAATCTATTTACAAGGTTAAAGAATTGAAAAACAAATCCTATTTTTGTATTCCTTATCTTAGCTATTTCATGAGAATTAAGCTTAACTACATCTATTCCGTCAAGAAGTAGCTTACCTGAAGATGGTTTATCAAGAAGTCCTAGCATATTCAATAGAGTTGTTTTACCTGATCCCGATGGACCCATTATTGCTATAAATTCTCCTCTTCGTATCACCATATTTATGCCGCGAAGTCCATAAACATAATTGCTACCAACCTTGTAGACCTTAACGAGATCTTTTGCTATCACTACTTCATTCATAATAATCTAGACCTATAGCATATAAAAGTACTCAAAAATTAATTAAGTTATCGCTACAGATAATTCTTACGGTTGTAGAATAATGCTTGATAGCATAACTCTAGTCAAGATCAAAGGCGCTCTTAAGTATGTTATTTTGTATTCTATCTTTGAATTAGGTAGAGCTCATGGCTATGAATTGAGACAGTATATAGCTAAATTATTCAACTTAAAATATGTTCCAAGCAATGGGATACTTTATCCAACTCTTCATGAACTTGAAAAAGAGGGTTTCTTGATCTCACACAACGAAGGTAGGAAGAGGGTGTATGAACTTACAAGCAAAGGTGTAGACTATGTTTACACCAAAAAGCAGGAAATATACGATACTATCGGAAAAATTAGAACAATGTTTAATATAATAAATAGACTCAATATAGATAAACTCATAAGTGTTGTACAAATACTTTGGGAGAAAAACGTTGTGATACCCAATCATGTAGTGGAGGTACTAAGCAAAAAAGTTTTAGAAATAATAGAAATACTCAATACACAGTTGGAATCCAATTCTAAGAATTGTGACATAAATCAGTAAGATTATATCAATAATTATGCTATGATCAGTAGGTTGTACATATTCTAGGGTCATTTTGGCTTAAAATCCTGAAAAAGAGTTTATAGGTATTGAGGATATTGTTGATACAGTAGTAGAGGATGTTGTAACTTGAAAATAACGGTACTAGGTGCTGGAAGAGAGGTTGGAAGAACAGCTATATTGCTTTCTGAAGCAGAGGACTCTAGTTCTCTGCTTCTAGACTATGGTATATCATTTGATGAATATGATAAACCAGTATTTCCATTATCAGTAGCACCTTCACAACTAAAGGCAGTACTAGTAAGTCATGCTCATCTGGATCATATAGGTGCAACTCCACTTCTATATGTTTCAGCAAAACCTTTACTTATAGCTACAAATCTTACTCTTGCTACAGGAAAATTAATGATAGAAGATATGCTAAGGCTCTCAGGATACTACTTACCTTTTGAATATCCAGAACTTGCAACAATGTTGGAAAACTCGAAAACTGTAGGAATTAGTGAAACAGTTGAACTTAATGGAATAAGTATCGAGTTACTTAATGCTGGACATATACCTGGAAGCGCTATGTTTAGAATTCATACAAAAAGTAAGACAATCATCTATACAGGTGATATAAATACAATAGATACGAAATTGGTGAAAGGTGTAGATCTAACGAATATGAATGCTGATATAGTTATTATGGAATCTACATATGGTATGTTCAATCATCCTCCACGCCACAGAGTTGAAGAAAAATTTGTTGAAACAATAAAGAGCGTTCTAGACGATGGAGGTAGTGTACTAATACCATCATTTTCGTTAGGTAGAGCTCAAGAGATTCTAGCTGTTTTAGCTGATAGAATGCCTTATGCAAATGTATATTATGATGGTATGGCGCGTGAAATAATGATGCTATATCTTGAACAAAAAGAATATATAAATCGTATTGACCTACTTAGAAAAGCTTATACACTATTTGAATCAGTTAGATCATCTCAGATAAGGAAGAAAATATGTAGTGAACCAGGCAACATAATTGTTGCACCAGCTGGTATGCTGAAGGGAGGACCAGCTGTATACTACATTAAGAGACTTGGCTTCAATAGTAGAAATGCCGTAATATTGGTTAGTTTTCAAGCTACTACTACACCTGGAAGAAAACTTCTTGTGGATGGTAGTCTTGAAGAAAATGGACAACCCGTAAATGCAAAGGTGTTCTGGTTCGATTTTTCAAGTCATGCTGGATCCGAAGAACTGGTGAATATAATTAAGTCTGTAAAAAATATCGAAAAAGTTATTCTAGTACATGGATCTGAAGATGCTATATATACGATTGGTTATAGGATACGTGAAGAGCTTGGAATAGAATTTTATGCTCCTAAAAACGGTGAAACTATAGATATTTAGAAGCATTGGTCAAGAAACTTGTTACTAGAACTTTAATAGAGTGAGTATTCATGAAATATCTCTCATATATCGTGAAACTCTACAATTTTAAATACTGTTTAAATACTGTAACAACTGACCCTATTATATGACTTAGACTTTGTATTTCAAATCATAATAGTATAGCACATATTTATTAACTCTTATCCAAAGAAGATTGTATTCTAGTACCTAACTATCTCAAGATTACGCCTATCTGCTTCTTCCTCTATAATTTCTCTCATTTCTTTCCTCATCTTCTCAATTACAATTCTCTTACTTCCTGGTGTAAGTTCTATAGCTTTTCTAGCTATAAACTTTAGCTCCTCTAACTTTAACTCTTTTATCACATAGTTCGGTATCATATGACCATAGCATTCATTTTCTTCAAAAGCTCTCTTAGTAAAGATTGGAGCATAATGTGATCCACCAAATCCTACAGATATCGTGCATTCATTTTCAGTTCTTCTGGTTCTGAATTCTTTAATAGCCTCTAGAATGGCCATAGCTATAGCCTCTTGAGCATTGGTATTGGTCCATTCTTTTTCACTACTTCCAAGCTCTACAAATGTTACCGGTTTATTTATAGATGTAGGTCCATGGTGAGTAACTTCATAACATACTTCATACTTATTTTCTAACCCGAATTCTATACTATACTTATTCAGTCCTTTAATGATGTACCACATCAAAATAGGATTTGATGGAGGTATTTCCCAAGGTCTTCCACCAAAATCACTTCTTCCCCAGGGGTTTCCAGGTGTATGAGTAGTTAAACTAGGTTTCCCGGATTTTGCGCTATGTCGTGAGACTATCACGTAATATTCTGCACTAGAGAAATTGTTGAGTACTTCAAGATATATAACATCGATACTGAATCCAAGTAGAGAAATGTTGTCATTTTTACAAATATATCGTTCCTTAAGCTCTTTAGTGTTGCTGTTTAAGGTACTATCTTCTAAGCATTTAGCAAAGTCAATTATGTACTTAATTATCCCTCTGCCTGCAGGATCGTCAACGTAATAGGCTATTATCGTATCCACTTTATGTTACCCATCTATGATTTAAGGATATATTTTACTAAAGCTATATACCTAGCTAGCTATAAGCTTTAAGGACAGTTATGTGGATCACGATGATAGAGACGCTGGATCTATACTCATTGTTGTTGATGATGTCTAATCGATTGGGTATAGAGAGTACAGATGGAGTTATCTATAAAGCTATGAAGTTGATAGATAAGGGGGTATCAGTAACACATATTCTTGCAGAAGTACTTATATATTCATACGTTAAGAATGAAGGATACAATTACATATCTATAGAAGAGACTATAGGGTCAACAAAATGTGATGTTTATGCTGAAAGCAAATCAAGAAGGATATGTATAGAGATAGAAACTCACTCAATACCTGTCGAGTACATTCTAGATGGATACCACTACATTATAGCTAGACATATAAAGAAAATTCTACAGATAGCAAAGGAGGAATCAATTTCACTAACTTTTGCATATCCCTATGGTGTAGTGCCACTAATTCCTCTAGAACTTTTGAAAAAACCAGAAGAAAGATCAGAAGAGGAGCTTGAGAGAGTCGTAACTATAGCTAGAAAATTCTATGCTATAGATTATAACTCGATCATGTATCTAAAGAACTGGACGATTAAATATGTATATATCTATGACATGGCTTTATTGAGAGTAATACGGTTGCCAATAGAAAGTCTCACTAAAATTGTGCATATGTATATCGAGCTTATTCACTAAGCCTTACATTATCTCGTTATCTATAGAGGAAATGATTCTGTACCTCATGTTACATATCTTATCACTCAAAGTTCTCTTAATATATACTCTAAAGGCTACTACTTTATGACTGAATAATATAGGTAGAAAATCATGGATCTTCGTTTTGATTATAGAGCCATCTCTATATCTGATCAAGATCTCATATTCTTTGAATAATAGTTTCATTAAATGATTCGAAACATCGATAAAAAGATCAGTATCTACATCTACTTCAACTCCACAATCTCTAATATGTTCTACCACGATTTGTTTAACTTTATTTATATCTATCTCTGTCTTGAAGTACTTCTCTCGAGGTACATAATACTCGATAAAAACGACATAAGGGTTTCTTCCATAGATAAAACTCCTAATATCTTTCACATATCTCACATTTTCTATAGAGAAAATTGTATAATCATCTAAAGTTAAGTACTTATAAACATCTCTTACTATGGCATCAAAATCCATGAGTCTTTCTTGATCTAATTTCTTCAACACATTTTTACAAAATATTGATGTATTCCTTACCTCAGAATCGTAGTAGACATGTAGTAATAACTTCATTCTTGTTGCTAATATTTGCTCTAACACATCTGTAGCTCTACTATCGAATACAACTTTATCTTCATATACAATCATATAATGTAGTAGTTTGTGCCAGTCTATTACTGAATGTGTTATTCCTGTATAATACGAGTCTCTTAAGACACGATCTATGACATTAGCACTAAAAGCTCCTTTGACAAAATGAAACAATACTCTTTCGTTAATTTCACTATTTATCTGAGATCTAAAAGGCCAATTATCTATGTTTCTACTGTTTATAGCTTGAATGATATGCTTATATGTATATCCGTAATTCCTTAAAACCTTCTCTATACCAACTGAAATCTCATTGAATTCATCAACAATTCTGGCTCCCATATCCTCATGTGTCAATTGACGAGGCTCTAGAATAGCTTCTTCAAATATGTATGTGTAAGGTCCGTAACCAATATCGTGTAAAAGTAATATTAATCTGAGGAGAACAATGTATCTTTCAATATCATTGTAACTTACATCAGCTTTAACTAGAATCTCTTTAACCATGTTCTCGACTACATGAGCTACACCAATACTGTGAAGAAAAGTGGTGTATGTAGCTCCAGGATACACATAATCTGTAACACCAAGGTGTTTGATTCTTCTGAGTCTTTGAAAAGCTTCACTCTCTAGTATAGATGCTTCATGGTTATAGATCTTTATATACCCATATATAGGATCATTTATAACTCTATATATGCTTAATAGGTTCTTCATAAGCTATGAAAATCTATTGAAAGCTAATATACCTCCATGAATATTGAGGAAACATATATGTAATACAAATCATTTATTTTACTCTCTAACAATTCTATAAAGATTTAGTTGAATAATGGTTGCCATAACTACCAAGTGATACGAGTATATTCACTTAGCTTCATATCCAGTATAACAATATCTATGTATGCATCTCCTTTAAGAATTCTAATAAATTCGTTTTCTATAGCTTGTAGACGGTCTTCAGAAGGATAAGGTACGAATCTTATGCTAAACTCGTCTTCAACAACTATATACTTGTCCACTAATTTGTAGACAATTTCTGTAAAAAACTCCATAGAATTTAGGATTCTGTTCCAATCTTTTGTAGGCTCTATACATATCATCTTTGCATTGTACTTACCTATTTTACTTAAAACACATTCAGTATTATAGCCAACTTGTTGTGTAGATATGATATCTTCTAGTGTAGGTAGAGGTAAAGGTATAGGATGTGTATGAAGTGAAACCATATCTAGACATAATTTTCTGTACTTCAATATTTCATCTGATGGTACATATCCTCTATTGAATCTACCTATATGTATTAACATATTGCTACAGAGAATGTATGCATCTTCACTCAACCTGTTTGCCGACATCAGCTTTATTCCGTTTAATATCACATATTCTCTAGCCTCATTTTCATACATTTCTGTTAGCTTCATCACCTCTGCACTACTTAAGATATATCTATTGTCAACATCATCTATATATGGAGCTGAATAAGCTGTAGACATCATTAGTGCTACAGCATCTTCTGATAACATTTCTTTTAACCGAAACAAATATACTTGTTCCAAAACTTTTTAACTTTTTATGAATAATACTTACATGTTATATTAAGAAAATACAGATATCATTCAAGCTATACATGTATGGTCAAACATATATTAAAGAAGAACAAGTAGTATTATAGTTTAACCAAAAAGATTAAGGATACACTAAATGTATGGAGTATGGTACAGCAAACGGGGTATGAGTATAGTGGTTAAAGGTAATATAACCTTAGATTATTCAAGATGTAACTTATGTAAACTTTGTGTAGATCTATGTCCCACCAACGTGTTTAAAGTAGATGAGAATATTAATAGAATTGTGGTTAACGATAATTCATGTATATCTTGTTATGGATGCGTTATACTATGTCCAGTTAATGCAATTTCTATAGAGGTTTCTAGCTATACTGTAATCAGTATCGCGAAACATGTAGAAGAGTAATAGAATGAGAAAATCTCCAAAAATCAGAAGCGCCGACCTTCATCATTTCTCAGATGGGGTTAAAACTATACATCATTAAATCTCTTTGAGCGACTTGCATACACTCTTGAGTTTTTCTATAGCTGATGTAGCATTATCGCTTGATACAATATATGTATACAGGTATCTCTTTGTTCTTGCCTTTAGTTTCACTATACCTCTTCTTTTGTCATTCTTTATCCTACATTCAATAGCATTTTTAGCTAGCTCGTAAAATCTGTTTTCATCTGAAATAAATATAGGCATATACTCACCGAGATCAATCAACATCTGTTACGCTTAAAAGTTTTTGAAAGTATTACAGAGATACAACCTATTTACAGCATACAGCTTAATATATTATACCTAGGATAGTTGATAATGAGTATATGCTTTGGGATGGGATGCAATATGCTTGATCATTATATAAATTGGTACAAGTATAGTCTAGAAGCACTAGATTATGTAGTGGAGAATATTATTGATCTTGGTTATGCAGAAAGGATAGTGGTTACAGGATTAGGTGGTAGTGGAATTGTTGGAGATCTGTTAGCCTCTATAGCTTCAGACTATAGTAATGTAGTTGTCCATGTCTATAAGGATTTCTATATCCCTAAAACTGTTTTGCGTAAAGATTCAGTAGTACTAGCTATAAGCTACTCAGGAAATACCTTAGAAACTGTCTCATCAACTTTGAAGGCTTTAGACAAAGGTTCAAAGGTGTGTGTAGTTACATCAGGTGGTAGACTTCTAGATATCGCAAAACGTAGATCTTTACCATATGTTGTTGTAAGAGGTGATCTTGTTCCAAGACTAGCTATGCCTATAATGTTCATAGCCTCTCTAAAACTTCTATCGAGATGTGGTATAGAGATTGTGCCTATGGATGTAGCTTTATCTTCTATTAATGTTCTGAAAGATACTGAGAATGCTAAAGAAATAGCTAGAGAAATTATAGATTATGTTTCAAGTTCTCAAATCATAACCGTAGTAGCTACATCAAGATTTCAGGCACTAGCATATAGAATAAAAGATGAATTTAACGAGAACTCTAAGATACCAGTAAAGGTTGAAATAGCTCCTGAGTTATTCCATAACGATATTGTTGGATGGGAGAATGCTAAGGTTAGGGATGTAGCTATACTGATTGATTCAGATATTCTCTATGAAGATAAGCTGATTAGCTTCTATAACGAATACCTGAAATCTATAGGACTAAGAACCTACATATTGAAGTTAAGGGGCAACATTATTGAAAGACATCTCTACGGTTCTCTAATAGCTGGTATAGCTAGTGTTTATCTAGCTCAAATCAGAGGGTTAAATCCCGTAGAAACAAAGAGTATAGCTATGTATAAGAGTATGGTTAAAGAGCTTGAGAAAGAATTCATAGTTTCTAACACATCAAGTAGCGTATAGCTGTATCACTTGATAGCGAGATTTGCTAGATCTCTTTTATAGGTATATCTATGACTATGAGCATGGTTAGAGATATTATTGTTGATGCTTTTACCTATGCGTTAAGAATGCATGGTATAGCTTTTCTCGCTCTAAGTACGAAAACCATAAAATATATTCTTACAGGTTACAAAAGTAGTTCTAGAGAAGTTCTCCATAGAATAGCTATAGCACTTCTATTGAATAAACTAAAGATATGTGCTAAAAAGAGTAAAGGTGTTCTAGCAGGATTCTATAAAGGAATATATATTCTGTATCCAGCTAAGGATACATATTGGTCAGATGCAACAGTTGTGCGTAGTGATGAGTATTGTTCTCAAGATCTATCAAATAGGTTGCTAGCATTATTCATGGATATTGTTCCCAAAATTCCTATATTCATGATTGATTTAAGTTTGTGGGAGCTACATCATGAAAAAGAGAAACTGAAGCTTTTGAAGCAGGTTGAGGTCTCTATTAACGTAATTAGGAGATGGTTAACAGATTATCACCTAGTCTTTGTTTCAGCTCCTTCAGAAGCTTTAGCCAGATTAAGAAAGCGTATTCTCTTTCTGTGTCCTTGGTATATAGATTCCAGTCCATATTCATCAATAGATAGATCTCAAACACTAATGCTTGATCCTTATGCTGAAGAGACATTATCTACAGAAGATGTTTTTCGCTTTAATTATTTCGTAATCGGAGGTATAGTTGATAGACTTTATTCTAGACCTTATGCAACATACATGATCTATAGACTTCATTTGCTAGACGTCGAGAGAAAAGCTATAAAGCTTAAAGGTTCATCGATAGGTGTTCCTAGTGAGATAAACAAAATAATTGACTTGATACTGAGTATCAAGTTGGGAGATAAACAAATGGATGAAGCTATAATAGATTGTATGGGTATAGATGACAAAATCTCGAGAATAGTATATGAACTTACAAAAGTTTATAGAGACCGTAGAGATATAGGGTATAGCGATATAGTTGAATACATGAAGCTTTATAGGCTATCTGAGCACTATCTAAAGAAGGTTCTTGCTAAGATACGGAAAGGTAATTATGTAGGAGGCAATACATAGAATTTTATCTTACCTTTTAGGTAATCTCTTATAATGGCTCTAGCAGCTTCCACAAGATTGGGCTCTCTTTCCGAACCTTTGCCTATAAACCATCCACGCTTTATGGCTAGACTATTTAGAATTTCTAGAGGGTCTAGTGAATCTACGCCATAGGCTTCTTTAAATGCGAACTTGTTATTGCTTATGATTGTCTCTATTAATTTTAATACTACATGAAGCGTATTGTCTATCTTCTCTATAGGTCTAGATCTTATCAGTAGCTCAATATCGTTGGTATTATGTATAGGTATTATACCAGGTGTATCGATCAGATATACTCCTGGAGCTATCTTGTACTTCTGGCTAGCCTTCGTATAACCTGGGGATCCAGGATATGGACTTGTAGGTGCAGAGTTCTTACCCTTTAGAGCATTAATTAGCGAAGATTTACCTACCTTAGGGTATCCAACAACAGCTATCGTTATAGGCTTTATCTCTACAATATTCTCTATAAGTCTCTTGAGGTACTGTATATGTTTTTTGAATTTATGAGAGAAACATACTGCTGTAAATCCTTCATCAGCAAGCAATTTTGTCCACAATCGACAAACATCTTTAGGAACAAGATCACATTTATTAAGCACAACAACAAGTTTTTTGTTCTTGTGTATAACATTTTCTTCAACAAATCTACATCTAGTAGAAATTGGGTTACGGGCTTCAACAACCTCTAATACGATATCTGATTGTGAAATCAGCATATCTAGTTCTCTCCACTTCATCAATTTCATATGCTACTTACCTAATTATGCTCTACATAACCTTATATATTGTATAACGTTATCAAAATTAAAATACTCAACGAAGTATAAAGTACTATAAGATGATGAGCTCGGAGAATATGAATAGAGATGATTATGGTCTTGAGTACTGACCTAATAATTTTTGTTGTAGTGAACCTAGAAACTAAACATAGATCTACTAGTCATATTCTTAAGAGAATCATTCTAGAAAACAAAATAGAGAACAGAGCTATAGAAAAGGAGAATACTACATCGCAATACTTTCTATGTTTCTAAACTTCTGTAGTATCGGATCCATATTCCTAGAGACTATATCATTTACCAATCTTTGATACATGCTTCTGGTACTATATGATAGCTCTTACTACATAGAACAGATTATATGAGGATAAATTGAGATGGGCTACTATTTGGTGCCGCGGCCGGGATTTGAACCCGGGTCTCCCGCACTTTGATTTAGTGTCACGGGCTCGAGAGGCCCGCATACTTGACCGGGCTATACTACCGCGGCACTAAGATGTGTTGTGCGTAGTAGTTACTTAAAAGCTTTACATATGGATTCATACCTAGGCTAGAAGTATATTGAGGATTTGTTATGCATAAAGATAAACTAAAGGATATAGCTATTCAGCGTATGTATATACTCTACAGTATGGGTGTAGAAGCTTCGAGAATGAAGGATTATCGATTTGCTCGTAGATATGGTGAACTTATATACAGGATCTCTATGAGGAATAGGGTTAAGATACCGAGATCGATTAAGAGATGGATATGCAAAAACTGTAAGGTGATAATGGTTCCAGGAGTAAATGTAGTTATTAGGACGCGTAGAAAGGGGAAAACTTTAAGAGTTATAACTAGATGTCTTGTATGTGGTTGGATCCACAGATACGAGTTCTTGAGGTGTAGAAAAAATGGTGAAGCTTAGAGGGTTGGCCAGAAGGTTATATAAGGAGAGGATTAGAAGACATAGGGCAGATGTTAACATAGGCAAAAATGGTATACATATGAACTTAATCAATGAGGTTAAGAGAGTTTTAGAAGAACATGGTATTGTGAAGGTGAGGATACTTAGAAATGCTAGAAACAGTATTTCTGATGACGATATAGCTATGCTAGCTAAATCTGTTGATGGTGTTATAGTTGATTCACGTGGCTACACATATATACTTATATCTAGAAAAATCCTTAAAAGCTCTTCCCGTATAGACTTAGAGAGATCAAAAGGCTAGGGTAGTATGCATGGTTACAGTTAGAGATGTACCAGCTCCTCTACTTATAGATAGACTAGCACAATACCTTAAAAATAACGTAGATTACGTAAAACCACCACCATGGGCTCTATTTGTGAAAACAGGACCTCATCGTGAAAGAGTACCAGACAACCAAGAATGGTGGTACTATAGAGCAGCAGCAATTCTCAGAAAACTTTACTTGGCTGAAGAGCCCATAGGTTTAGGAACCTTTAGAACAATTTTTGGTGGGCTTAAGAGAAGAGGTTCAGCACCACCGCATTTTAGAAAGTGTGGAGGATCTCATATAAGGATAATACTTCAGCAACTTGAAAAAGCAGGACTTGTCGCAAAAACGCCTAGAGGACGTATAATAACACCTAAAGGTAGGAAGCTTCTCGATAGTATAGCATACGAGATATTTAAGACCTTGGTAAAATCTATTCCCGAGTTAAGTAAATATGGTCCTCCTTCAGCTAGATAAAATAGATGATAAGCATATTAAGCGTGTCCAGTAATTTGGTTTAATAGATACACAAATTAGTGGTGACGATTTATGCCCTATGAGGTAAGCGATGAAGAGATTGAAGCTTTACTCGATAGAAGATATCAAGAACTGTTAGCTAGAAGGCAAGAAATTGAGAGAAGAAGGCTACAAAAGGAACTCGAGGAAGCTAGAAGACAGGAGATACTTAGGAGTATTCTTACATCAGAAGCACGTGAAAGACTATACAATATAAGGCTTGTGAAACCGGAGATAGCTAGAGCTGTTGAAGATAGACTTATAGTTTTAGCTTTACAAGGCAAGATCACAAGACCTTTAACAGATGAAGAGCTTAAAGCCATTCTCGAAGAAATCTATGAAAGAACTAGACGAGATTTCAGAATAAGTATACGTGAGAAATAGTTTTAGGGATCTATATGGCTAGATATAAACCTTTAGCTAAGAAACTCAGACTTATAAATAGAGAAAAAAGTAATCAACCTGTTCCTGTATGGGTATCGCTTAAAACAAGATTAAAAATCAGAAGAGGATATAGGTTAAGGCATTGGAGGAGATCCAAACTAGGCGATGTTTAGGGGATTGGGTATAATGCCTCAAGAGAAAAATGAGGGTTTATATGTAATTCATTTAAGAAATGTTTATAGAGCAGGATCCAGAAGGAATAGGGGTCAAAGGGCTATCAAGTATATACGGAGGTTTCTAGAGAGACATTTAGGTGGAAAAGTGTTGTTGGATCCACTAATAAGTATGTATATATATAGTAGAAAAATAGAGAAACCTCCTAGGATTATAGCTGTTAAATTTATGCGTATTGATAGCGGTGTGTATAAAGTGTCTATCGCTTTACCTGTTGAGAGGTAGAATAATCAGATGATTATAGAGAAGGCCAACTATTATGGTAATCCAAATATAGGTATATATGTGTATGCTAATGATAAGATAGCTTTAGTTCCAAAGGATGCTGAAGAAAAGCTTGTAAATCTTGTTAAATCAACTCTAAATGTACCTGTTTTGCGTATCTCTATAGCTGATACAAATGTGATTAATATATTGATTGTGGGCAATAATAAAGGTATTCTTCTTCCCCATATAGTTAGAGAACATGAATATCGTAAAATTAAGCAAGAATTTGAAGGTAATGTAGCTGTTGTTGAAACTAGGTTTACGGCTCTTGGAAATGTATGTCTTGTTAACGATAAAGCAGCATTAATACATCCTCAGGCATATGAAGAGTTAGCTAAATTTGTTAAAGATTTTCTAGAGGTTGAGGTAGTTGAAAAGGGTCTTATAAACGACATTCCTACAGTTGGTTCAGCAGCTTATGTAAACAATGTTGGAGGTTTAGTGCATCCAGATGCTACAGAAAAGGATCTTGAAATTCTTTCAGATCTATTTAGAGTGAAAATAGATATAGGTACTGTCAACTTCGGAATAGGATTTATAAAGTCTGGACTTGTTGGTAATTCTACTGGACTACTCGTAGGTGAAAGAACCACAGGTCCAGAGATAATGAGGATAAGTAGGGTGTTTGGAAATGGATAGAGAAGTCAAGATATATAGAATAACCGGATTTATGCTCATATCTCATGACAAATTACCACAATGGAGAAAGTTTGTCAAAGAGGTGAGAGCTGTTAAAGTTGAGCATGCTTTAGAGAAAATTTATTCAGAGCTTGGCAGTAGACATAAACTCAAGAGATCGAATATAAAGATTATCAACATTGAGGAAATACCTCCTGAAGAAGCTAAAAACAAATATGTTGTAGATCTTGAATCAATTCAATATATGGTGGTATAGTGAGCAATCCAGATAGAATAGATGTTGAAAGAGCGGTACAACAATTGTTGGTTCAATTAGAAGAACTTAGAGCAGCTATACGTATATTACAGAATAGATCTTTAGCATTAACGAGCGAAATACAGGAGATTAGAATAGCTTATGAAACTCTAACGAATATTCAACAACATAGCCAAAGAGATGTGATGGCTTCCCTAGATAGACAAGGTTATGTTTATGTTAAAGTAAAGCTTGAGGATATAGAGAAAGCTGTTGTTAGAATAGGTAGGGATTTCTATGTATTTCTTCCAATAGATAATGCAAAAAATGTTTTGCTCAACTTTGAAAAAGATGTTATGGAGGAACTCAGAAGAACTGAAGCAGAATTAAAACAGTTGACATCTATATACGAACAATTACAGACTAAGCTTCAAGAATATCTAGCACTCCTTTCAAAAGAAGAAAAAACGTAATATCACATTTCTTCTAAGTCTAGAAGGGGGTACTATTAAGTGTTTTCGAAGCTTAAAGAGGCTCTAAAATCCTTCACGAAACGTGTTTCTGAAACCCTTAAATATAGAGAATTAAGCGATAAAGAGGTAGAGGATTTTTGTAATAATCTTCTTCTAGAGCTTGTAGAAGCCGATGTAGCATTTGATGTAGCTCAAGAAATAGTTGAGTCAATTAAAATTAGACTTCGTGAAATAAAGATACCTAGAAGTAGGGATTCTGAAGAAATTATTCTAGAGGTAACTAGAGATAGTATTAGAGATATGCTTAATCGCGGCTTATCAAGAAACTTTATGGAGATTATCAAAGATACTTTGCGTACATCGAAGCCCGTTAAAATAGTCTTTGTGGGAGTTAATGGTGTAGGTAAGACAACAACTATTGCTAAAGTAGCTTACATGATTACGAGAAATTCGTTAAGACCTGTAATAGTTGCAGCAGATACTTTTCGTGCAGGAGCTCAAGAACAGCTTAAGAGGCATAGTATCAATCTAAACATACCGTTTGTAGGAGGTAGGTATGGAGCTGATCCAGCTTCTGTAGCTTTTGATGGCGTCATTTATGCAACTAAGAATGGTTACGATGTTGTTTTAATAGATACTGCTGGAAGAATGCATATCGATATCGATTTAATGAACGAGCTTAGAAAGATAGTCAAGGTTGTTAATCCTCACCTCAAGATTCTAGTAGTTGATGCTTTAACAGGCAACGATGCTATAGAGCAAGCTAAGTTTTTTGATAAAGCCATAGGAGTCGATGGCGTTATACTTACTAAGGTGGATGCCGATGCTAAAGGTGGTGCAGCTCTAAGTGTAATACTTGGTATAGGGAAACCTATTTTCTTCATTGGTGTTGGTCAAGGGTATGAAGATCTTGAGCTATACAATCCAAATACTATATTGAGTAGAATTCTGTAGGATTAAACTTGGATTCATACGATTCACTAGATACGTAGTTATGCAATATTGTTTACATCTATAGCTATAATCAAGAACATCTCTTACTATGTTACTACATATAGAAGGTCAATAGAAAACCAAGTCTAGAAACGCTTTTTAGGTGGTAAAACCGTAGGATGAACAGATGTGTATAAAATGAACTATTAGCTGGATACAGTAATGGTGAAGAAGATATGTCAAGGAAATTCACCGACTATTTTAAAGATATGACCAAGATACTGGAGCTAGCAGAGAAACCTGAAGGTAGTGAATTTAAGCAGATATTTAAGATTGTGATGTTGGGCTTCATAGTTGTTGGAGCTCTATCATTCGGTATAGCTATGGCTATATCAATGTTGCTCACGGTTTTCGGAGTAGGTGTGAGTCCATAGGTGGTTTTAAATGAATCAAGAAGATATACATGAAGAGTCATTTACAGCTTCAGGATCTTCTGTTACTACATTCCGTAACACGTTATTCATAGTTAGAACTACTGCAGGTCAAGAGTTAAATGTAGCTTTACTTGTTGAAACAAGAACTAAAACAAGCAATCTTCCAATATTTTCAATACTATCTATACCTAGCCTAAGGGGGTACATCGTTATGGAAGCTAGGAATCTCCAGATGATCTATGAAGCTATAAGAGGTTTGAAACATGTCAAAGGAAAGGTTTCAGGTACATTACGTTGGGAGGATCTAGAATCTATGGTTAAGCCTAAACCATTGATAGATCTTATACAGATTGGTGAAGAAGTAGAGGTTGTAGCAGGACCATTCAGAGGTATGAAAGCTAAAATTACAGCTGTAGATAGAGCCCGTAACGAGGTTTCGCTTAATATTTTAGAAGCTAACTATCCTCTAACAATTACCGTACCTGTTGATTATATTAGACCTGCTAAAGGTGGGAGATAAATCATGAGTAGGATAAAGGTTGTAAAAATGCAGATTAAGGGTGGTGAAGCTAAGCCAGAGCCACCTCTAGGTCCCGCTATAGCTGATGCAGGACTAAATGTAGCTGAGGTTATAGACAGAATAAATAAGATCACTGAAAAATATCGTGGATACATCTTAACAGTAAAACTGATTATAGATCTCGACTCTAAGAATTACGACATTCAGCTTGAGCTTCCAACAATTACAAGTCTCTTACTCAATATTGCAAATGTCTCTGAGCCTTCTGGAGATCCTATGCACAAGAAGGTTGGGAATATAAAACTTGAGGATGTTGTGAAAATAGCTATACTTAAAAAACCTGAACTTACAGCTAAATCATTAAAGGGAGCTATAAAGACAGTTCTTGGTTCAGCTAGATCTATAGGTATTACTGTAGAAGGAAAAGATCCTAAAGATGTTTCTAGAGATATAGATCGAGGAGTATACGACGATATCCTTAAAAGATATGAGAATGAATGGCTCTCTAGGTGAATTTAGATATGAGTATAGCTATCGAGGAACTAAAACCTAGACTAAAAACAGCGATAGAGCTTGCCATCAAAAGTAAAAAGCCTTGGAGATATAAACAAAGTGTAGAACTTATTCTAACCTTCAAGGGTATTGATGTTAAAAAACAGCAAGAGTTTAGGTTTAGAGACAACGTTCTTTTACCACATGGTTTAGGAAAGGAACCAAAGATATGTGTTGTAGTTGATGATGGTATGGCCCAGACTATTTCGGGACTGGTTCATATGGTTATAACTAAGAGTGATATACAGAATATGGATAAAAAGACTGCAAAGAAGATAGCTCAACAATGTGATTTTGTACTTGTTCGAGCACCTCTCATGGGTCTAGTTGGTAGATCTCTTGGACCAGCACTTGGTCCGAGAGGTAAAGCTCCTATAGCTATGCCTGTGAATGTAGATATTGTGAGTTTTATTGAGCAACATAGAAAGATAACTACATTAAGATCCAAGGATCAGCCCTGGGTTGGTTGTAGTATAGGTCTAGAATCGATGAGTATAGATCAATTAGTTGATAACGCTATAGCTGTTCTTAAGTATGTTGAAGACAAGATTAAAAGACCATTAATTCAGACAGCTAGAATATATGTGAAGACTACAAGTAGTCCAGCTATAGAGGTGTAGATATAATGAAGATCGGTTTAAAGAAAGAGCTCGAGAAATTAGTAAAGGTGTATAAGACACAAAAAAAGGTTATCAAAGAAGAGAAGACTAGGCCTTCGCTAGAAGAGAAAAGAGTTGTAATAGAGGAGACAAAAAAACTATTGACTAAGTATAGGACACTTATCTTGCTTGAAGGTACGGGAGTACCATCGAAACTATATCTACATATGAGGCGAATGTATGGAGATATATTCTATATCAAGATGATTAAGAATAAATTACTCCTTAAAGCGCTAAACGAGCTAGGTATGCCAAATACTGAAGAAGTAGCGAAATATTTAACAGGTCCAAATGTTGCTGTCTTTACTAATCTTAATGCTTTTGAAGCTAAACTTATAATGGATAAAATAGCTATAACTCATAGGGTTAAACCTGGAGACAAGATTGAAAACGAAATAATTGTTCCACCAACGAGAACAGAACTAAAACCAGGTCCAATCATGAGTCTCTTTGGAAGACTCAAGATACCTATACAAGTTAGGGATGGAGTTATATGGATTATGAGAGAAGCAACTATAGCGAAGCCAGGTGATACCGTTACACAAGAGTTAGCATCATTACTTGATAAACTCGGTATAGAGCCTAAGCTTTTAAAACCGAAGATTAAGTTGGCATATGAAGGAGGTCTTGTAATACCTGCTGATAAACTTGTTATAGATGTAGAGGGTGTAAAGAGCAGTATTATTGATGGTATAAAGAGTGCGTTATCTCTAGCTGTAGAATTTGTAGTTCCAGAGCCAGATATAGTTAGGTTAGCAATATCAAGAGCATATGCAAGAGCATGTAATTTAGCTATAGAGACAGGTATAGTCACAAGAGATATAGCACCTTTAGTGTTTAGAGCAGCATTAATGAAGGTATACACATTAGCATCAATACTAGCACAAAGAATACCTGAATTATCATCAGCTGTACCCACTATACAGGTACAACAAGTACAGCAAAAGTTAGAAGAAACTAAAGAAGTAAAGGAAGAAAAGAAAGAAGAGAAAGCAGAAGCTTTAGAAGAACAGTTAGCAGAGGGTTTAGCAGCTCTCTTTGGTTAAATATTTTAATCACTATAACTCTTCTCTTCATAATAGTGTAAAAGATGGATAAACCAGTAACTATATCTTATCGTAATCTAGTTAATAGGTTGTACTGCCCCACTATACCTCTATATTTGCATGTTCATTACGTAAATCTTCTTCATTTTTGTGAAGTCTTCCCATGAGTTCTGCTATAATTGAGTCCAAGAAGACCATGGTACAATCTTCAAATAGAGTCCCTAAAGGTGCTAAAGGTTCATGTATGCCTAACACTTGTCGAGCAAAATAATCCTCTATTGCGCTAACCTTAGTTCTACCAGGCACTTCTACAACAATATCTGCAAGTTTAGCTAATGGTGAATCTATATACGTAGTTATAGCCACAACTATAGCTCCAACTTGTTTAGCAGCTTCAGCTGCTGTAACTATGAGAGCTGTTCTACCAGAACCAGATATAGCTATAGCTATATCATTCTTTCTCACAGGCGAGATAATTGTGTCACCGAGAACATATACATCAAAACCTAGATGCTTTAAACGCAAAGCAAATGCTCTTCCAACAAGACCACTTCTTCCAGCACCCATAACTAAAACTTTTCTAGATTCATGATAAGCCTTAACCAGAACCTCTACGAATTGTTCAACCTGACTCCTCCTTAGGATTAACAATGAATTCGAAATAAAGTTCGCTATCTGTAGATAAGCTCTATAAAATGTAGGTAACGATTCACTAATACCAGGATCACTCAATACCGAATCCCACTACAAAATTATCCTAAGAAAACTTTATAAGCCTAAGCATAAATGGTGCAAAACAAACTAAAATAATAAAAATTAATAAAGGTTAACAACAACACATTATACTAAAGCCGCCGTAGCTCAGCGGGTAGAGCGCCGGCCTTGTAAGCCGGTGGTCGCGGGTTCAAATCCCGCCGGCGGCTCCAGCAATAGAACTACATTCAATTCTCCTAAGTATTCTCCGAAGTTGTATTATTGTAATAAGTATCGGTCATACAAAACCATTAGGCCCAATATAAATACAGATATTTTGCATTCTTTGATCTCGAATCTTTGAAGCGTTTTTGTATCAATATCATAACCAAACTATTTTTACCAATTATACAAGAATTAGGTAAAGCTATGCTATTACATGATTTCATCTATATATTAATCCTATCAATGCTTTAATGTTTAGCTAAGAATATCTACAAAGATACTATTTTTTCTTGATGTATACTATAACCGTTATCGCTATTAGTATTATTAAAGAGTGTTGTTGCTATTACCAGAGGCTTTATGGTTTGTGTAACTGTTTTTATATTCTTTCTATTTCCAAGAATACTGTTGTGTGCTGTATTAGGTATATGGTAGATATCTTTATGGGTTATAGTCATAGTGTATGTAATTATCTGTGTAGTTATCTGTGATAGTTATTTGAGGATATGGATCCTATAACCAGTAATATTTTGTATTCATTACATTAGTTTCCAAGATTCGTGATCAACATAATTAAATGTCCCAATAGATTTTGAAATCAACAGATTTACCAAGGTTCTCTAAAGCTATAGCTTAAGATTTGCCTACATAAATATTGATGCGAAATTATCTTTTGACTCTGCTCCAATCCAATAGTTGGCTATATCCTTCCATTACCTAGAAATAAAATACATTGGGTTCATCATTGCTACAAGAGTTTTCAGTTTAAGGTCTATCGAAGCCTCTGGATCCCTGTAGCTATACGAAGAGAATAGTGAGTAATATGCAAAGCATTTGTTGTTTCATTACCAAACAGTAGGTTCTCTAGATAATGTCTAGAGAGATCCGGGCTTAAGCATCTTTAGGGGTATCTTAGTTTAGTTACTTAGGTTTGTCTACAGAAGATGGGTCTCAGGTCTTGAGGTTTGATTCTCTTCTGTTATGTTGCTAGTATTTCTTCTGCTGGTATTCCTTTCTGTTTTTTCAGTAGTATTAATGATGTTAATGTGAATAGTGTTATCCATAGTACTTGTACTATCCAAGCGTGTAGGGGCTCTACTGGAGTGAAATCACTACCACTATATGCTAGTGGCTTGTCGTAGGGTGGCTTGATGTTAGCAGAGTAGTAAAACAGAAGTGACATTGCTGATACAAAGGGTGTATAGTGATATACTTCTCCACCTACATATACACTTAGTAGTGAGAGAGCCATGCTAAGGGTAAATGGGATGTATGATATCTTGGTGATTAAACCGGGTTTTCTAAGAACTACTGCTGTTAGACCCAGGGTCATTGATAGTAGGTAGATTAATAAACCATATACAATACTCGCTAGAGCTAAACCTAGTGGATTCTCGGGAAGTATTAGTTTATCGAATCTATGGCTAAACATTGCTGTACAAACAGTAAAGAGTATCAAGAAGCTTATTAGTAATGCTACAAGAGAACCAATAACTAATTCTAGTAGGATCCGCCTACTTGTTATTTTAGAGAATTTAGATAAGTATCTCAATGGTAGAGTTGAGTTGTAGACATAATGAACAAGTCCAATAGAGGTAGAGCCAAACGATATTACTACAACTGTAGCAAACCATCCACCAGAATAGCTTTTCACAACACTATTCCATGCTTCATCAATAATATTGTTTATCATATCTGGTGGAACACCGCGATTTAGCAGCATCTCACGTAAAGTATCTACTGTTAAGTTGCGTGAAAACGCATATGCTCCCATAAAAGCCCAAAACAATGTGAAGAATATCGAGAAGAACCAGAACTCATAGCTGGTTAAGATGTGTTTGGTTAAGACTCTATATAATCTGCTTACTGCCATGTTATCACTTCATAGAGTTTATCTAGAGAGTCTAGTTCTGATAGCGGAATACCGTTTACTTTGTTCAAGTAGATTGATTTATCTTCTAGTTTGAGCTCCAACAATGTGTCTAATCCTCTGCTCAGAGATATTCTTGACGATACTAACTCATTTACACTGATAACCCCATATACATGGCCACGAACCATAAGATAGACGTTCCATTCACTCATTTGTTTGAGCAACCAAGTTGTATGAGTATTTAGCAATACTGTACCCCTATAGTTTATTATCTCCTTGAGGAGAAGCACTCTCTTAGCTGGGTCAACGCCTTCAAACGGCTCATCTAGGAGAACATACCTTGCATTAGTGGATAGAGCTATCAAGTCGTATAGTAGTGTCTGGGTCCCAGTTGAAAGCTTGTAAGGTTTTTTATCTAGATCTCTAGCTATGTTGAAGAACCTTACCAACTCATTGAACCTACCGAAATCACCACCCTGAAGATCGAGATAAAGAGAGGCGAGTTCCCATGCAGAAGCAACATATTGTATATACACTTCACGAAGATTAGTTGAAACTAAGCCAGGGAACCCACGTATTGTCTCTAAATCTAAATCATCTATTTTAACCTCACCCTTGACAGTAGGAGTTATACCGATAATAGTTCTAAACAAAGTTGTCTTGCCACTTCCATTAGGACCTAACACAATAGTGTTAGAAGAGATCTCCATGTTGATATCCTTCAATATGTAGCTACCTCTTGAGTAACCTGAGTAAACATTACGGAGACTAATCGGCATAAAACTGCACCTAGGTCACCAATACAACTTCATTGGAGTTATGTGGAGCAGGATATTTAAATTTTTCCTAAATAGAGTGTCTAGAATTAAGCGGTTATCCTCATCGCATTAATGTTCGATAATGCTAGAGTTTCATGCTAGTTAGAATTATTACCTTTAGTAGCAGAGTTGACCTAGTCTAGATCTGGTGGTGAATTTATGGAAATAGACGAGATACCTAGTGAAGATAGGAGCAGTGTTATTGATGTCTTGAAGAAAGGTGTAGACATCTATAACAAGTATAGAGCTCCTGAAGCTATAGGGGTTATAGAGGATGTTAATGGTGAGTATGTTAGTATGAAATTTTTTGGACATTTTTGTAGAACTTGTGGAGTTATTGACTGGATTGAAGATTATGTCTATATAGTTAAAGATTTAGGTATAGATATAGATATTGTCGATATCGATCATGAAGCTGATAATGATTACATTATAGTGAAATTCAGGATCAGGGATAGTGTTAAGGAATATGAGAAATAATCTGCTATAGGTTTTGGGCTACACATTAGTAACACAATGGAAATGGTTTTATCATGTACAGAGACACAATGATAATGTTCTCTATATACAAGTCACTCTATCCATAAACTATTTCGCCTATATTACTCTTAACATCGTACCCCGGTATAGACTTCAGTATCTCTAGTGTTTTTCCAGATTTGAGGAACTCAATGAATTTCGTTATAACTGGTTTATCTAGACTATCTCTATGTATAGCGAAATCGTATTCTTCCCAAGTCAGCGGCATATAGTCTAGATTGTAGAGTATGGCTGCATACTCTACACATATCCCTACATCAGCTCTTCCTTGCGCTATTGCTGCAGCTACTCCTGTATGGCTAGTAACTTCGTATGTATAACCATCTATCTTTTTTATAAGATTTTCGAAAGAGATTCCTAGTTCTTTTGCCAACTCCTTGAGCATTATATCTAGTATAGTTCTTGTTCCAGATCCTTGGTTTCTATTAACAATCCTTATATCGCTTCTAATGAAATCTCTAACACTTTTAATACCTTTAGGATTGCCGCGCTGAAAAGCTATTACAAGCCTTCTTCTGTATCCAGATAGAAGTACAAGATCCTTGTACTGCATTACGTAAGGTAGGTTGTATTCTTTTGATTCTGGATGTAGAAGATGTATGGGTGCTATATCGCCATAACCTTTAGCTACATTAATAAGTCCTGCTAGAGAACCTACATACAGTAGCTTGACTCTATTCATAATGTTTGCATGTTTAATCAGTAATGGTAAGATCACATCATGACTTCCTATAAATACTGCTTCTCTATATACTGGATTAAACATAACGATATCAACTTCTTCTCCTTCCTCTACAATTTCTATACCCCTACCTACAACAGCTACACCATCAGCTCTAATAATTGGTGTAATACTTCCTGAACGATATGGAATTGGTATAGCTATATAATCTGAATTGCGTCTAACTATAGCTATAGGTATATAGAGGGTTTTACCAGCATCCTTACGTATCCTCTGTGTTATTCTAGCTTTCAGATTGCTATAGATATTTGGTGACTCTATTCCACTAAGTTTTTCAACAATATAGCGTAGAAGAGTTATAGATACTGATATTGCAGAAAACGGAAATCCAGGCAACCCCATAATAATTTTGCCTCTAGAAACACCTATAACTGTCGGCTTACCAGGTTTAACCTCTAGTCCATGGACCAAGATAGTACCAACATCTTCGATGACGCGGTACACAACATCATCAATACCTGCTGAAGTACCTCCAGAAGTTATAATCATATCGTATTCCTCTAGAGCTTTAGTCACTATACTTTTCAGAATTTCTCTATCATCAGGTACAATGCCAAGGTAATAAGCATCAGCACCTATAGATCTTAAGTATGATGTTACAGCAAATCCATTATAATCATAGACTTGTCCATATCTAAGCTGTTGCCCCGGTTCAGCAATTTCATTACCTGTCGATATTACGGCTATACGTGGTTTTAGATAAACATCTATACTACTGTAGCCTAATGCAGCTAGTATCCCTATATCGAAAGGTGTTATCCTAGTTCCCTTCATTAGAACAAGTTCGCCACGAGATATATCGCTACCCGCTATAGCCACATTCTCTAGAGGTGATACTGCTCTATAGATATACACATAATCATTTTCTCTAGATGTGTATTCCTCCATAACAACAGAATTGCATCCTCTAGGCATAACAGCTCCTGTAGCTATTTCTACTGCCTTGAATCTTGCAACATCGTACTGAGGTATTTCACCAACCTTTAAAGAACCTATAATCTGTAGCCTTACTGGTCTAGACTCATATGCACCGTAGGTGTCTTCAGCTTTAACAGCATATCCATCAACTTCAGATCTATCAAATGGCGGGTAATCAATAGAGGCATACACGTCAACTGCAAGCACACGTCCCAAAGAGTCTAGGATATTGACTTGCTCTATTCCTCGTGGTGAAAGTGATACATTATGTTCAATTATTTCGATAGCTTCGTTGAGAGAAACCAGCTTATGGAATAACCTCCTCATACCTATCCCATCTAATAAATCAATTCTACATCAACATATTGACCCTCATCAAAACCCTCTAGATTAGATGGAACAACTACCACACCATCACTATCCAATAATGTTGAAATCATACCTGAACCCATAGAAGCTAGAGGCTCTGCACAAAACTCGTTACCACACTTAGTTAATTTAACTCTAGTAAAGGTTGTGTATCCAGCTATATTAGCAATACGTTTAGTTAATTTAGCATAAATACGTCGTCTAGGTACAACAATACCGAGGACTCTCTCTATTACCGGTAATACGAAGAACTTAAAGCCAAGAAATGCTGCTACTGGAAATCCTGATAGTATAAAAACAGGCTTTCCATTAACAACACCAGCACTAGTAGGTCTTCCAGGCCTCATGGATATACCCCGTATTACCAGTTTACCACCTATACTCTCAATACTTTCGATTGATAGATCATGGGCTGAAGGACCAGCACCACCAGTAACTATAACTACATGACATAATTCAACACTCTTTTCTAAAGCTGATATAATTTCATGTCGAGAGTCTCTCGCTATACCTATATACATGGGTTTAAAGAAGTTCAACATATCCATGTAACTTTTAAGCAGAAACGCTGTAGAATTAAATACAAGTCCTTTAGAATGAACTGTTTCAGCATCAATAGACCCTATTTCTACAACTTCATCACCTGTAGACACTATACAGACACGAATTTTTTCATACACCTCTAGCTTATTGATACCGAGCGCAACTAAAGCAGCTATATGTTTAGGCTCTATAACATGTCCTTTCCTAACTATAACTCTTCCTAGAGCTATATCTTCACCACGTATAGCAACATTTGCATAAACATTAACACTTTTCATAATGTAGACAATATCTCCATTCTCTATAGCATCCTCAAGCATGACTACAGCATTTGCTCCCGAAGGTAGAGGAACACCTGTATATATCTTGACAGCCTCTCCAGAATCTATAGAGATTTTATTGAATGTAGTAAATGTGGCTTCTCCAACAATCTTTAAAGCTATAGGATTGTGCTCTGAAGCACCATAAGTGTCTTCAGCTTTAACAGCATATCCATCAACAACACTTCTATCAACAAAGGGCAGAGGATACTCAGCAACAATATCTCTTGAAGATAAACGAAGCAATGCATTAACAACATCTATACATTCGCTAGCTAATTCTATAATTATCTCTTTAGACATTTTATCTATAGCTTCATTTAGGTCGGTTAATCTATGGAGCTTCTTATTCACAGCGTTATGCACCATCACCTTAGTACTCACTTAATTACAGATATAAGACTTATGGTAAAGTACCTACATTATTTTTATAACTGTCTAGACATCAACATAAGTCTAACCATCTTCACACCTCTAATCTTCTCGATATCCTCTAAAAATTTCTTTATAGTCTTAGACAATCCTCTAACTATAATTATAATTAGGCAGTTCCTTAAATCAAGATGAATATGGAGAGAAGAAACTATAATATCTATATACTTATGCTGAAGATCTGTTAACTCTTCATCAACATGACCTACTTCATGATCATAGATAATACCTATCGCACCAACAACATCACCTTCTGTTCTCCAACGATACTCAGCTATATAGAGTCTTAAACCCTCTTGCACAACTTTAGATACAGAATCTATTCCTATCTCATTCATTATTCTTGTAATCTCTTCCGCCAGTTCCTTAGGAATATAAACACCTATTCTCATAGGCTTTGAAGACAATATAGATCCACCTTAAAATCATATAAAAATAGTCTACACAATCTAATAAAACTTATGACTAGAAAACATAGCGTAGCTCTATACAGATGTCCTAATACCTTTCTTACTCAACTTCTTCAAACACTTATCACAGAACATATAACCTTTCTTATCTACATCATAAACACTATTACTGAAATTCATTACACATCCAGGAGACTTACAATGTTCTAAACCTAGAAGATGTCCAAGTTCATGAATAACCTCTTTCACTACTCTATGCAAATAATTATCGAAGTTAGTACTAAACCTTAAACGATAAAGAAATACAGCAGCAGATCTTAACCACGGTATAGCTAAACCAAAAACAAAATTCAGACCTTCAACATATGCATCAACATTAGCTAAAAGAATACCAAAACAATCCATTTTAACCAACTCTGAAACTCTATAGACAATACCATCAGCAAGATACTGACCCCTATCATAGTTATAGAAATACTCAGGAATAACCACAACATCCTTAGATATCTCAACACTACAATCAACAAAAACATCCTCAAGAACAGTTTTACATGATCTTATCACCTCTTCCTCAACTCCTTGAGATCGAAACATAATTATACACAGATTCATAAATAATTACCTTATTATCATGAATCATGATATCAGTAACAAGCTAGTTGATAATATATTGTATATAGAAGGTACAAAAACACTAGATACAAATGTATAGTCCCTACTGTAATGTAGTGGTTTAATATTGAGTAAATAGATGTATATCACCAGATAAACCTACCCCTAGGGCTTTACCACCCTTGAGGTAGGTTCACCTGGTGATATACATCTATTTACTCAATATTAAACCACTACATTACAGTAGGTCTGACCCACACCTATATTGTTATATTGTTACCACCTGATATAATAAGGTTATGAGTCATAATTTACTAAGTTTGGGTCAAGTAATACCTAGTTTACTTTGATCGTTTCTTTCCATAGGTATTAACTAGTGTATGTTTATAAATGAATATTTTAAATGTTAAAATGTTAACAAGTTCTAGTTTGTTTTAACTGTGTGACATTTAATTCCGAATAATCTTCGTTTTTGTGGTGCTGAAGCTGAATAAATTCAAGTTGAATGAAGAAGTTATTGCAAGATTATTCATAGATAAGCTTTGTAGTCTTGGATATAAGGTTCATGGTAATATAAAGCTAAATGGAATAGAAATAGATGTTCTAGCTATAGAACCTGCTATGGATAGGCCTTTAGTTCATGTATATGAGATAAAGACGAGACCTAAAATAATGCTTATTGATCAGCTTAGTAAAAGGATTCATATAGCTGATTACCTGTATGTTGTTGTTCCCGTAATTCTCTATCCATGGATCGTGAAGAAAATAGGAGGACCCATAGGTGTAGTGATGTATACTGGAAACGATTTTCATATAATCAAGAAGGCAGATTTTCTAGGTAATGGTGTACATGTTATTGAGTTGATGAAGAAGTATGGAGAGTATAATGTTAAATGTAATAACATGGTGTATTAATGTTACTCTAAAGAACATTTCTTTTAGCTGTAGAGATTAGTCTCTTGAATAGAGGTATTCATAGGTTTATGTTATTCAAAATAATTTCTGGATATAGTGTTAGTAAATGAGGAAAATACTGGTATAGATTCTCCCTTACCAGTTAATGGCATCTGATGAAGTATAAGAATTAGATTATTAACATAGATAAATAGTGCAAGACGTAGTTAATGATATAGATTGAACCAATGGTCTAAGCTTTTGATTAAGTAATAAGAATTAAGTTGATAGAGTAACAATATATTAAAACAATAATATGTTAATACATTATATATATTCTACTTTAAAATCCTGAATATCGGTCTCTTTATCATATAAGATGTCTAATCATATTACAAACTTTACTTGATTTCAGTAAGGGTTGAGATCGTCATCTATCGGTATTGGAGTCATTCATCATCTAATTTCGAAAGTTTTGTGAAAGTAGATAAATTTATTTACTGGGTGAGAAAGTTATTTCTAGCCTCGGTGCCCGTGTAAATATGGTCCCGTTGTCACGGGGCTCTATGTGCACGGGGCGGGCCACCCCCGGCCCCTGTTAGTCCTTACACAACAGTATTGTTTCACTTCTATTTATATTTAGAATATTTTGAGCTGAACCTTGATTTAAAGCTAGTTCAGCAAATCCAAAACTATTTTCATACAAAATTATTGAGCCTTTAGGAGCTAGGGAGAATACTTCTGCTATTTCTGTTACAAACTTTCTATCATTAGTAATTAACGATATTTTAGTGCCTATGTCTACTTCAAGAAGCTGCTTAAGTTTACTGAAAGATGTTGAGAGCACTATATTACCGAATTTATCTATGTATATTGCTTTGAGCTTTACACAGTTACCTGATTTCTCTATATAGTCTACATCTAGATCTAGATCAACTAGAGATTGAGGCTCTATCTTTCTTCCGATATTATCTAGAGGAAGACCACAAACAATATGTGAAGCAATAGGCATGAATATATCTCTCCCGTGAAATGATTTGGAGGTAGGTTTTCTAAAGTATCTATCATTCTCTATTAGGTATACTGAAACAATACCATCATCTCTTGCCGATGGTACTAACAATCCATTATCAGGACCTATAAAGATATAGTTTTTAGTAGCTATTGCTATAGCTTTTCTACTGCTTCCAACACCAGGATCAACTATTGCAACAAATACTGTACCTCTGGGAAAGTATCTATACGTAATGTATAGCACGAAAGTTGCACCCTCTATATCGAAACTATTAACGGTATGAACAATATCTACAATCTTAACATACGGACATATATCAAGTGCTACAGCCTTCATCATAGCTACATAAGGATCATTTAATCCAAAATCAGTCAGAATAGCTATAATACCACAAGGAGTAACACTTGTTACCATTTTTCTTCACACATCTGTTATATGTTTTCATCAGTTCGGGGAGTTTAAATCATTAATATCATTCCGTCTTGAACTCATCATCTAGAGAATCTCTTGGGTTTAGAACTAATTAAGCAATATGTACATATCCTTCTAACACCATCTATATCGATAGAACATGAACTACAGATCTTGCGTCCACATATCATACAGTTACCTATTGATAGAAAATTGCGGCATATGCTACATTCACTATCTATACATAAAAAACAACGCTTTCTCAAAGAATTGTAGTGTTTTTCGCAAACATATCTTCCACATACGTTACATCTGTAACGTGAAGCTCTTTCTCCGCATAGTTCACAAAACATCGGATACACATATAATCCCTGTAGAGTATTGAATATTATTGGGATGACCTAGGAGCAGTACTGATTGATGATGGAGGTGGAGCGATAGGGACCGCTATATAATGTATATTGTCTGTAGATCTTTGAATTTTTTCAGAACTTCAATAGCTCTATAATCTTTAGATGATACATATATGTATCTACAGCCCTTTAGAATACTGTAAATCTTCTCTACACAATTCTCTATATACACTCTAACACCAATATCTATATACCTTGTGAATATATCTCTATGCATAAACACATTGTTAACATTATCTGATATAAATATCAGTGTAAAGAATTCTGATCTAATTATTCGTGTTTGTTGAGCAACTATGTTAACAAGTTCATTCATAATGGTATCAGATTGTTCTTCTGATAATATGCTACAGATCATTTTTCAAATACCCATTTACTTCCTTCTTTATAATCAAATACCCTTATCCCTAACTTAAGTAGCTCTTCTCTTATTCTATCACTTATCTCATAATCTTTTCTCTTTCTAAGCTCTGTTCTAATTCTAAGAATAAGGTCAACAAGTTTTTCAACAAGCTGTATATCTAGTTCAATCTTTTCACCGAGATACTTATCTAATACTCCCACAACTTTGTCTATACTATATAGAATAGAATAAGCACGCAAAGCTAGAGCCTGGTTTTCCTTAGGTTCAATATCTCTAAATACTGTTGTTATAAGGCTATTCAGAGCCTCCATAGCTTTCGGGGTGTTGAAATCATTAGACATAGATTCATGGAACTGCATATTTATTTCTTCCAAGAGCTTTAACACACTTATCTCGGAATCGCTAAGCTTATGAGAAGCATTAGAGCTTCTGATAATTTTCTTTAGAGATTCAGTAGCAAGTACTAACCTTTTATGTACTTCGCGATACTGGTTAAGAATATCTTCATTGAATTCTATCTGTTTTCTGTAATGTGCAGAAAAGGTCCACAGCCTAAGGACTTCAGCACCCCATTTATCTATAGCTTCTTTAGCATAAATGATGTTGCCAAGGCTTTTACTCATTTTCTCTCCACGAATCGTGAGGTAGCCTACATGTATCCAATATCTGACCCATGGCTTGATACCAAAAGCTGCTTCAGCCATAGCTATCTCGTTTTCATGATGCGGAAATATCAGATCTTGGCCTCCACCATGTATATCGAATTGAGGTCCTAGATATTTACTGCTCATGACGGCGCATTCTGTATGCCATCCAGGTCTACCTCTACCCCATGGAGATTCCCACCAAGGTTCACCAGGTTTGGATGCCTTCCATAGAGCGAAATCATATGGATGTCTCTTCTCATGAAGATATTCTTCTTCTTGTCTCCATTCATCAGATGATATTCTACCTGAAAGTTTTCCGTAATTAGTAACTACAGATAGATCGAAATATACAGAACCGCTAGGTGCTACATAAGCATATCCCTTGTCTACAAGTTTTTGGACAAATTCTATTATTTCGTTTATATGTGAAGATACTGTTGGATGAATATCTACATTTATGTTTAATGCTTTTAATACCTCTAGATATTCTCTAGTATAACGTTCAGCTATAGCATTCCATGTCGTACCCTCTTCTTGTGACCGTTTTATTATCTTATCATCTATATCTGTGATATTCTGCACATGGATGAAGCTATAACCTTTAGCTACAATGTATCTCTTTATAAAGTCAAATGCTAGGTAGGCTCTTATGTGACCTAGATGTGTATGGTCGTAGACTGTAGGTCCACAGAAATAAGCTTTAACTGTGTATCTATCTAGAGGCTCTAGTGGCTCAATTCTCTTAGTTAATGTATTGTATAGAGCTATTGACACAAATGTTTTTCACCAGAATTAGGTGAATTAGTTACAAGTTATAGCTTTTTCGTTCTTTAAAATTGTTCTAAGCTCCTTAAGTATCGGAATCTCAATAAACTTCTTGTCTGGGAGAATATTCCATATGATTCCTTTAGGTTTTCTTGGTCTAGGGATTATGGATATAGTTTTAGTTGGGGTAACAATAATATCAACACCTACATCATGTTCTTCAATAGGTATATAGTCATCAACTATCTGTTCATCGTGAACTGTTGTAACAACATAGGTATTTTCATCTATTTTACATAATGATCTAAGAATAGCATACTCAATTTCAGCATAACCCTCTCCTTTACCAAGACGTGCACCACTAGCGTTAACAGCTACGGAACCTATTACAACTAGGTCTATCTTAGGTAACGATAATAGATCTACAGGGCTTCCATATCTATAGGCGCCAGATATTGTGCTAGCTTCAGCAATCTTATCTCTAGGTATTTTCAATGGATCGAGCAGAATAAATCCATTCCTTATGCGTGGTGTAGGCATGATCACAATCTTATTCTGTAGTAGAGCTAGATATCGTACATGTTTTTGAGGAGAATCGGGATTAACCTTCACTACACGTGCCTTCATAAATACATCAAGGTGAGAGAGTCTACGTGCGGCTACATCTGCTCCAACAAAATTTGGTATCCTGTGATATACTGGTCTTGGGAATAATGCTATGTTCTTCTCCTCTAGAGTCCTCCAAACTTTTTCTCTAATTCTAGCCTTAATATCCTTCACATTAGACATAAGTAGTCACGTACTGAAGCAGGATTACCTAACACAAAACTCGTTAGAGCTCTAATCAACTTAAATATTCTGTTGTGATTCTCTTTCTTAAAGGTGCAGAAGGTGTCGTACCATCAGAGAAGAAGACCCATTACGGTACTAGATAGCAGATTTGAGGGTAGGAGTCTCGAGTTATACACATTAGATGGTGAGAAGCTTCTTGGTTTAGTAGATGAGGTTTCACAAAACGAGATAGGGATGGTTGTAGAAGGAAGTCCTGTGATAATTCCTAGGAGCTCTATACTTTATATAGCTACAGGTTTAAGTGATATCCATGGACATGGAGAATGCTGTGAATCTGAGTATGTTTTAGATGAAGATTTCATAGGGTCAGAGGTAGCTATAAAACTTGTTAATGGTGGAGAAGTCAGCGGCAGGGTTATGAAACTTACTAGAAGTGAGATAGGTATTGTACAAGGTAATAGAGCTGTAATAGTCCCTAGAACAAGCATAATTTATGTAAAGATTCTGAGGCGTTAGATATGAAATTTAATGTTGTTATAACATATGAGCCTGGAATAAACAATAGTGATTGGGTATTTTCGCAACTTAATAGCTGTATAGGCACATCTTATGTTGTAGCAAAGGTTAGAAGCTCTATAATTCTACTAAATGTTCAAGATCCCTATACTTTCTGGTATAACTTAAGGGTATGCATAGATGGTAAGGAAACACCTATACATAGAATCATACCTGTGGATGAAGTCGTAGATCCTATAGTGGATAAAGTAGCAGCTATTGCTAGAGAATATGCATTAAAGAGGATACCTATTGATGCTACATTTAGAATAACACTTCATGGCCATCTCTACACAGTTGATGAAAGAGGTAGACTTGTTAAAATGCATAGTATTGATGCTATAAGGATTATAGCACAAGACATAGATCGTAAAGTAGACTTAAAGAATCCGCAATGGGTTATCTATATAAGAAGTATATCGATTAGGAGATGGCAAAAAGTAGCAATTCTTAGTGTTGCAAGATCTTGTGTATTTAAGAATATTAGAGTTGCTGAAATTCAAAACCCGATATAGATGACAAGAACAGTTATGTTTGCTATAAGTGGTTATATTCAGATTATCTTCTATCCATCTTTATTACCAAATTTCTCCATTTCGAGTAAATAAATTCCTGTAGCTATCAAAACTATCGATAATATTGATAGAATTAGAACGAGTTGAGGAACTTTACTGATTGATGTAAAGAGTATATTGATTAATAGATTACTTACATCATAAACATCATTATTAGTTATATTGGTAGGCTTCCACAAAGAATAGCTCATGAACTGAAACCATATTTCTCAACTATTGATTGAAGCTTATACGTATCAGTTGTATAGAGTCTATACACTTGTTTTGAGTTTTTGTCATGAATCTCTATATAACCTTTCTTATGATCTACTCTAACACTATATCTATTCTTATCCATAGGGAATGGAATCCAGACATTAGCATAACGAATACCTGTAGAAAGTACCTCATACCTAGTTAAAGGTATCACAATCCTCTTGGGCATAAGTATGTACCTTAGTCCATACATCATGCCCCACATAATACCATAGAAAGCAAGGTAACGCAAAAACTTCTCTAGATATGGTGCTGAATCGATAATCAGTATATTTGATAACGGAGGTATTATTATAAACCATAGTATGAATGGCACCATCATAAATATAAATGTGCTTCTCATCTGTTTTCTTATCTCGTTAAACAATTCCTGGTCACGCATAACTATATCCATAACGGCTTTTTCATCACATCTAAATAGAAGAGTTCCTTTGGATCCTGAAGTAATTTTTCTAGATCTAATCCTAGGCATCAAACTCATTAAGGTTATCAAAGCTATGGTGTATAAGAGAAATACTATCCATAGATTTTCTCTTGGTAGAAATGTTGAAACTATTGAGAAGAACAGTAAAGGTAAGATTGTTAATGCTATAGATGTTGCCTTACCATTCATTACGTGTATCACCAACTCGTCTCATAATTTAGTTTTAGTGTATATAAAGTTAAGGTAGATCCGATATAGAGTACAAAAATTATTTCAACTCAAGTTTTCACCAACTTTCTTAGTGATTATGATCTTATTGCCATCCATCTTTATGATCATACTTTCAATAATTTTCTTAAATCTACATACATCACATACGTATGTGTATTTCATGAACACAGTCTTTGGTTTGTTTTCTGATTCTATTACTAATCTTAAATTATTTTTGCATTTTGGACATACATTGACGGCTCTTCTGTCTATATGCATCGCTATACACCATCACTATTCTTGGCAACAGTTACTGAACACACTTTGTTGCTTAACATAACAGTTTTTATTCAGCTACATAAACTTTTTGTTTCTAGAACAACTTCATCACTATTTAGGTGGGTCTCATAGTACTGTTTAAGTTAAAATTGAATAGGCTCACCAGGTATTTAACAGATACTTTGGGGTTTGATGTAGATTTCATTGTTTTGAAAAACACAAACTCTTTGAAATATATGTTGTCTGAAATTTATTATCCTCCACCAGAGGAAATTGCTGTACATAGAGTTTTATTTGACTTAAATAGTAATTCTATCGATATATATGTTTCTCCTCTTGAGCACTATAGAATTCAGGAGATCTACGGAGATAGTGATGTAAATATTTATTCGGTTTTATCATCATGTACAGATATTCCTCAAGATATAAAATGTGTTGAGAAATCATCACTCGATAGTATAACCATGGGTAAAGTTTCTCGATATAGGCGTGTGGCTATCGATGATACATCGATATGTGAAGAAACGGTATGTATAGATATAGGTAAGATAATTAGGAAGATACGGCGAACTAAGATGGTAGAAGAGCTCGAGATAATAAAGAAAGCGGTAGAGATAGCAGAAACAGCTTTACAGAATGTTATGCCTTATATCACTCAAGGTATTAACGAATTAATGTTAGCATCATTGGTTGAAAATGAAGCTAGGAAGTTAGGGGCAGAAGGATTCGCTTTTAGTCCAATAATAGCTATTGGAGAGAATGCAGCTAAACCACATCACATACCCTCAAAGAGGTCTTTTACTGGAAGAGAACCTATATTGGTAGATTTTGGTGTAAGGATATCGGGATATGTATGTGATATTACTAGGATAATAATGCCAAAGAATATCAATAGCGAATACAGCAAGATCTTAGATATTATTGAAGATGCAATAGAATACGCAATATCCTTAGCTAGAGAAGGTACTGAATGCAATAAGATTGACGAAGAGGTGAGGAACATCTTCAAAAAGATGGATCTCCATAGATATTTTCTACATGGTCTTGGTCATGGAATTGGTATTGATGTGCATGAAGAACCCCGT
>JAWBDT010000009.1:0-65621 GCA_038821645.1 Ignisphaera sp. | reverse complement strand
CAATTCCATATCCATAGAGCAGGGAGACGCTAATGGAGATCAGCAAAAAGATCAAAAATTTTCTACGAATAGTAGATACAGGTTTAGGAGAATTTATCTAAATTACTCAAGAGAATTATATTTACCACTCCAACTTTCAGGGTGTTGGTGCTCTTGGTGTGGATTCCATTATATATATCAATAACTTTCCTATGATAATTGAGGTTACAGCTTAGATACTCAAATTTCTATAACCTTCACACATATAGACATATTCGCAGTTTCTTGCAGAGTTGCAAAAAGCGCACAAAACTAACTGGTATGCAGGGCTAGAGTAGGTATTTGTGGATTAGAGAAGCTTAAGGACTAAGATAGTATGGAAGAAATTAGGCAGTTGATTAAACAAGATAAGCAAGATAATATAGTGACGTAGATTCTTACACTCTTCTGTATAACTTGGTTCACCAAGCATATACATTTATATGGGTTATATCGAGATCATTAAGCTATTTGTAGCTACACTCATAAAAGTATTGTAAAGCATCTTGGATGTATCTTTATGTACTGTAATGGTGAATACATATGGGTAGTGTACAGGATTGGGGGAAGATTTCACTAGATCTTCATAAGAGGTATAGAGGTAAAATAGAGATTGTGGCCAAGGTCCCTATAAAGGATTTAAATGATTTCTCTATATGGTATACACCTGGTGTAGCTGAACCTTCTAAAGCTATAGCTAGAGATATAGAGAATGGATTGGATACATCATTTGAATACACATATAGATGGAATAGCGTAGCAGTTATATCTGATGGTACACGTGTTCTTGGGCTTGGAGATATAGGTGCTGAAGCTGCTCTACCTGTTATGGAGGGTAAAGCTCTGTTGTTCAAATACCTTGGTGGTGTAGATGCTATTCCTCTTGTTATTCGTGAAAAAGATCCAGATAAATTCATCTATATAGTGAAGGCTTTAGAGGCAAGTTTTGGCGGTATAAATCTTGAGGATATAGAGAGCCCTAAATGCTTCTACATACTCGAGAAGCTTCAGCAACTTCTAGATATACCTGTATGGCATGATGATCAACAGGGAACAGCATTAGTTGTTGTTGCAGCTATGATTAATGCATTAAAGGTTGTTGGTAAAAAGGCTGAAGATGCTAGAGTCGTTCTTGTTGGAGCTGGTGCAGCAAATATAGCTATCTATAGGTATCTGAAGCTGGTGGGTTTCAAGCCAAAGAATATAGTTATGGTTGATTCAAAAGGTGTTTTAAATCTACGTAGAAGAGATATAGATGATATGAAGATACATAATCCATGGAAATACAGAATCGCATTAGAAACAGATCCAGAGATTGATGGAGGTATAGCTGAAGCTCTTAAAGGTGCAGATGCTCTTATAGCCATGAGTAGACCAGGACCCAACGTTATCAAGAAGGAGTGGATTAGAGAGATGAACAATAATGCAATAGTCTTTGCATGTGCTAATCCTGTGCCAGAGATATGGCCTTGGGAAGCTAAAGAAGCTGGTGCAAGAATTGTTGCTACAGGTAGAAGTGATTTCCCTAACCAAGTCAATAACTGTCTAGGTTTTCCAGCTGTTTTCAGAGGTGTTTTGAGTGTAGCAGCGAGAAAAATGGTTGATGAGATGTTTATTGCTGCTGCACAAGCTATAGCTAGATATACAGAAGAAACAGGGTTGAGTGAAGATAGGATAGTTCCTTCGGTAAACGAAGTAGAGGTGTATGTTCGTGAAGCTGTAGCTGTTGCTGAAAAAGCTATAGAGCTTGGGCTAGCTAGAAGGAATATAGCTAGAAAAGAGCTTGAGTATGAGATTAAGTGTCTTGTGGAAAGACCTAGAAAGTATATGGATATAGCCTTAAGAGAGAACCTTATACCTATCTATAAGTGATATAGGATGGATGCTAAAGAGGAATTGATAGATGTACTGATTGAGTTTATCAAGATTGTAGAGACTTCACTTTCAATAGATGTGTATCATGCTATAGACAGACTTATAGAAGTTGAAGAAGGGCTCTCTAGAGAGATAGTTAAGGCCATGGTCATGAATATAGATGTAGCGAGATCAGAACGTATACCCATATGCCAAGATACAGGCATATTTGTATTCTTTGTTAAACTTGGTTTAAAGAATCCCTATATAGATATCATAGGAGATGCTATAATCAATGCTGTTGAAAGAGCAACTAGAGATATACCTCTTAGACCAAATGCTGTAAATCCTTTCACAAACATCAATAGTGGTACCAATCTAGGTAGGTATATACCTTGGATTCAGTACGAAATCGATAAATCAGATACTCTTGAGGTATGTCTATACGTTGCTGGAGGAGGAAGTAGTTCTGTAGGTGAAGCAAAAGTGTTACAGCCTATAGATGCTGAAAAAGAGATCGAGAAAATAGTTCTAGAGGTAGTCTTGAAGCGAGGTATAAATTCTTGTCCTCCACTAATCATAGGGATAGGTATTGGGCCAACTATAGAGATAGCGTCTGTATTATCCAAGAAGGCTCTTCTTAGAGAAATAGGCAAAAGACATGAAGATCCCAATGTTGCAGAACTAGAGCAGAAACTGAAGGAGAAGCTCAACTCACTTGGTTTAGGTCCCCAAGGACTTAAAGGAAAAACATTTGTTCTAGATGTATTTGTAGAATATGCATATAGACATCCAGCTACATATGCTATAGCTGTATCAGCTGGATGCTGGGTTCATAGGAAAGGATGTATAAAGATATATCCAGATATGAGTTTCGAGATACCTACACATAACGTTATAAGGAAGAAGCTCTATGGCTAACATCTATAGAATTTCATCACCATTCTATGAAGAGCTAGACTTTCTGAAAGTAGGTGACATAGTCTACTTATCTGGTATCGTTGTAACAGCTAGAGATCAAGTCCATAAGAGAATCGTGTTAGAGGGTCTATATCCACCGATACAGATAAACAGGTTAGCTGTATGGCATGCAGGTCCTACAGTTAAGAGAAAAGATAATGAATGGATTGTAATCTCCATAGGATCAACATCAAGTAGCAGAATGGAATCTATTGAAGCAGAATTCATAGAGAAAACAGGTGTGAAGATGATCATAGGTAAAGGGTTTATGGGTAAGAAAACAGTAGAAGCCTGTAGAAGATATGGATGTGTTGTAGCTATATATCCTGGAGGTTTAGGAGCTTTAGGAGCTAAAGCTGTTAGAAAAGTTATTGATGTTTATTGGCTAGACCTAGGTATACCAGAAGCTATGTGGGTTCTAGTCGTAGAGAATTTGGGGCCCTTAATAATCTCCATAGATACACATGGAAACACCATTACAGACACTAGTGTTTAACTTAGTTATCTCTAGATACAGCAATTATTTCTAGTTGTGTAGCAATACAATTGTTAAATCGATAGTAAATTGATGTATATTGCGTTACTTTAGAACACTCTAAACATGTTAAATCCTATAAAACTGATAAAGTATAGCTAAAGTATATACACATCTAATCTAGGTGATAATGAACACAGAAGATATTTCGGTATAAGTAAGAACGCTTTGTTTTGAGATTATCCACAATAATAAGTCGAATAATTTTTATACCGAATGTAGCTGGCCATACACAGAGTAGTAGGTTACATCATAGGTGCATAGAATGAAGAATATTTGTGGATTAATAATACTTGTTGTAGTTGTATCTATTATCGTTCTTTCTCCTTCGATAGTGTGTAGAGCTAGCAGTATCGTTAGTATTGATGAGTATGGTATGGTAGAGGTATCTATAACCTTATCTCTTGATAGAGGTGTTCATGAAATTGTGGCACCTATAGAACCTATAGCTTCAACAGCTATAGCTACAGCCGATGGCAGCGTTCTACCGCTTATCTATGATAATGGCTCATTCTACATAGTGCTTAATACTAAAGCCAATGTGACTATAACCTATATAGCTAATGTCAGTATTATTAACAATATATTCTATCTAAGTATAGTAACAGAAGATACTGTTAACATCAAGATCCATAGAGACGTCATACTTTTGTCATGGCCAGGTGAAAAACTAGTTGATGCTAGATTAGAACAAGATAAACTAGTGCTCGTAATTAGGGGTCCAGAAACAATTAGATACACCATTAGACTTCCATCAGTAGTAACGATAACCTCACCCTTAACACATACACCAACAACTATCACAGAGACTCCTACACAATCTCCTATAGCCACAGAACCAACGTCAGCTGTAGCACAAATACAAAGATCTATGGATATAGTGATGATAGCTATCATAGCTATCGTTATAGCTGTTGGTGGAGGTATGGGTTACTATCTATATAGATCTAGATTGAAAAAACGTAGTGATATAAGTGATATGCTTAACGATATTGATATAGCTATAATAAGAGCTCTAGAGGCTAGAGGTGGTTCTGCTCTTCAAATAGAACTACAGAATGATGTAAATATCCCTAGAACAACTCTGTGGAGACATGTTAGAAAGCTAGAGAAACTGGGGATAGTTAAAATAGAGAAGATAGGTCTTCAGAATAGGATCGTGTTGATCAAGAAGGTTAAGGTTTAGCTACAATCTATTCAAAATATATGAAGACTCTTTCCACGAGGTACCTAAAAAACCTACTACACATATACCTATTTCTGGTGCTCGAAATGGTGAACCTAAAAACAAGACTCCTATCCATAATAGTCATATCAATGGTTATAGCATCACTAGCTACACCAATAGCTATAAGTTTTGCAGAAGGAGATGCAGAAGCTGTAGCAGATGATGCATCAAGATTAGTTGCTAAAGCTTTAGCGATGCAAGTTATGCTTAGAAATGCTTTAGCATTAAACATATCTGTAGATCTTGTAGCTGAAATAGAGACTCTATTAAACGTGAATGTATCTTCTCTATCTGTTGAAGAACTTAAACAATTCATAGAAAGAAGTAGAGAGATATTAGCTAGAATTGAGCATGAGATTAGAGTAGCCTGGAAACTGGATCTAGGCAATATCTATGCCGAGAGACTTAGAAGAGCTATAGAGTCTAGAGCTAGAGTTATGGAGAAACTATATAATGTGTCGTTAGATGAGGTAGTGGCTAACATATCTAGAGTAAGAAATCGAGTAGAGCTGATGAAGATTCTAAAAGATCTAGATAGAGTTATTGAAAAGGCTAGGCTTAAGATATTTACAGCAGTATCGATGGAGTATGGAGTATCAGCAATAAATACTACAATTGAAAGACTGGAAGAAAGAACAGTTATAAAAGCCTACATGGAATTGAGGAAAGTTGTAGATGTATTGAAGAAGATTAGGGAGAGACTTGAAGCATTAAACATTTCTGATGAAGTCGTTAAGCATATAGATATTGCTATAGAACATATATCTATCGCTAAAGAAGTATTGGCTAACATATCTGCAAATATGTCTATACAGTTACCATCTATAGATAGAGAGAAAGTTAGAGAAGTAGTGAACAAGACGCTAGAGAAAATCTATGAGCGAACAAACAAAAGCCTATATGAACTCAAGAAAGAGGTAGATGAACTTCTAGAAAGAGCTCTAGAAGCAAATGCTACAGAAATTGTTGAGAAACTAGAGTCTATTGTTCAGAAGCTAAATGATATAGAGAAAGAATTACAGAGAACAAATATATCTATAGTAGAGCTCAATAAGATAATAATGAGTTTAGCTAGAATAAAAACCGAAATTAAGAAGATAGAGTTTGATATAGAAAGACAATTAAGAGAAGTTCCTGTACGTAGTATCGATAATGCATTCAACGTTACTTTATCTAAAGCTATAGAGAATCTCGAGAAACTTAAAGAGATGTATAGATTTGTAGAAAATAAATCAAAGATAGTATGCATAGCTATTTATCCACCTCCACCAGCATGTAGGTTCCTTACAATATTGCCAATACTACTAAACCAAGTGAATACAACAATTACAATAGCAGAAAAAATGATTGATGATGCTATTGAGCTATACAATAACGGTAATAAGGTTAAAGCTCTACAAATGGTTGTAAGAGCAAACACTATGATCACTATTGCAAAAGCACAGCTAGAGCCTATCTACAGACTGCTAAAGGCTTCTGATACAGCTAGAGGTAAATCTGATGAAGAAGTAAGAAGCGAACTTGATAAAAAACTGAATTCATTTACATTAAAACTCAATAGCCTAGAGGCTATATTTAATGGTATCAAGAATAGAGTAGAAAGAATTGGAAATAGAGTAGCTAAAGCAACCTTAGAGAGGATAATAAATGATGTCGAGAACATGATTAAGAATGTAAAAGAGTTGATAAATGATGTGAAAAACATGATCAGAAACAATGATCTTGAAAACGCTTTAGCGATTATAGAACATATAGATGAAGCATTAAAAGATATAGAGCTCAAAATCAATACGTTACAGAAGATGATCTAATTTTTTAACTATGTAGATATCTATCCAATTTTTTCTCTTTAATAAGTTTTCTAAGGATATAAGACTTCTCTACCCATTTGTTTGCCCCTATTCTGCTAACCTTATCAATTATCTTGAACGATTCCTCTAGAGAATCAACATATATAGGATCTTCTCTATACATAGCTCTTAGCTGTTCACGTACAAACCAAACACCTATAGGTATATCAAAACCAGGGTATATTTCTCTTAAAACAACAGCTATGGCTTGTCTACCTATCTTCTCTAGATATTCTGCTGTTGCTAATCTTGCTGCATAATAGCATCCACCTATAGATGCATAGGTATCTCTATTAGCTGTAAACAGCTCATAATCACCCTCTATAGCTACTTCACTTCCAAACATATTCCATGTAGATCTAGGGAACCATGCCTCCATCCATTCGAAACACCATTTACCTGGAATTAGGAGAGATATAAAGAGATTTCTATGGATTGATCTTACAAATATCTGGATACGGTCTATCTCTCTATAGTACTTAATGCGTTTCTCCACAAGATATCTTGAGATAGCATCATCTACAGCTGTTATAGACCATCTAGTGGGGACAAATCTTCTAGATCTTTTCCTACCTAATGCACCAACACTTAGCAGCTTCTGGATATATGAGACAGGTATACCGTAGCGATAGAGTTCTACAACAGCTGTAGATGCTTTGGCATCTGTATCGCTATAGAATCTATCCACTATACGGTTAGATGAAGTTGAGCCTACTATTCTGAGATTAACTAAAGGTGCTCTAGGACCTATGGGAGGCTCATATTCCGAGAATATGAATCCTTTTGGAGGTTTCTCAAAAACCATCTCTATATCTGTAGGTTTAGCGTTTAGAACAAGCTCGTGAATTGCTTGAGCAATCCTAGAATCTATATCTGTTACACCTATCTTAGTTCGTCCAAGAACAAGACTTAACCGCATCTCGATAATCTTGTCTATTTTTAGTGAGCTCCATTGTTCTGGAAAATCATATATAGAAGTATCACCACAATCTGTAGGTGCCATAGGACCCACATAGATGTCGGGATAACCCATTCTACCAACAAAAACAGCTGGCGGACTTGTTCCAAAAAGTTCGTTGCTTCTCTTCAAATTAGCTATTATGTTTAATGTACGTATTCTCGTGATAACAGGGCAATAAGCTTTTCCACAGAGATTTCTACCTCCTCTACAGAGAATACAGAGCTGGGTACTAAAGCTCATAGATAAGTACCTGTTAATCTGTTGGAAGATATATTTTTGAGAGTTTATAAAATAAGCTACCTATGGCCTATAGGTATATACCTAGTTCCACGACCTACCAATAAAAGGTTTCTATGAAGATCTTTAATTCTTTCAGAGTTTCCTGAAACTATAAGCATACATATACAGGTGTTCTCTAGATGATTATGTGTATAGCTTAGAACAATATCTTTAAAACTTTCGATTGCTCTATCTATTTTTTCTCCTTCATCTGTTTCTACAATAATTATACCTCTACAGAAGTGGTTTTCTTGAGTATGGCTATAGCTGTACTCATTAACGAAATTTGTTAATGCTTTTTCAATAAGTTTGGATCTATCTAAACCAAGTATTTTGGCAAGTCTATCTATTTCACAAGCTAGAGAGCTATCTATAGATATTCCGAAGCGTTTCTTTCTAGTCATAATCTCTTCACCCTCTTTAAAACTATCGAAAATATATATATCATTAGTGCAGTAAAACCTATACTGCTTGCCGGAGCTATATTTAGCCAGTAAGAGAGTATGAGTCCCAGAAGTCCTGAAACAATAGATAAGTATATGCTTAGAGCTAGAACCCTATTACTTCCCTCAACAATATTGATTGCTGTAAGAGCTGGAATAAGGAGAAGAATATGTTCAACTATATAGCCTACGATCCTCATGAGAGCTATACAAGCTACACCTAGTACAGTAAAGAAGAGGAATTCATAGATGTAGATATTTTTAACACTAAGCATAACTGTATCCCTATCTATACCGATATAGATTGTGACTCTATATATAGCTAGTGCAGTAATGAGTAAGACTAGGCTTATTATCGTGAGCATCTGTATATCTCTCCATGTCGTAAGTAGAGGATCTCCGAGAATTATGCTCCATAAACTATATTCAACTCTATATCTAGTTAAAACAACAAACATAGAGACAACACTACCTGAAGCAGTAGCAGAAACAACAATAGAAGTAGCCACATCTGGATCAAAACCTTTGTGTATAGCATAGCCAACAACATATACTATAGCGAGACCTACAATTATTGCCCATAGAATCTCAGAATTAAGTGGTGTTTCTCTAGAAAGAGCTACAGAGATAGTTACTGCAAAAAGAGCTATATGACTTACTTCAGATGCCAAGAAATATAGTCTTCGAGCAGCTATCAATGGACTTACAGATCCATATATAGTTGCTGAAAGAATTATAGCTAAGACCCATTCAACTCTAGGTATATATAGAAAAGAGAATGCTATAAGAACAATGAAAAAACTAATAAATATGTATGTTACTCGAGCATTCAATACTTTTTCGCCACAAGTAACGCTATAACCACAATTAAAGCTAACCCTATAGCTACATAAACTAGGTACTCTTTCCTCCAAACATCTGATTTCTCTAGAGATACTGATGACATCATATCTTGTGAAATCATCTCTAAAACAGATTCATAGTAGCCTAGTGTAGAGTTATAGCTAAGAGGATTAGGTAGCTCAATAAATGGTACTCTATATCTATACGCAATATCATTTAATGACGCTCTAGCTATCGACTCCTTTAAAACGACTATAATGGTCTTGTTACCATATGTCTTAACCACATCTTCAGCTCTAGCTATATCTTTTGGTGTTATCGGTACTTCATGTTCTATTTGAACAATATGCTTAACCTCAGCTCCTAGAGAAGTAACAAGATATTGAAGTATCGGTGAATCTATTACAGCAATACGATTCTTTAATAACTTCTTGACACTAACATCTCTAGCTCTATTTGCAATCTCTTCAAATCTAGATCTATAGACATCACTACAATCGTGTCTGATAAAAGATAGCGTATTAGTTACATTCTCTATGAATATTAGATAGTTGTTTATGTCCATAAGCAGACCATGGTAATTGATTGTATCTGAAGATGGATGTTCTAAAAACTTTATACCAGCTATACCAGGTATCTCTATGAGTTTAGCCTTTAATACACCATCATCAATAAGCTTCTTGATGTTTGTTTCAAAAGGTGTATGTGCTGTAGATATAATTAGGTCTGCTTTACTAAGAATTTCAAAATCTTGTGGCGTAATTTGGTACTCATGTGGATCAACACCTAGAGGTACGAGGCTATAGACATTATCACCATCGCATAGAATGTTTTCTATATCTTTAAGTATGAAGGGGAAAGTGACAACAACATTTACACCATCTTTGGTATCTGTTGCTCCAATAATTGCTATAGATGTTGCTAGAGTTAGGTAGATCAACAATATGGTTATAATTTTCTGTAGCATTATTGGACACCTAAGCATCAAGTATCTTGTTGTGTGCACACAAAAGTTTTTAAGCTTTATTTGTCTGTGCACATATGGTAGTAAACATGGTTTTATTGAGAATAGAAGAACTTGCTATAGGTTATGAAAGACCTCTTGTAGAGAATATAGAGTTAGAGATAGTCTCGCCTTCGTTTATACAGATCATGGGTCCAAATGGCTCTGGTAAAACAACATTCTTAAGGACTTTAATAGGTGTTTTAAAGCCGATAAAAGGTAGGATTTATATCGATGGAGAGGATGTAACAGGAAATACAGCTAAAACAGGTAAATACATTAGCTATGTACCTCAGATAGCTACTTATGTACTAGGTGAAGTTTTTCCTATAACTGTATGGGAGTTCATAGAATTTGAAGCTACTGTTTACGCTAAAACATTAAACATAGCTAGAGAAAGTATAAGAAAGATGGTTAAAGAGATTCTCGAGCTTATAGGTATACCTAGAGAGCTATGGTATAAAGGTGTACATAAACTTTCTGGGGGTCAGAGACAGAGGCTTTTAATAGCTAGAGCTTTAGTAAAGGATGTACCTATGATTGTTATGGATGAACCTCTATCAGCTATAGATGTAGAGGGTAAAATAGTTGTAGCAAATCTAATCAAAGTTCTCAGAGATAGAGAGAAGATAGTTATAACAACATGTCATGATCCATCAATGCTTATAGAGCATACAGATTATGTAATGATTCTGTCAAAAGGTAGCTATATCTATGGAAAACCAGAAGAAGTATTGAAGTCTTCTGTTCTAGAGAAAGTATATCGCGGATGCTTTACAGAATATGAGAAGCATATACATCTCTACGACTATCATCTATAGAGTTAGAACATATTGTACATAGCTGTTATTAAATGATTAACCATAGAATCTATGCTATGCAACACTAATTTATCTCGAGAATCTTTGCAGTAGCTTTTCCCAATCAATATATATCATCAATACAGTCACAATAATGAGTGCTACTGTTGTAATTAGAAAAGACATTTCTTCGTTTGTATAACCTTCAACATATGTTGCCCAAACCCTACCAAGAACACTAACTAGGTAAACCATAAAGATTTTTCCAAGAATTGTGAATGGCAGTATTCTCCATAAACTATATCTCATCATACCTAGAGGAAGATACAAAATCTTATCTGGTAGAAATGTGAACGAGAATAAGAAGGCTAGAAATGGTATGGTCCAAGATCCTCTTTTCTGAATAAATTTAAGTAATGTGTTGATTCTCCTGAAGTAGATGGTATCGTAAAGAAAATGAGTACTAGCTCTCCCAATACCCCAAGCTACTGCTTCGCCTAATGCTGATCCCATACCAACAACAATAGATATCGGTAATATGTCTACATATCTAGCTACTTTGAACACTATAGGTATATAGGGTATTGGTGCTATAGAGAGACACGATATAAAGGATAGAACGAAGAATCCAAGAAGACCTGGAAAACTACCCAAAAGATACACTATTTGTGTCCTGTAGATATATAGAACGATACTGAATACCACGAATGCTACTATAGATATGTATACACTAACTAATTTCTTGATGGTTTCTCTACTATTTAGTTTAGCCAATGTTTTTCTACCTACACCTCTGATTAAATCATTGTATATCTAGATACAGACTCTAAAACAAAATTTTTAAATACATAGTACAGGATTAATGCTGAAGTAGTTGGTGTACTACGGTTTGAGAGTTAAGGTAAAAATCTTTTCACTATATAGAGATATTGTAGGTCTTCCCGAAGTAGAAATAGATGTTGAGAAGTGTAGCGCTAAAGAAGTTCTATTGAAACTAACAGGAATCTATCCAAAACTTAGAGAAACCTTTAGGAATGTATCGCCAATAGTTTTCATAAACGGTGAACCAGCTGATCTAGAGACAGATAAAGGTCTAGAGATATGTACTGAAGTAGCTATTGCTCCTCCAGCTTCTGGCGGTAGTAGCAATATTAAGGTTGGTTTCTTTTCTAGTGATATAGAAGTTTCACTAGATAGCATTATAATGGATAGTATTAGAAAAGAGGTTGGCGCTATAGCTATTTTCATTGGTGTAGTTAAAGGTGAAATCAATGGTAAAGAAGTTGTGGAGCTAATATATGAAGCTTACGAACCCTACGCTACGAAGATACTGGAGAGGATAGCTCAAGAAGAATTGAAGAGACATGACCTTTATTCTGTACAGATTCTTCATAGACTCGGTAATGCTAAACCTGGTCAAAAGACACTTGTAATAGCTGTTTCAGCTAGAAGTAGAAAAGAGGCTATAGAGGCTCTTTCAACAATCTTAGAGAGAGTGAAAAGCGAGGTGCCTGTTTACAAACTTGAGAAAAGAGTTGATGGTGAATACTGGGTAGTGGGGGACGGCAATAGGTATAAGAGATCTACAAATGTATAGCTCTATAGAGCTGAATCTTGTGCGGAATTTCGAAGCCCAGTATATCAACTATCTTCACGAAATACTTAGAATCCAGCTGTGGTTCATAGACATACTCATTTACAGCTTTCTTCAGTAGAGCAGTATCGATACCAACAACTGTTGAATACCACTCTACATATCTTTCCCTATCTCTTTTGAACATCTCTATCGATTCTCTATATATCTTGCTCATAGTCTCTATAACTTCATAGCTAAGAGATCTAGATATAGCGAAAGTACAGCAATACTTCATTTCCTCTAGATCAAGACAACCAAGCATCTTTCTACCACCAATAAGCTCCATCTCTGTATTTAATGGATGCCATACAACTGCATATCTAGCTAAACGTTTTCTAGCCAATAGTGTAGCTTCTTGAGCAGAAGAGAAGTATCTTGTAGAGACATCTCCAATATATTTCTGCTTTAGCGCAAGATATCTACATAAATCCATTGTCGATATCTCGCTAGATATGATTATATCTGTTTTTGATTCTGGGAATTCGTAAATATATCCTCCACCACTAGCTCCACCACCAGCTATATAGAAAGATCTAGATAGGAGATAGCCATAGATTTGTGTAACCATAGGGCTTAGAGAAGCATCTACTTCACCTTTTATAAGAGCTAAAACAGCTTGAACTGCACTTGGATAGACATGAACTTTAAGCTCTATGTCTTCTTTTTCTCTAAGATTTTTAGCAAAATATCCTAGGAAGAGATATTCGCTAGACCACACAATACCTATTCTAAAGACTTTTAATTCTTTATTGTAACCCAAACAATGTTTTGGTATTACTGGTTTAACTATGTATGTATTGCCTATACGTACTCTATAAATCAAACTCTGTTTCTCTAGTTCTCTTAGAATAATACTGATATAGGCTTTAGATATTCCCAAGGCTTTTGCTAAATTTGATTGAGGAATACCTTCAGGATTTCTAGACAGTAGTTCTAGTATCTTTGTCTCTATATTCACAGTATCACACATACTGTATATATGTTGCTAAACCTATATGTTGCATTAAGTTTTTTAAACTTAGCTGAACAGGTAAGTATGTAAACAACCGTTTATAGGTGATTAAGATAAAGAATCTTAAACGTTATGCATTAACTTTTGTATTCCTAACAATACTATTCTTCATACCCTCTATACCATCCATATCAGAGATTATGGTTAGTATGTGGAGCTTTTCGCTTTTTGTTTACTGGATTCTGTTAACCATTATAGCTATAGCTCTAGGGCTTAAGGCTATAGAAGGTTGTGAATCATGATGGAGTTCTTCATAATTACCTTAATAGTCTTCTTTTCTACAAGTTCTCTTATAGCTTTTGCATCGAGAAAGCTTATGGGAAAAGGATTTACAGAATTTACTGTTGCTGGCTATAGATTAGGAGGATTTCTATCAGCTATGACATATGCTGCAACAACCTATAGCGCCTTCATGATGGTTGGTCTCGTGGGTCTTTCTTTTGCTACAGGTGTAGCTGCTTTAGGATTTGAACTAGTATATCTTGTGGCAACAATAGGTATACTTGTTAGTGTTGGACCTACCATATGGATGAAGGCTAGATCAAGGAGATGGGTATCGTCATCAGAAATGTTGGGGGATCTCTATGGATCCAAGGCTCTGGCATCAGCAATAGCAATTCTATATCTACTTGCTTTAACACCTTATTTAGCAGCACAATTCAAAGGTGTAGGTGAGATTTTTCAAGCCCTTGGAATTGATTATACAGTTGGTGTTACGTTTATGGCTATAACGACATTCTTGTGGATAGCTATTGCAGGTATATGGAGTGTAGCGACTTCTGATGCTTTTCAAGGTCTCTGGATGATTGTTACATCCATAGTTCTTGTGACATGGATTGTTATGGTTATGCTTCCAGATTCTGGTCTCGATGTATCTAGAGCTTTAGTGATGCTAACTAATACATCAAATGGTAATATATTGGGGTTTAGATGGACTATAAACATGTTTTTGGGACTATCTATACCATGGATATTCTTTGCTTTAACTAATCCCCAAGTTGTTCAAAGGCTTTATATCCCTAGAGATATTAAAGCCTATAGAAGAATGGTCAGATACTTCTCGATATATGGATTCATATACACAATTGTTTGTGTGTTTCTGGGTCTTGTATTCAGATCATATGTAGCTACATCGCTTCCCCACCTAGAGAAGATCTTGATAAGCTCTAGAGATAGTGTTACACCAACAGTTCTACTCTATACACATCCAATCCTTGCATCAACAGTTTTTGTAGGTATTGTAGCAGCAGCTATATCTACATCAAACAGCATAGTCCTATCGGTTGCTAGCTGTATTGCTAAAGATCTCTATACAGCTTACTCAAAAAAGGCTAGTGAATCTAGAGCAATACTGGTGACATACATATCTATGGTCCTGATGATAGCTATAGCAAGTGTCATAGCTATACAGAGAATAGCCTATATAGTAGAGCTTTCAGTTACATCGTCAGCAATCTTGATACCTATAGCACCAATAACATTGATAGGTCTATATAGAGAGCCTAAGAGAAGAGGACTACTGTATGCTGTATCATCTTTAGCTATAGGTTTAACCATAATGGTTATAGCTATAATACAGCTAGGACCTTCTAGAGCTCTTACAGCACCATTTATAGGTGCACCAGCCCCATTATGGTGTCTAATTACTTCCTCCATACCTCTACTTATAATGCTACTAAAGAATAGATAGAAAAACAATAGATTATGAATAAAATCAAGAATTAATGGAATTTATACAGTAGATATTGTTATTCTCTTGGTCTTGAAATTAAGGTAGATATTAAGGTAGGTACAGAGACTCGGTAAACAGTTTCTTAAAGTTTGGATATGCAGATATCTCCACATACTCTATTCTCTTAGATAGAGAAACAGTTTTATCTCTAATATCTCTAGACTTGAGTATAGCTTTAGCACCTGTGATAGAAGCATTACCTATGAAAACATATCTAGAGATAGATATATTTGGTAAAAGACCTATTGTTATAGCGTTCTCTATATTTATGTATGAGCCAAAAGATCCTGCAATATAGATTTTACCTATATCGTTAACCTCTAGATCAACCCACTCAAGTAATGTTTTCAGTCCTGAGGCAATAGCTGCTTTTGCTAGCAACAAATTGTCTACATCTCTTTCATCTATAGCTATATCCTTACCTATCGATGTTTCATTAGCTCTTACAACAATAAATTTTGTTAAACCATTCTCCTTCACAATTCTTGATGACTTGATATCGTTATAGAATTTGCCACGTTTATTCAGTACACCAACTCTATAGAGATTAGCTACAAGATCTATATAACCTGAACCACACACACCTGCAGGCTTCTTTCCACCAATAACACTATATTTAACAACATAATCTCCTAGAGATTTGTCGAAGTATATATATACTTGGTCTATAGCTCCTTCAATTGCCCTCATACCGAAGCTCATCGAAGCTCCTTCGAAAGCAGGTCCAGCAGGTGTAGAGCCAGCTACAATCTTTTTCCCTGTATTCACTATTATCTCTGTATTGGTTCCAATATCGATTAATATACATGGTTCTCTACATTCATCTATATCGATAGATACAGCATCAGCTACAGCATCAGAACCCACGAAACCTGCTATAATTGGTGGTAAGTAAACAATACCATACTTATTCATTTTTAGGCCAAGTTCTCTAGCCTCATAGTGTAGAGGTCCTCGAGCTACAGGTGTGTAAGGTGCGATACCAAGGTATCTGGGCTCTATACCTAGAAACAGATGATGCATAACGGTATTGCATACAACTACAGCTTCATATATCTGATCGAGAGAGATAGATACTCTATTAACTATTTTCTCGATAAGAGTGTTGATGCTATTCACTATCACGGTATGGAGTTTCTGAAGATTCTCTACAGATCGAGATGCATATACAAGTCTCGATATTATATCTGCTCCATAAACTGTCTGTGGATTTACCATAGACTCTATAGCTATTGTTTCACCTGATAAGAGATCAACAAGATGTACCACAACTCTAGATGTACCTATATCTATGGCTAAACCATATGGCTTAAAAGAATCTATGTGAGGTCTTACATCAACTATCTTTTTACCACTCCATAGAACAACATCTATATCCCAATCAGCTTTCCTCAGTATCTCTGGTAGTTCTCTCAGTATCTCTAGAGGTATCTCGACTTCATCTACAGCTAATGTTTTCTTAATCTCTTCTACAACTCTATCGAGATCTGGATAAGGATGATTAAGTGTTGGTTTAGATGGTCTAACCCTATAGATATTTATAGCTGGCTTCAACACTAGAGGTTTCTCTAAACCTATGTCAGCAGATCTGTATTTTTGGATTATGCTCTCAGAAGGGATATAGATAATGAAGCGGCCGCTAATCAATTTAACTTGACATGCAAGTCTATATCCTTCAGCTATACTTTTTTCCCCAAGAATATTCAGCTCGCTTCGTGTTGGTTTAGAGAGTTCTCCATCAACAAACTCGAATCTTACTCTACATTTTCCACAGATACCTATACCACCACAATCAGCTCTAATAGGGATTCCACATTCTCTAGCAATATCTAAGAGAACTTTATTTGAGGTAGATACAGCTCTTGTCTCTATTGGTTTGAAGATTATCTCAATATCTCCATGACTCATTCTAACCATCTTGTGACTTGAAGATACACTAGAGATAAGAAGTTTAGGGAGTATTTTAAATATGAATCATCGAGATTTAACATAATTATGTATAAGCTTACATAAATACTGTAGATAGTGCTTATAAACTTTCTCAAGATTTATGAGCATCAGGTGTGTAAATATGGTGAATAAACTGTATATAGGTCTAGCCATAGGAATAGTGATAGGAGCTCTAATAGGTTCAATTACATTTTATGCTCTTCATGTACCATCGACTTACACAACAACAGTTACTGTATATGAGCCTACTGTATATAAGCCTCCAGAGAAAATAAGAGCCGCATTTATATACGTAGGACCTATAGGTGATTTCGGATGGTCACATGCTCATGAAGTAGGTAGACAAGTTGTTGATAAACTATTTAGTGATTGGCTAGAGACAGATAAAAAAGAATTTGTTTCTAAAGAAGCTACAGCTAGTGTTATAGATGAGTTTATTAGACGAGGATATAACGTTATATTCACAACAAGTTTCGATCACATGGATCCAACATATGAAAAAGCTCTCCAATATCCCAATGTCATGTTCTTCCACTGTTCCGGATACAAAAGAGCGCCAAATATGGGTACATACTTTGCTGATCTCTACCAGATATACTATCTCAATGGCCTTATAGCTGGAGCAGTTACACAAACAGGTAACCTTGGCTATGTAGCTGCACACACAATACCTGAAGTTGTTAGACATATCAATGCCTTCGCTATAGGAGCTATGGAGATGGGTAGAATTCTTGGCAAGGACATAAAGGTCTATGTGATAGAGATAGGTGCTTGGTATGATCCTGATGCAGCTAGAGAAGCTGCTAAAACATTTGTAGAGAGATATAATGTTGATGTTATCGCTTTTACTGAAGACTCTACAGCCATTATTGAATATGCACAATCACTTTACGATGAGAAAGGTAAACTAGTTTATGTGTTTAGTCACTATAGCCCAATGTATGAATATGGACCAGATGTAGTGATAAGTGGTCAGTTAGTTAGATGGGAAGTAATATACGCAGATATCTTAGCTAAGGTTAAGGCAGGTATATACACCCCAAGTAATCTCGAGAATGTAGATTACTGGTATCTACTCAATACAGGTGCTGTCGAACTTGGAGCCCATGTATATCCTAATGGATCTGTTATGATGATAAACCCCAAGTATATACCAATGCTACAAAACATTAGGTTCAGAGATCCTGAGACAGGAAGAGAGGTATCGGTGTATGAATACGTTATGAAGAGATATGAACAGATGAAGAATGCTCCAATACTACAGTCACTCCAAGGTACAGCGATTACCCATGAGTATGAATCTGTAGCGTATGTAGATATAGATATAAAGGCTATACCTAGACATATAGTAGCTCCAGTATTCGATCCATTCATAGGTCCTCTTGAAGGTTACTGTATAAAGGGTGGTGAAGAAGCTTACTCAAGATTCTGCAAAGGTAAAGATATTGGAGCTGTTGTTACAGTACCATCTGGTGTAAGGCTTACGCATCAAGATCTATGGGATATGGATTGGTTCATCAAAGGAGTAGAGTATATGGGTAAAAGATAGAATCAAACAATAATCATTATCGCAAATATTTTTTGTTTTGGGTATAAGAATGGTTCTCCTAAAGATTGTTGATGTGTCTAAAAGTTTTGAGAGTATTGTTGCTCTAGATAGAGTTACACTAGATGTTTATGAGGGCGAGATTCTAGGCATTTTGGGTGAAAATGGTTCAGGTAAATCTACATTAGCGAAAATAATTTATGGCATCTATACACCTGATAGCGGCTACATAGAATTCAATGGAATTAAAGTACATTTTTCATCTCCTAGAGATGCTATAGAGAATGGTATAGTAATGATTAGCCAAAGACCTCAACTTGTTGAAGAACTATCCATAGCAGATAATGTTGCGTTATTCTTGAAAACTTCACCTTCTATGGCTAAAAAAGTAGTTTGGTCTATTATGAAGAGATTTGAGATAGATATAGAGCCAGATGTTCCAGTTAATCTTCTTAGCTATACAGAGAAACAGTTTATAGAACTTGTGAAAGCATTAGCTATCAAGCCAAAGCTGTTAATAGTTGATGAAGCTACTACATATCTTCCTAAAGAAGTTAGAGAGAAGTTCTATAGAGCATTAAAGATGCTGATATCTCTCAGCAGTTCAGTTATATTCATAACTCATAAAATAAATGAAGCTGTAGAAATATGTGATAGAATAGCTATTCTTCGTAGAGGAAAGCTCATCAATGTTTACCTAAATGATGGTGGACTTTCTGTTGAGGTTTTAAGAAAAGCAATGTTTAATGAAGTTAGAGAGAGGGTATCATCTTTCCCCAAGACACTTAGTGAAGTTATTGAGAAAACTGTTCCCAAGATCTTTGATAAGAATATACTACACATCGAGAATTTGGCTGTACTTGATGATTACGGTAGAAGAGCTGTTGAAGGTGTAAATCTGTCTATTAGAAATGGAGAGATTCTATCTATAGTTGGTGTAGCTGGTAATGGTCAGAAAGAGCTTTGCGAAGGTATTATAGGTCTTAAGAAAGTAGTTGAGGGAAGAGTGCTTCTTGATGGTATCGATATAACTGATGCACCTACATCTCGAAGAGTCGCTATGGGTCTTGGGTATCTACCAGAAGATCCGTTTAGAGATGGTGTTGTACTGGATTTGACCGTTGCTGAAAACCTTAAATTAGTAGCAGGTAGAGGAATCAGCAAGACAGATATATCTGGTATACTCAATAGTATGAGGATCTATCCACCGAATCCAAAGGTTAAGGTATATAAGTTCTCTGGTGGAAATATACAGAAAATCTCTATATCTAGACTAAAGCTTCTTCCTCTAAAGTGCATCATAGCTTATAACCCGACTAGAATGCTCGATGAAGCTAGTTCAAATTTTGTGAAGTTGGTGTTTAAGGATATGGCTGATAAAGGTGTAGGTATTCTGCTTGTTACTGAAGATGTTGATGAAGCTCTTGGACTAGCCAATAGGATTGCAGTTATTTCACGAGGCAAAATTGTCAAGATTTTTGATACAATTTCACCAAGTATTAGAGAAGAAATTGAGGAGGCTATGGTTCTCTATGGTTAAGGTAGCTATAGTTAGAAGAGAGCTACCGATTTGGAGCAATATTCTGCTTAGGATTAGCATAGCTATAGGTGGAATAGCTCTAGCGGTATCTTCTCTAGCATTTCTATTAAGGATTCCCGTAGATTTGGTTGCTAGTAGAGTTATAGATGTGTTCATTAGACTAGATGCGCTTAGATATATGACTGTTTTCTTACCAACAGCACTAGGTCTAGCAATAGCGTTTCACGCAAAGTTGTGGAATCTAGGTGCTGAAGGACAAATAGTTCTAGGAGCAATAGGAGCTACATATATAGCTCTCTTTACACCAGTTGGTGAGGTCCCTTTTCTAGGTGCTACAGTATCTCTTGTTTTTGCCTCAATTGCTGGAGCTCTCTGGGCTTTAGTACCAGCACTACTTCGTACTTTCTTAGGAGTTAATGAAGCTCTTACAACCCTAATGATGAACTACATAGCGTATTACTTAGCTAACTACCTAGTCTATGGTCCATGGAGAGGAAGAACTGTGTATGGATATCCAGAAACAGACCCTATACCTAATCAATGTAGATTTCCGTGGTTCCCTGGCTATAGCTTCTCCATATATCCTCTAATCATATCGTTCGCTTTAGTTCCACTTGTGTATATGTTTCTCTATAAGACTAGAATAGGTATAGCTATAAGAGCTCTTGGATCTAGTGGAACAGCTGTAGAATTAAGCGGTATCTCGAGGAGAAAAGTGGCTATAATAGCTTTTGTTCTCTCTGGCGCATTAGCTGGTTTTGTAGGAGGTAACGAAGTGCTTATGTATCATAGAAAACTCGTACCGGGAGAAAAGATAGGTGCTGGAATGGGGTTCATATCTATTCTTGTTGTATGGTTTGCTGATCTCAATCCTCTTGTAGTACCTCTCGCTTCATACTATGTCTCATCTCTTCATTATCTGAGAATGGTTATACAGGTTGGAGAGTTAACAGAAGCTGTTGCACGATTCTTTGTGGGTTTGATATTTGTTCTCATGCTTTTATCGATATTCGTGGCTAGGTATAGAGTGGTGGTAAAGAGATGATAGATCTCGGGATATTGTTTGAAGAATTCTACCTATTTATTGCTCTAGCTGTTTTAGGTGATATAGTTGTAGAACGTAGTGGTGTACTAAACCTAGGAATAGATGGGTTCATAGTATTTGCTATAGCTTTAACATATACATGTACAGTTGTGTTCAATCCTATCGTGGCTCTAGCAATAACTCTAGCATCTGCTATAGTATACGCCATACTGATCTCTCTACTCATAAACGTAATGCATTTATCACATATATTATCAGGATTAGTACTCAATATGATCTTCTATGGATTAAGTGTTGTTGTAGGAAACATAGGGCTTTCTCTAGCCCCAATATACCTAGGAAGAAGAACGCTTGTAGCACCTATAACACTAAATTGGGGCGTAATACTCTTGATATCTATAGCTGTATCTATAGCTATATGGTTATTCCTATACAGATCAAGAATAGGTGTGGCTATAAGAGCATGTGGATTCAATCCTAAGGCAGCAGATCATCTTGGTGTAAAGATGTGGAGAACAAGGTTTATAGCGTTAGCTCTAGGTTACATAGTTATAGCTTTTAGTGGATATGTATATACACTTCTATACAAAAAGTCTTGGTCTTCGTACATAGGCATGGGCTATGGATTTCTAACACTAGCTTTAGCTATGGCATCGCTATGGCATCCCCTAATAGCTTTAATACCTGTAACAATATTTAGTTATCTAGAGAGATCTCTCTACATATATCAACTCGAATACGGGATACCACAACAAATACTCTCAATGATACCATATATAGCATCTATAGCTTTTGTAACATTTGTAAGCGCATTGCCAATAAGCAAAAGGTTAGCTATACCTAAAGCACTAGGAGAAATATACTTTAAAGAAGAAAGAGCCGCATAGCATCTAGCAAAATACTAGATAATTTTTATACTTCGGAGCTACTATGTTTTAATTTCAGATGAAGTTCTATCTCTATTGCTAAGAACAATGAATCTTTATATGGATCAGACTATTCTAGATTTGGCCTTAGCCTTAGGGATTCTCTATCCATCTACATGGTTAGAGCATTTATTTTCAGATAGACAATGTATTTAGGGTTGTTGCTAACAACTATATCATTTCATTTCAATAATATTATCTCTTATTGTTGCTGCACTTACAGATTTCCAGAAAGAGAATTCTGATTAGTTATCAATCACATAGACTTGAGGAGCAAAAAGTGATCGAAAGTCATTCACAGACAATAATAGAGAAGCTATTCTTAGAGGTAAGGTAAAGTTGACGAGATACATCTTTGTGGATTTCTTCACAATAGTTAATAATGTTACATAGATTCTGTAGGGTTTAGATTTTAATCTCCATAATCCAGCTTCTTTTGTTACTCGGTATAAAGAATTCGTAGAAAGGTACTCTAGAGATGTATGTAGATTGTACAAGAAAGCTATGAGGAATGGTTTTTGCTCATAGTTATTTCATGGAATAGAGCATCACGGAAAATACTCTACAGAAGTGAGGAGTTTCTGAAGTGGAATAGGGGTATCTCAGCTGAAAAGGTATAGGTAGCAAACTGTGTTATCACTATAACCGTCTAGTTTTTATACCTCAGTATATTCGTTATGCATAGGGGTGTGGTGCTTTTTGATAGAAATTGATGGTATATCGAAGTCATTTGGTTCTTTAAAAGCCTTAGATAGAGTCTCATTCTCTGTTAAGAATGGAGAGATAGTTGGGTATGTGGGTCTCAATGGTGCTGGAAAAACAACTACCATAAGGATATGTGTAGCTGTTCTTAATCCTGACTCAGGTGATGTAAAGATAGATGGATATTCTATTACCTATGAGAAGAGAATTGCTTCTAGATATATTGGATGGGTTCCTGAGCTACCTATATTTGAGCTAGATGAAAAAGCCCTCAACTATTTTGTGTATCTAGCAGGTTACTACGGTATATCGTATACAGAAGCTAGATCCCTAGGTAGGAAACTTCTTGAAGAAGTAGGTCTAGGGAATGCATTAAACATGAAGTTAAAGAATTTTTCACTAGGAATGAAGAAAAGATTCGCATTAGCTGTATCGATGATCAATAACCCAAGCAACTTTCTATTTGATGAAGTGCTTAACGGTCTAGATCCTCAGGGAATAGTCTTTTTTAGAGAGCTTACTAAGAGATTCAAGAAAGAGAATAGAGCTGTTCTATTCTCATCACATATACTCAAAGAAGTTGAAGATATAGCGGATAAGGTTGTGTTTATACATAGAGGTAGGATCGTGAAGATAATGACCATAGACGAGATAAAGAGTATGGCGAAACCTAAATTCATTATCAAGATACCGAGTATTGATGAAAGAGCTATAGATATCCTCAAGAAATATGGAGACATAATTAATATAGATAGAGATACCATACATATAGAGAACATTTCTAGAGATATTTCAGAAATTGTTGAAGATCTTGTAAAGAAAGGTTATAGAGTTGAAGAATTTAGAAAAGAGGAGGCAAGTCTTGAAGATGTGTTCTTCAAAATTATAGGTGAAGCAAAATGAAGATACCTATACTCTATGACTTTAAGAGATCTTTTCTAAGAATATCAACAATAATTATCCTTGTGGTAGCCATAGCTCTAGGGATATCTCTATCTTATCTTACCTACATAATGCTTCTACGGACTCAATTAATCAATAGTGTAGCTCTGCACATCGAGAAAGATGGGGAATGCACAATCATAGGAACAATATTTGATAGAAAAGGAACATTAATAGATGGTGAAATAAACATTATTAGAAACGGTATGATTATCTATAGCACGAGTTCTAGGAAAGGTGTATACATGGCTACTGGTTCTCAATTATGTGGAGAAACTCCTGATTCTATAGAGATTAGAACTAATGTAATGAATTTCAATATAACGAGATACCGAGGAGAAAGAATATATCAGCTCTACATATCTTTGTTAGGAATAGAGGAGAGATGGAAAGGAGTTGAATTTCCTGAAGATACATTCTTTACTGTCTATGGTTCTCCAGATGCATGGATTCTTGTCAATGATACTATTGCTGTCTTTAAATTATTTACCATCAGCAGAAGAACAGGTCATTCAATTCTAATTGTATTGAGCACAAATATTTCTTCCATAGATCTTAAACCAGATCTACTAATATACTACTCTACATATAGAGCTTTCTTATCAAGTGAAGATAGTTTTAAGAATCTATCTACGAGTTATAGAACTCTAGAGATCAAAAATATTGTTGAGGTCTACCATATTGATCTAGATCCATACAACGATACAATGATTCTAAGTCTTGAGAAAGAAGGTGCGATAGGTATGAACACTATATCGTATGGTGGAATTAGTTTTGAACAAATGTATATCGAGATGGCTTTAGGATCTGGAGGAATGAATATACTCGTAGCGTTTTTCCCGATAGTCATGATATACCTAGTCAATACACTTTTCGCTAAACCTAAAGAAAGTGGTGCACTAGAATTCATATTGGCTAGACCTGTAACTAGATTCGATATATACTTACTAAGATATTTATCTGGTGTACTAACAGCTTTATCATCAGCAACTCTATATGTTGTTTCTATAGCAGTATCTTCTGCAATTATTTTTGGAATAACCCTTGATCTATCTAGCTACATAGTCTTAGTACTAGGTTTATCAGCATCATTCATAATGTTCTATACATTATGTTATACATTAGCATCAGTGACACGTGGCAAAACCTATTTAGCTATAGCATTAGCTCTATACATACTTTTTGCATTTCTCTGGACTTTTATACAATTCGCGATTGCTTTAGCACTAAATATACCGTTAATGGGTAAAGAGTTTACAGAACTTGGTCACAGACTTAACCACATCAATCCCATAAACTATATAGATGTGGTCCAATACTTCATAAAATTGAAATACGATCTAACTCAAGAAATCTCTGTAGCTAATCCATACATATCTATTGCTGTACCTATAGCATGGATTGTAGTACTCTTTATCGTAGGTTACAAGATATTTAAGAAAATAGATCTATAACAATTATATATGATTATCAATATTACCCTAAATTATAGGGAACTGGTTATAGGAGTTCATTAGAATGTATATCTCGAAGATAGTGAAAACATTTTATGGCTTATATCAAATCTTTAAATATTCAGATACATAGATATTTAGGAATAATGTGGTTATAAAAATCTGTTCCACAAGTATTGTAAGGACGATCTCTATATAGACTGCGGGTTATATAGCGTCCCGATATATATATTGCTAGAACTAGTGTGTGACCAAGATACTGGATGTGTTAAACTTTCTTTTAGAATTTTGATAAGCGCTAGAAGAGACTCTAGCTCTATTAGATACTTCGTGTTTCTATAGGTTCATTCTCTATGTTTTAGCTAAACAGTTCTCGTGTAGCATCAATGTATATTAAGATGATCATCAAGTATAATGATACTACTATTGATTATCGATATAGGTTATATTTTTGTAGATACACTCTAGTTCCACAGCAATTTTAGAAGAACATAGATTTTTAATGTAGACTGGATATATCTCGGTGATTGAATGTTGTCGAAATATGTGTTGAAGGTCTGTAGTGTTGAAGAGATGAAGAGAATTGATGAAGATGCGGCAAAAATTTGTGGTATAGATCATCTTCTGCTTATGGAGGATGCAGGTTCAGCTGTTTTCTCGGCTATAGTTAAGGAAATTGGTGATGTTCTTTATAAGAGATTTCTTGTTGTAGCTGGTACGGGAAATAATGGTGGTGATGCTCTTGTTGCTGGTAGAAGGATCTACTCAGCTGGAGGAGATGTGAAGGTGGTTGTTGTTGGTGATGTTTCGAGAGCTACTGAGTTATGTAGAAAGAATCTAGAGCTTGTTAAGGCCTTGGGTATAGAGGTTGTAAATGTGTCTACTTCAGAAGAATTGGATAGATTGAGGAAACTTCTTGATTGGTGTGAATATGTGGTTGTAGGTCTTATAGGTATAGGTTTGAGGGGAGAGGTGAGGGGTCTATATAGAGAGGTTATAGAGGAGATAAATAGGTGGGGTAAACCTGTCGTAAGTATCGATATTCCTTCTGGTATCGATGGAAATAACGGGCTTGTTAGAGGTGTTGCTATTAAATCTTGGCTAACTATTACATTGGGTCTACCTAAGTATGGAAACATTCTGTATCCTGGATACAGTTACTGTGGTAAGCTGTATGTATCTTTTCTATCGTATCCACGTAACCTTCTAGAAGATATAAAGACAGAACTGAATACACCTATACAACCTCCAGAAAGAGTTAAGTGGGGACATAAAGGTGTGTTTGGGAAGTTTCTAGCTGTTGCTGGTTCTAGATATTACTATGGTGCACCATACTATGTATCTTACTCTTTTCTTAAAGCAGGTGGAGGTTACTCTAGATTAGCTACACCTAAATCAGTTGTACCATATATTGCTGCTAGATGTAGTGGGGTAGTTTATATACCTCTTGAAGAAACAGCTGAAGGATCTATAGCTCTCAGTAATCTCGAACATATTCTGGATATTGTAGAAGAATACAGTATAGATATAGTTGCTGTAGGTCCTGGTATATCTCTCAATCAAGAATCTCAACAACTTGTCAGAGAACTTATTACACATATAGATAGACCTGTTATAGTTGATGGTGACGGTATAACAGCTGTAGCAAGAGATATAGAAATCATTAGGAAGAGGAAAGCACAAACAGTAATAACGCCTCATCTAGCTGAATTCTCTCGTTTGATAAGTCTCGAAATCAAGAATATCCAAGAAGATCCTATAGGTATTCTTAGAAAATCATGTAGAGAATTAAATGCATATATAGTGCTTAAAGGTGCTCATAGCCTTATAGGGTACCCGGATGGCTATGTATATATAAATATGACTGGAAACCCCGGCATGGCTAAAGCTGGTTCAGGTGATGTTTTAACAGGAGCTATAGCGGCTATGTATGGTATAGGTTATAGAGATATAGGATTGGCAACAAGAATGGGTGTGCTTATACATGGATTAGCAGGTGATTTAGCAGCAGATGATATTGGTGAAGATGGTGTAACACCAGACGATATAATGAACTATCTACCTAGAGCTGTGAAACTATTGAGAGAGAATCATAGAGCTATAATAGATAGATACTTCCCCAAACTTGTTTGATGAACCCATAGAGTGGTTTAATGATATCTGTAGCTGTTTTAGCTGGAGGAAGCTCCACTAGATTCTTTGTGAATAAGCTCTTCTATCCTTTTAAAGGTAGACCTCTGGTTATGTACATAATTGAGCGTCTTGGATTATGTAGAAACGTTATGAAGGTTATAGCCATAGCTTCTCCATATAATGTACATAATCTAGTCGATCTAGGTGTAGAGACAGTTGTAGACAATCTGTGTATAGGACCTATTGGAGGTATATATATAGCCACAAAGATGTTTAATAGAGTTCTTGTTATAGGAGGTGATATGCCTAACATTAGCTGTAGCTATATAGAGAAGATAGATGAATTATGTGTTAAAGATGCCTATGCATGTATACCGACTTGGGGAGGAGTATATATGGAGCCTCTTGCAGCAATATACACCAATAAGATAACTAATATAATTGAATACGGTATAGCAAGTACTGAATACAGTATACAGAGACTGTTAAGGAAACTTAAAGTAGATGTACAGTTCATACATATAGATACAGAATTAAGCGAGTATAGAGAGGTCTTTAGAAGCATCAATACTCTAGAAGATATAGAAGAGATAATGGATTAAGAAGCATTCAAGATATAGTGGATAGGCAAAATCGTGATATATATATACTAATAATCTTCGCTCTATGTATAATCATGTTAAATATTAATTGTATCTGGTATCCAGCTAGCATCATCTTCATTGTTTTTTCTCTAGAAGTGCGTAAAAGAAGCCGTTGACAGAATGTCTATGAGGCCACGCTCTCATTGTACCTTTGAGAAAGCCGGGATCGAAGGGTCTAGTTAATGGTATAAGAAACACTTTATCGCTATATCTATCAAGAATGTATCTAATAACGTCTTCACCTTCTTCTCTAAATATAGAGCATACAGTATACAGTATTCTTCCACCAGGTTTCACAAGCTTTATAGCTGTCTCTAGAAGCTCTATCTGAAGTTTTTGAACATCATCTATTCTTTCATAGACAACTCTCCACCTAACTTCATGATTCTTCGCTATAGTTCCTGTAGATGTGCAAGGAGGATCAACAAGAACTTTGTCTGCCACATCTTCACCAATTATTTTTGAAGCTTTTCTTCCATCTTCTTCATACACCTTAACAATATTTATTCCTGTTTTATTCAGAAGCTTCTTCATCCTGGCTATCCTATTCTTATCTATATCGAAAGCATATATAGTTCCACTGTTATTCATAAGCTCAGCCATATGCTCAGTCTTTCCTCCTGGTGCAGCACATAGATCTACAACTATTTCACCTGGTTTTGGATCAAGTACAATAGAGGCTACAGCTGATGCCTCATCTTGAATAACTATCTTACCCTCGTTGAATAGCCTAGATCTATTGAAATCATAAGGCCCTCTAAACTTCACTACAGTTGGTACATATCTACCTACTACTGGTTCTAAACCTTCTTCTCTAAGTGTTTTAACAACTTCATCAACTGATGCTTTGAGTATATTGACTCTAACACTTATCGGAGGAACTCTGTTTACAGCTTGAAGAAACTTCTTTGTCTCTTCTCTGCCTATGAGCTCTACAAGCTTCTTTATAATGAATTCAGAAACTAGGTATCTATATTCCCATTTAAGGTAGAGATCTCTAGGTTCATATCTATAGGTAGCTAATCGGTCAACAAGTTTCCAGAAGTACATACCTACATAAGGGTGTGTAATATTGGATAGAAAACTAGCTACAGGTCCCTTCAAATACTTTATAAATAGATTTCTAGTATCTCTATCTCTATCTCTAACGAATTTCTCGAAAACTAGTATCTCTATAGCTACTCTTAAAGCAGCTCTTAACCAAGGATCCAATATAGCTATATCACTAACGTTGGTAAGCTCTATAGCTACTCTATCTATTATACCCATACGTCTCCATATATCGTAGAATATAGCTGTCAAGATCCTATCTTTATATGTACCAGCGATACCTTCTTCCTCGAATACCTTTCTTTTAGCTTGTTGACTAGGCTTTACTTCTTCACCATATCTAGTAGCTTTAATAAGGGCAATGATATCTCTTGGAACTATTGTTATAATACTCATGTCTCATCATCTGTGCTATAGCATCTCCTGCACTATCTATATATCGATCTAAAGTTTTGTGGATTACGTAGATTTAATGTTTTTAAAAATGTTTTATATTCATAAACAGATTTATTCTGGAGTTCTACAACATTTGTGGAAGAATTATGATAGACTATAGAAAGTATAGATCAAGAGATGGAGAGCATGTAGCTTCGATAGTAGCTAGATACTCGCTTCAGTTTCTAGAAGATAAATCGATAATAAGTTTTGCTGGAGGATTACCAGATCCCTCCACATTTCCTATAGTAGAGCTCAAGAGGATAGTGATAGAGGTTCTAGAGAGTTATGGAGCTGATGCTCTTCAGTATATGCCAAGTAGAGGTATATCGATATACATGAATGAGTTAGTAGACTTTCTCTATAGAACGCGAGGAATAAAGGCATCGCTAGAGAATGTTTTAGTGACAACAGGTTCTCAACAAGCCATAGATATTGTGGCTAGAATGTATTTAGATGAAAACGATGTAGTTGTTGTTGAAGAGCCTACCTATATAGCTGCACTTAATGTATTTAGAGCTAGAAAACCTAGATTCATTGGTGTTCCAATAGATGATGAAGGTATGAAGACAGAAGTTCTTGCAGAAAAACTTAGGAAGCTTAGATCCGATGGAGATAAGGTTAAGATCGTCTACACAGTTCCTACAGCTCAAAACCCATCGGGTGTAACACTATCTATTGAGAGAAGAAAGCATCTAATTGAGCTTGCTGAAGAATTTGATTTCCTGATAATCGAAGATGATGCATATGGTTTAGTGGTATTCGATGAAGGTAGCTCTATTCCCCCACTCTACACACTAGATAGATCTGGAAGAGTTATCTACATAGGTTCATTAAGTAAGGTACTGACGCCAGGTCTTAGACTAGGTCATATCATAGCAGCTAGAGAAGTTATAGATAGTCTCGAGACGTTTAAACAGATAGTAGATCTACATACACCTTCATTCAATCAATACATAGCTGCTTTTGCGTTGAGGGAAAGAATCATAGAGAAGAATATAGAGAAGATAAAGTCTATCTATAGATTAAAGAGAAACACAATGATAGAATCCATAGAGGAGTACTTTCCAAAAGAAGCTTGGTGGACAAAACCTATAGGAGGTATGTTTGTATGGGTTAAACTCAATAGAGATATAGATACAGAGAAACTTCTACCTAAGGCATTCAGTAGAGGTGTTCTCTATGTACCTGGAAAAGGGTTCTACCACAATGAAAATGGTCACGATACAATGAGACTAAACTTTACATACCCAACAGTTGAACAGATAAGAATAGGGATAGAGAGATTATCAGAAGTAATCAGAAACGAAGAATAATTTGAGAAAAAGTCTATAGCCAAAGATCTACAAAAATTTAGCCCACACAATCTCACTACTCTTTTGACGAGTTTTAGCGTATCATGCTACTATCTATCTTTATTAGACCCATGTTCTCAGCTATTTCTAGAATCCATCCAGCAATATCTCTAGCCACAATATCTACAGCAATCTCTTCATCAATATCGCTACCTAAAGCCTCTCTAATAGCCTCTTTAGCAGCTTCTCTATGCACTCTAGCCACAATTCTAGCAATAAGCTCTTCTAAAACATCTGAAAGCTTTTTTCTACCAGAGGATACAAGCCTCACAACAAAATCCATATCACTTGAACTCGGTAAATACAGAGATTTATCTACCCCCATCTTCTCTAACAAATCAAAATACTTCTCCAATACTGTATAGTTCTTAACAAGCTTACCTGAAGACATAAACAACAACAATAGATCCCATTGAAAGATAGATGAATCTAGAGCTAATAAATATGCATGAACCGGTAAAAAGAAAATATTTTTAAACACCAAACCTTAAAAGATAAAGTGGGAAGGCTCTCAGACGCTCCGTAGATACGGAGAGAATGAAGAGAGAAGCCGACGGGGTCGCACACCCCCACATACACAATACCTATGTGTCACACACTTATGCAATTCTGTCAAGTATAAGTTTCCACATTGATACAAAGCTCTATAACACAATATCTATAATACTTAACCAGCCTATAGAAAGTAAAGTTTATATAAGAGAAACCATAGCTAGATAGAGAGTGAGGTACAGAAGATGGGGTCACCACAATCTTCTGTAAGTACAGAAAGTAAGTCCATAGCTATAGAGGGGCTCAGGAAACTTAGGACAGGAGCCATAATATTCATAGTAGCAACACTATTAATAGTTGGTGCTCTTATAACGGCAATACCTACAATACTGGCAACAGGTTTTGGTGGAGGTGCTATAGGAGCGTTTATGGGCTTAGCTACGATACTAGGAGTAGCTATAGTTGGTTTCATACTGAATTTGGTTGGTCTCTTTGGATTTGTGATTCCAGGTACATCAAAATTAGCGGAATGGGATGAGAAGTTCTCTACATCTTCAAAACTCTTAAAGATAGGATATGGTGGAGGAGCAGTATTAATGCTTATAGCCATTATAATCATTCTTGCTGGGGCATTCGCGTTAAACCTTGGAATCATTTTGGGGGGTTTAGCATTAGTGGTTATAGGAGGTATAATGCTTTTAGTTGGCTATATAGGTCTAATAATTCTATCATTTAAACTAAACGATACATTTAGTGTTACTTCGATAATGGTGGCAGGCATATTATTTATAATAGGTATACCGTTTATAGCATGGATACTGATGTATATAGGTCTTGGATCAGCGATAGAGAAGTTAGAGAAAGGTGAGATGTAAATAAACTTCAATTAGTTTTTAGCATTAATTTTTAATTAATGTCTTAACATTTGTACACAGATTTAGAAACTATTTTCTTTTTGATGTTGTGTGCTATATGTTTGGTATTAGTCTATTAATCTATGTTTATGGTTGTTACTATAGTTGTTTAAGGTCTGTGTATCTCCAGCAATAGATATATCTATTGTTTATTTTGGTTTTTGGCGGTGGCATGGTTTCACATTTATTTGTTTTCCATGGACACCAGCTGGTTATTGGACATAGATTGTTGTTTATTGTTGTTTTATTCACTATTTTCTCTGGATTTAAGAGTAGTTGTGTATAGGGATGTAGTGGTTCTTTTAGTATTTCTTCTGTTGATCCTTCTTCAACTATTTTTCCTGAAGCTATTACGGCTATTCTATCTGCTATATAGCTTACAACATCTATATCATGTGAAACAAATATATAGGTTAGCCCAAGTTCTTCTTTAAGATCTTTCAGCATGTTCAGTATCTGTGCTTGTATAGAGATATCTAGATTACTTGTTGGTTCATCTAGTAGAACTAGCCTAGGTTTTGAGATAATGGCTCTAGCTATAGCTATTCTCTGTAGCATTCCTCCACTAAGTTCTTTGGCGTACATCTTCCTTATTGATCGATCTAGATCAAGCATTTCGAGAACTAGGTCTATTCTTCTATCTATATCGCTTTTAGCTATACCTAGAGATTTTAATGGTTCTTTTAAAACATCTTCTATACTCATCTTTGGGTTTATGGATTGACTTGGTTCTTGAGGTACATAGCTTATCTCTCTTGCTATCTTTTTCCTATCTCTAGACTTGAGCTTGAGTAGATTTATACCTTGGTATAGAATTCTACCTCTAGCAGGTTTAACAAACCCTAGTATAGCTCTCAATATAGTTGATTTACCGCTACCACTACCTCCAACAATTCCAAGAACAGTTCTAGAAAATACCTCTAGATCTATACCTTTTAAAACCCATACCTTTCTATAACCAAACTTGAGATTTCCAATAGGAACTGCATAATATGTATGTAGATTTTCTATCTTAAGCAATGGATCATTCATAATATCTCCAACACCTAATCAAACAGTTCCCTAAAGCTATTAGTGGAGGTTCTTCAATTCTACATCTATCGAAGACATAAGGACATCTAGGAGCAAACTTACAGCCCTGGGGATATCTTCCTGGTGGAGGTGGCATACCGGGAATGTCTGTCAATCTCTCTCTATTTAGCCTCTTTGGATAAGCCTTAAGCAGAAGCTCTACATAAGGATGTCTAGGATTCTGAAGAACATCAGAAACAAACCCTTCTTCAACAATTCTTCCAGCATAGATAACAGCTACTCTATTGCATACATATTGTGCTATAGGGATTTCATGTGTTATAAAGATCATTGTTAGTTCCCATTCTCTTTGGAGCTTCTTCAGGAGAGAAGCTATTGCATGTTTTAGATATGCATCAAGTGATGATGTAGGTTCATCTGCAACAATTATCTTAGGTTCTGGTGCAAGTGCTAAAGCTATAGCGGCTCTTTGTTTCATTCCTCCACTAAGTTGATGAGGATACATATCATATACTTCTCTATCCAACATAACCTCAGATAGAAGCTCTAGAGTCTTTGCTTTAACTTCTCTATCTGATAGATTTCGAAAATAGTTTTTCACAGCTATATCTAGCTGATCACCTATAGTCATATATGGATTTAGAGCTGAAGCTGGATCCTGTGGTATCTTTACAACAATCTTTCCTCTAATTCCATTGAATCTTCTAACATCTTCATCTATGACGTTTTTATCCATAACTATAAGCTTGCCATATGTATATGCATAAGGTGGTAGTAGTCCTGCTATAGCGTTCCCTATAGTTGATTTACCACAACCAGATTCACCTATGAGACAATATGTTGTATTACTCTCTATACTCATGTTGAGGTCTTCTACAACCCATGCTATACCTTCGTCTAATTCATAGCCTATATAGAGCTTCAAACTCTTTACAGCTAGAACCATAGCCACCACCTCTTCTTCAATACTGGGTGATGTTCTTCATAAATCGCTTCACCAAATACTGTAAACACTATAGCTATAGTGGCAAGAACTATAGAAGGTGCTAAGAATGTCCATGGCGCTCTAGTTAGATCTCTTAAACTATATGCTATCATCATACCTAGATCTGGCTCCTCTATAGAGGTTATACCTATCCCAAATAGGAATGTTATTGTAGAGATTTCTAAAACTACGCTACCCATGTCGCTTAAAGCTTCTATAAGCATTGGTGCAAGTATGTTGGGAGCTATATGCTTCATTATTACGTATCCCTTTGATAGACCGTAGTATAGAGGAAGCTTAACAAAGTCTAGTTCTTTGAGATTTCGTGCCTGTATGTATGCTATTCTTGCATACCATGGAAACCAGGTAACGATTAACGCTACAACTATACTGGTTAGGGTACCTCCCATAAGTATCGCTAGCAAAGCTGCTAAAAGAACTGATGGTAGAGCTAATAGAAGTTCTATGAAGTATGATAGAGATATCTCGATAGGTTTAGGTGAAAGTGCGGCTATAGACCCTATAGCTATACCTAGTAGAAGACTCACAAAAACCACTACAATACTCGGGTATAGAGCTCTACCTAATGCGAAAAGTATTCTGCTTAATAAATCTCTCCCAAAGCTGTCAGTACCCAATAGATGTTCTGGAGAAGGAGGTAGAAGTGCTCTAGATCTATCTATATCTAGACCAAGACCTTGCCTAGGATAGGGAGCTATATATGGACCTAGGATAGCTAGTAAGAATATGGCTATCATGGCTACTGAAGCTATCCTGAAGGAGTATCTCTTTCTCCAAGTTCTACTCAATATCGATAAAATATCGTGTACAATTACGTAAATACTTCTAATCATATCTGCACCCTAGGATTCGTAATAGCTTGAATAACATCAGCTAAAGTGTTTGTAATTATGAGCACTATGGCTGTAAATACTGTAGCTCCTATAAGTAGTGGAAAATCTGAAGCAACAATAGCTCTCGATATTAAGTTTCCTAAACCTTCTCTAACAAAAACATTTTCAACAACCATTGCCTCAAGAAGTAGGTAAGAAAACATAAGTCCAAGTAGTTGAGCTACAACAGAGATGATGTTTGGGTATGCGTATCTTCTTACAATACTTTTTCTGTCTATTCCTAGAGATATGGCCTGTTTAACATATTCTTCTTCAAATGTTTCAGATAGAGATACTCTAATCACTCTAGTAAGAACACCTATAGGGTATGTAGATAGTGCTAAAGCTGGTGGTAAAAGCCTCAATAAGCTATCCACAAATATATCTATTCTTCCACTAATTATAGAATCTATTGTTATGAATCCCGTTAATTCTTTAAATGTTGCATAACTTGGTGAAGTTCTTAGACCTAAGAAACTATATCCAGATAGATATAGAATGAGATAGAGAATCCCTGCCACCATAAATCTTGGGCTACCAGCAAAAACAACAGATATATAGTATACCAGTTTATCGATATAACTTCCTCTACGAAGAGCTACAGCAGTCCCTAGCCATAGCGCTATCGGTATAGCTATAATAAAGGAATATACCACAAGTTCTAGAGAAGCCATAAAACTTCTAGTAACAAGATTGAGTACAGGTAACTTGAATTGAACAGATGTCCCCCAATCTCCTGTAAAGAATCTATATACATGTATAGCTATACGAGTATAGAGAGGTAGATCAAGACCTAGATACTCTCTTGCTTTCTCAATAGCTATAGAGGCCTGAGGTCCACGAGGTTTTCCAGCCCATACAAGAGCAGGATCACCTGGAGCAAAATTGATGAGGAGAAACGTTATAACTATGGTGCCAAGTATTAGGAATAATGATGCAAAAAATCTTTTCAGAAGATAGTTTAGTGACAACATTTTGCTATATCTTCACCTCAACATACTGGAAGAATATAGTGTATGTGTATAGCGGGTTTATTGCTTCATATCTTATCACCACATGTCTAGGATCGTATACATACATGTGTTGCATATCCCAAAGATTAACAGCAGGCATATCTTCGAAAACAATTTCTAGAACTTTTTCATAGAGAGATAACGATTTATCTATATCTTGAAGCGAGGTATAGTAAGCTTCATAAAGCAGTTCATCGAATTCTTTATTACAGTATCCAGCCCAATTCCAGTAATTATACACACCTTCTTCAGGCTCAAGACACTCGAGAAGACTGAAGTAATCATAGGGCACCATATATGTTGGCCACCAGTCATTTATAATCATATGTGGTGCTGATTCAGGATCACTCCAGACAGCTTCTCCCTGCTGTTTGACTTGTTGCCAAGGTAGAGGCTTTATAAGGAGGTTTATGCCTAATGTTGATAGAGCTTCCTTAAGCATTTTAGCAAAAACTTCTTCTTCTTCATATCCTTGTGTTATGACTATCTCTAAATCTATCTTTTTATCTAGAAGCCCTACTCTTTCGAGAAGTTCTCTAGCTTTCTCTAGATCTCGATTCAACTCCCATCTCTTGCTATATCCCGGAAAACCATATGGTATTAATCCACTTCCCTTTCTACCGTAGCCCATGAGCGCTTGTTCAACAATTCTGTCCCATGGTATAGCATAGACTATAGCTTTCCTAAACTCAGTTATATTTGTTGGCCATCTCTTTGTGTTAAACATCATTATGAAGTTATGGAAAGTATCAACAACATGGATTTTGTAGCCATCTTTCTCTAAACTGTTTAGCGATTCTCTAGGTACAGATGAAGCAATATCTATGTGACCTGTTCTAAGCGTTCTTTCTTGGCTTCCTGGATCTTCAACAATCTTTATGATAACGATATCAGGTGCATCTGGATTATTTATTTCTCTCCATCCCCACCAATTCTCAAACTTACGTAGAATCACCATATTCTCTGGTTCGTATTTCTCAAGTCTGTATGGTCCTGAACCAAGAGAGTTTCCAGCATTAAACCACTCTATAAGTTTTTCAGATAACATATCATCTGCTTCACTAAGTTCTAGAACTCTTCTACTGTATATAAATGCTGAATAAGCAGCTGCAAGAGATACTCTTATATCGCATGGATATCGTGTATTTATGTAGAGAGTCTTATTATCTACAACATCTATCTTATCTAGACAATCCCATATATAGCCAAGCCCTAGACCTTTTTCTTCATACATAAGCTTTGATCTCCATATACTGAAATTAACATCATATGCTGTAACAGGTGATCCGTCATGAAATTGTGCATCTCTTAAAACAATTCTCCAGGTATTTTCATTAACCCTATCTATTTCTTTAGCCAATACATACTGATACTCATTTCTAATAGGATCATACCTTAGAAGTGTTTCATACACTAGATGAAGCACTATTATACCTGTATCATCCTCTATACCTGGATCTATACCCGTTATAGCATCTCTATAAGCATAAATAATATTCCTCTCTAATGGGCTAGGAACTTCATAGCCTGGATATACTGATCTATTTAGTGAAGAGAAGTAACTATATAGAATAGCAATAATAGCTATGACCACAATTGCTACAGCTATTGTTATGTATATTCTTTTCCTGTTCACCTTAGACCCAGAGAGGCTAATATACACTACTATATAAGTTTTAAACACCATGTAGATCTATGATCAGAGATTATCCAGTTGATATACGTATTACTTGACTTTATAAAGAGCTCGATAAAGCTCTACACTTAATAGCGATTCAATATAAATTCTATCTAGGGAGCTCTATGAAGACTTATGTAGGTTGTTGTGGATACTGTTTAGCTAGATCAAAGTATTACACGGTATTCAATGTTGTTGAGCTACAAGAAACATTCTACGATATACCTGATATAGATAAACTTAAGAGATATAGATATGAAGCTCCTGAATCATTTGCTTTTTCTCTAAAAGCTTGGCAAGCAGTCACCCATCCACTAGACTTGCCTACATGGAGAAAAGCAAAAAATGTTCCAGATAAATCTCTTAGCAATAGATACGGTTTTCTAAGACCAACAAAAGAGGTTTTCGAGGCATGGGAAAAAGTTGTTGAAGCTGCTGAGATTCTAAATGCAAAAGTTGTGGTTATTCAAACACCTCCAAGCTTTGGTTATAGCGAAGAAAACTATAGAAATGCTCTAGAGTTCTTTTCTACAGTTGATACAGATAGATTCGTTATTGGTTGGGAGCCTAGAGGTTCATGGCTCCAGAACCTGGATAAAGTAGCCGATATTGTATCTAGGTTTAAGAATGTGGTAGAGATTGTAGATCCTCTCAAAAGACTTCCAACTGTAGTAAAGTCTATAGCTTACTTCAGGCTTCATGGTCTAGGTGAACACGATGTAAACTATAGATACAATTACACAGATGAAGATCTAGAAAGATTATGTATAATTGTCAAAGATCTTAGCTCTAGAAATTTAGAAGAGATTTACATAATGTTCAACAACATCTATATGGCTCAAAACGCATCAAGATTTAAGCAACTTTGCATCATCTCCTAAACAAAATTGTCAAGTCAATCGAGATCAGCTATATATGTATCATCTCAAGTTTAGTGTATTGTTCATCATGATGGTATTGAGATAGTTTCTATAGCTCATATCTTTTATAGTTCTAAGATTTGTTATATCTATAGATGTATTAAATCATTATAGTGTGATAGTGATAACGAACACTAGATCTCGCCTCTATTACTCTAATATTTCTAGCTTGATATCACAACATCGCTTTAAAAATTGTTCATGAATATAGATATCATTCAATAAATCGCTGTCTATATAATGTAGGCTAATAGCTTAAGAGATCACTAAGACAAGATTATCTATACTATTCCATAGAGTTTTGTTGCAGAAAAAGTTATGGTATAGAAAGTAGACTTAATGTATTTACGATATGAATCTTATTTTAAATGGTATGAGGTCTGTCATTAAATGGAGACCTGGTGGTAGTTTCTTTATCTTTTCAGCTATGTTTAGAACAACTGCAACAGTACCTCGATCACCTGGTGTTCCACTACTTCTCCATGTTACAGAATAGTTCTTCCCTACAATAGTTATTTCTTCATATTCTGGTGCTCCTACATAAGCATAGAACTCTATCCTTATAATCTCTTTATCATATACATAACCTATACCGGTACCCCTGATTCCTCTACAGAAACCTTTCTCTATTCTTAAGCCCATCCACTCTATTGTTTCCTCAGCTACTAATGGTTTTTGTTCTTCTAGAACTTTTGTTAGCTGAAGATCACCTGCATGAGCTATAAGGTAGACAGATTCTGCATAACCGACATGTCCCGATAACTCTCCTCGTTTCATCATATCTTCAACAACCCTAAAGTCCATTCCTATCCCGATCTTCTTCTTGAATGATTCTCTCCTCTTAGAAGCATCAACACTTCTAACAACTCTTATAGACTTTACCTGTGTTACTGATGAAGCTAAAACTGTTGCAAGAGTATCTAAGAGGAATCCTGGATTAACACCTGTACCTAAAACTGATACACCTTGATCTAAAGCGATTTCGTTAAGCTTAACAGCTAGAACAGGATACCTATAGTAAGGATATGCAAGAGTTTCACATGTAGATACAACATCTATCCCCATATCCAGTACAGAGACTATTTGGTTATAGACCTTATCTAAATAAGATCCTGTTGCATGTACTACAACATCTGCATCACTAAGAACGCTTATATCATCAGAAATCTCTAGCCCTATGGATCCTATTCCCAGTATCTCTCCAATATCTCTACCTATTAGAGCTCTATCTATATCAACAACTCCTGCAATCTCATAACCACGCTCAATAGCTTCTCTAGCCACCAGTCTTCCTATAGATCCAAATCCGTATATCCCTATTAACAAGCTATCACCCCGAATAGCTGATTAATGAGAGTAAAAATATCTTAAAGGATTCTAGTGATCTAAAACTTGTTAATGAATCCATGGCTTACTAATCAGAAATACTTCATCATATTCTTGACGAAATCTATAGAATTAGTCTCTCCAGATCTTCACACTCTCTAGCTCATCTTCTATACCAGGTCTAGAGCTTTCATTCAGTACTTCACAAAGCTATCCAGAGTTTTATTCTATCTCTATCATCTCTATTTATTGTACAATAACTAATTTTCTGTATCATCACTTTAGCTAAATTGTTTAACAGATAGAAGTGCTATAAGTGTTTTAGCATCAACAACATTATCTGCTAGAATCATTTCGAGAGCTTTATCAATATCAACTTCAACAATCTCTATGAGCTCTCCTTTTTCAGGAGATGCACCTACATACTCAAGATTTTTAGCTACATATATATGTATAACTTCATCACTATATCCAGGTGACATATATACCGAGACAAGCTTCTGAACATATTTAGGTACATAGCCAACTTCTTCTCTAAGCTCTCTTACAACAGCTTCTTCAGGCGATTCACCAAACTCTATTCTACCTGCAGGAATCTCTAAGATCCATTTATTGATAGGGGCTCGAAACTGTTTAACCATAACAATTTTTCTCATATCTTTAAACGGTACAATAGCCACACTCTGACCAAATCTAACAACATCTTTAACAAAAACCTCAGTACTATACATATATACTCTTTGGATAAGCTCAATACGTTTACCTCTACATAGAGTCCTCTCTTCAACAAGTTGAACCATTTACTAATACCCCTCTACAAAATATAGCAACAAGATCTGAATTAAAATAAAGTTTCAATAGATCTACTAACTAAGCCACTATATATAGGAAACACTTCACTATAGTCTCTAAATGTCTGAGTTATTCTCTAGCAATATATTTGTTAAGGAAAGAACTCTCTCAAAGAACTTAGCTCAGAAACTAAGGTTTAGTAATTCTGTAGTTAAGATAAGATACAATTGAGATAAGTATCTCATGTATATAGGTTTGAATTACATTATATTCATAATTGCATGTATTTGTGTTACTATAGATTCATGTATCATTAAAAGATCTAGAGATATAAAGTGTAGTCTTTGTGTAGAGATTGTTTGTGAAAGATGAACAGATAATGTTGTTTAATATGTTTCAAGTATTGATGCTATATCTTCATAATCAATAGATGTGAAGTTTGTGATGCTACATCACTTATGTTCTTGATACTTTAGTGAAGAATAAATGAATTGAATTATATAGATTTGGTTCAGAAATCTATCTAGTAGTTCTATACTTCTATAGATAGAAAATAGACAACAAGTAGAAGAAGTAGAGTGTAGATATAAGCATATAACATCAACTTAATACAGAAGTTTCTAGCTATCTGTAGTTTATGAAAAATGCTTAGTGATAGCTATTTGATTTCAATAATTTGGTTGGATGAAGATACTTTAGCTCTACTATCTTGCTATACACATTATTGTAGCTCAATAGAACATCGTTTTCAGCTATAGCTACTGATGCATGGAGGCTATCGAAATGTGTGAGACCATATGTTTCTCTAAGTTTCTGAGCTATAACCATATGAATAGGCTTCACCTGGATGATCCCTATGCTATAGAACTGTATAACTTGGTCTAGAGCTTTATAGAAATCTGGTAGAATAACCTTTATCTTGCCAGATTTTATCAAAATCTCTAACTCAACTAATGTGTAGGGAGATAACGTTAAGTGTTTCACATTCCTAACTATGTTTACTGCTTCTAGATGGTGTTTATCTGTCTTAGATGCTAAAGCTAGTACGAGATCTGTCTCTATAACCACCATATCTCTATACACCTCCTTCTATCTCTTCATCGATAGCTTTTCTAAGCATACTGATCTCCATCTCTATATCATTTGTACCACTAACAACTGATAGTTCTAGAAACTCTATAGGATCCTTAATACGTTCAACAATAATCTTATCTTCTTCAACACGAAGACGAACAACATTCTCAATACCTAACTTTTTCCTAATATCGCTAGGTATCGTAATACAGCCTTTGGCATCTATCCTAACAATAATCTCCATAATTTCACCGTAGAATATTCTCGCTATCCTAATTAATAAATATTAGCAGTATCTATGATGCTAGAGCAAGACAAAGCTACTCACAATATCAAACACATAAAGTCATCAGTAAGCAATATGCTTGATGTATAACAAACTCTATATCCAAACAAAAGACTAGAGTGGAGCGAATTAATACAGAATTATCTGTAGTATCACTAGAGATCAGTACCTATTTAGAGAAATTAAAGAAATAGATATACTGTGATCACTAGAACCAAGTAGAGAGTGTTATCAATGTTAGAAAGAGACTTATCGATGACTTATCCCCTACATTAATTTCTATAACTTTAAGACTCTATCTATGGATCATATCTTATGATCTATTAAAAGATTTTAAACTCTGTCATTAAAGGCTAAAGCTGTAGTGGTGTAGCTTATGTCTCAAGAAAGTAGCTATAGTGTTAGTGATGACGAGAAATTGTGGGGATTGTTAGCATGGCTATTATCTATTGTTGGAGCTATACTAGTGCTAGTACTTAAACCTAACTATAGATATGCTAAATACTGGTCATATCTATCGATATCCTTCTTTATAATAATTGTTGTTGCTGCTATTATTAATAATATAGTAGGTCTTATACCGATTTTGGGCATGATCATACAAATACTTATATCGCTAGGTCTTTTGGTGGTATGGGTTATAGGTATAGTTAAAGTGTTGAATATTGAGTGGTGGAAGCCACAGATTATATACGATCTAGCTAAAGCTATAGGTATAGATAAGATCTAGATACAATATTATTTTTTGTACTGTTTATCTATTGATCGAAATGTATCTGGGATGAGCATTTGGGCTCGATATATAGGGTATCGATTTAATAGGCAATGGAGATTGCTAGGTGATGGATTATACAAGTTTCGTACGATAATGGTTTTCTATCTGTTGGTGGCTCTAGAGTCTTTTTGATGTGTGGTGAAGTTCATTACTTTAGAGTGCCTAAGGATCTGTGGCATGATCGTTTACTAAAGGTTAGGAGAGCTGGTTTTAATTGTGTTTCTAGCTATATTCCATGGAATTGGCATGAAGTTGAGGAAGACTATATAGTCTTTGATGATAGAGTTTTTGAGTCACCTTATGAATCAAATTTGTTTAGTAGAGATTTAGAGAGCTATATCCAGATGATCAAGAGCTTGGGTATGTTTTTTGTAGCTAGACCAGGGCCATACATATGTTCTGAATGGGATAGTGGTGGACATCCTAACTGGCTCTATAGAAAAACAAAGATGTTTAGATCTATTGATAAAGACTATATCGAAGCTGTTGAGAAATGGTATAGAGTTGTACTACCGATAATAGCTCGATACACAGTTCCACGTAATGGTCCTACGATTCTTCTCCAAATCGAGAACGAGTATTTCTGGGGTGATGTTCCATACATATTGAAGCTCTACGAGATAGCTAGAAAATATGTAGAGGATATACCTATAGTTACAAATGAGGATTGGTTTCTAGAGGATACACCTATCGCAAACACTATAGATGATTACCCAGTACCATGGGATATAGAGGAATTCGACAATAAGATCAAGAGCTATATAAAGACGCAGAAAGGTTTCTTGAAGATGTTTATGGAGCTAGAGGGTGGATGGTTTACATACTTTGGCTCACTCTATCCCACTAGTAGAGGATCTATTCCTGCTGAATGGAGTGAAACTCTATTGAAGACAGCAATAGGATTAGGAATTAATTCAGTAAATATATACATGTTTCACGGAGGAACAAATCCAGGGTACTATACAGGTAAATACATAACGTCTTCGTATGACTATGAAGCACCAGTAAGAGAATGGGGAGAACTATCACAGAGATACTATGTCTTGAAGAGAATAGCTATGTTCATCAAGACATTCAGCAAACTTTTAACAAAAACAGTCCCTGTTGATGGTGCTGTAGAGGTGAGCAATAAAGATGTTGAGGTATTTGCTAGAGTTAGCGATAGTGGAGCTATAGCTATCTTAAGGAATCTAGATATATACCCTAAACTCACGAAGATTATTTACAGAGGTCATGTATATCCATACAGAAACATTGTTGTAATTTCTCCTAGAAATGCTAAAATAGTTCTCCTAGATACTGAGATAGAGGATACTCCATTCAGGATTCTTTATACATCATCAGAACCACTACTCATAGAGAGATTTGGTGCAGATACCATCTTCATAGTTTATGGTGATGTATCTGAAGTTGGAGAAATAGGTATAGAGTCTAGTAAACCTATATCTATTGTGTATACAGAAGGTATGGATGTGGATAAGAGGAACGATAAATTAGTTATATTAAGTTATGTACATAGCTACATAGACTCTATAGCTATTCTAGAATCAGAAGGTAGAAAGTTATATATTGTGGCTCTATCTAGAGATAGAGCTAGTAGAACATGGTATATAGATGATGTAGATCCTCCAATTATTGTGGTATCGAAGATATACTTCATTGGACGAACAACATCTAGAGAAGACGGCTTGATTCTAGAAGCAGAAGTTGATGAAGAGAGCTGTGGATCTATACTACTTGTATCTTCTAGACCTCTCTCATCTATATACGTGAACAGTAGATCTATAGAGTTTGAGAATATACATGGAGTTCTCTATAGATCTAGTCTTAGTCAAGATTTCTGTAGAGATATAGCTCAACCCAAAATTATGTATGGACATATGTGGAGATATAGAGAGGATACCATAGATGTCGATGGGAGAGAGATAGAGGCAATGAAGCCTCTAGAGATTGCTGGATATACATCTAATGGCTACTACATATATACAATAGACTTCAATATAGATAGAGATGTTTTTAAGTCCCTCAAGAATTCTTATATCTATATAAGCTACTTCAACGATTATGCTACAGCTATACTTAACGGAAAAACACTTGGATCAAGATACCATACTCTAGAAATAGATGCATCAAATATACTGAAAGAAGGTGCAAATAGGTTAACCATACTTCTAGAATCTACTGGTCATCCAAATGATGGTCTTGTCTATATCCCCAACGGTATTGTTGGAGGCATATACCTAGGTAAACTTGAAGAGATTCAGCTAAACGACTGGAGATACATAAAGATACAGACTAGATATGGTAGAGACTTCAGTATGGCTAGATTCATTAACAATCCTGAGGAAGTGGTAAAGATACTGAATAATATAGATGCAGAGAGTTCTAGTGATACAGCTAATTCTCTTGAGAAACAAGGTCTCTATATAAAGTATCTAGATATAGATAAAAAGAGGGGTAGATATATTCTAGATCTAGGTAAAGCTACATACTATAGTAACTACTTCTACTATCCAAGAGCCCTAATATTTGTGAACAAGAGATATGTCTCGATATATACAGGACCTATAGATATAACAGAGTATCTTACTGAAGGTATTAACGAAATTGCTGTATATATAGATTGGTCTCGTATAGCTCTACACCCAATCCTAAAGATATATCAGCATAAGGTCAATGGTTTATGGAAAGTTAAACCATATACCAAAGGGCTAGAGGAGAAGTGGTATACAGAGGATCTAGATGATAGCTCGTGGAGCTGTATAGAGATCCCCAAGATCTTTAAGGATACCGAAGGTAGAGTTCTATGGATCAGAAACAAGATACATATAGATTATCCAATAGATACTGTAGCTCCACTAAAGCTCATCATTAAAGCTAGTAATGTCAAGATCTTGGTATTCTTCAATGGACAGATTATTGGTAGATATGTTGATGAAGGTCCACAGAGAGAATTCTACATACCTGAACCCCTACTTAAAAACGGATTGAATACTATAGCTTTAGCAGTACATGTAACAAGCAGTAGAGCATCAATCGATAGTATACGTATTGAGCCATTCTACGTAAATAAGAAACTAGCTATAGAGTTAGAGTGGTAAGCTCTACAACAATTCTATATCAATAATCAATCAAATTTATTTTATATTGAAAAACATATAGAGAATTCTACTAAATATCTCTACTTGTTCTAGAGGATGTACTACATTAGAATGTATATATGGGTACTAGATGGTATATGGTATTCATGTACTTCAGTAAATAGAGCTTGAAGTAATATAATCTAAATTTTTATCAGATAGATTTTATATACTTAATGTACATAGTTATTTAGTTACTGCGATACTACTTAATACACATCTCTAGCTAATATATTTAAATACTATAGTAAAGTTTTTAAAGGGAGAGTTACAGTAGTGAGGAGAGCATTAGAAGGGCTTAGCAGGGTATGGAATTTACCAATACAGTAGTTAATGTTTTTAGTGGTAGTAGCTCTAAATATCTAGCTCTATCCAGTATACCTATAGATGGATATATGATTATCTCTATCGATAAACATATCCTTGGGGGTATCTATGTGTATTCAGTAGAATTTATTGGAATCATGTGCTGAAGAAGTTTATGTATATAGGGTGTGGAATTGGTGATGCAAAGTATATGTGTTGAAAATCAAGCAGAGATAGTTTCTTTAAAGAGTATATATAGAAGTGCTGTAGATCTATCTATGGTTTCAGTAATCATACCTGTACTTAATGAAGAAAAAGCTATAGGTATGGTGATAGATGAGATAGTTTCTATAGGTATCTCTAGAGACAATATAGTTGTTGTTGATGGGGGAAGTAGCGATAGAACTGTAGAGATAGCTAGATCACGTCAAGTTCTTGTTGTACCTCAAGAAGGTAGAGGTAAAGCTGATGCTGTTAGAACTGGATTGAGATATGTTTCAACTCCATATGTAGTTGTTATAGATGGTGATGGAACGTATCCAGCGAAATACATACCTGCTATGCTTGAGGCTTTAGAGAGTAATAGATGTGATCTAGTTATAGGTGCTAGAATCTATGGACATGGATCTCAAAAACCTGTTTTCAGGTTTGGGAACAAGGTTCTTACAAAATTCTTTAATATACTCTTTGGTACTAATTTAAGAGATGTATTAAGCGGTATGTATATGGCTAGAGTAGATGAGTTAAGTACTATTGGTTTCGAGATGGATGGATTTAGCCTAGAATCTGAGATAGTTAGTCATTTCGCTAGTTTTGGAAATATATGTGAAATACCTATAGAGTATAGATCTAGAGTAGATCCAAAAGCAAAGAAATTAAATGTTTTTCACGGACTCAAGATAGCAAAAGATATTGTTAGACTTATGTGGAGATATAATCCAACTTTATTCATATCATCAATAGGGATCCTAATGCTTATACCAGGACTTGTTTTAGGAGGATATACAGCATATCACTACTTCTTTACAGGCATAAAACACTATGTTAAAGGAGTTATAGCAGTAATACTTACAGCAACAGGTCTTATATCATCTGTAGTAGCAGTTCTATCACTATATATAAAGAGGTTCGAGATAAGAATCACTAGACAACTCGAGAAAATAAGAAAAGAAATGACTAAGAACATCAAAAGATATGAAGTATCACAGGATCTGCTACAGGATGTATCTATCGATAACCATAAGCGATAGAGTCTCTCTATAAATATCGCTCTATAGATCTCTATACCCATTGGTAATACAGTATTGGCAATCCTTATACAAAATGTATTAACAATACTATATATGCTACTCTATGTATATCTATTTCACAAGTTTTAACTAAGTTATGTAAGAGAAATTTATTAACTACTTCACCTTAAGTTATATAGAGTTGTTTAAAATGGTTATAGAGGGAAAAACTATTTGGATAAAATCAATAGCTGTATCCTTACTACTTCTACTGATAGCTATTACCATAACTACTATCTACATTAATACACAATCAGTATCAGGAAAACTAAGTATAGTTCTCGATGGAGAAGATAATGAATGGGGGAATATATCTGGATGGATAAGTCCAGCAGGAAGAGGTGTATGCCCAATCCCTACAACAAACTATGCAGTATGGTTGTGCTGTAACTCAACTTCTTATCCAAGAGAATGCCAGATAATGTGGAAAGATGATGAAGGGGGAGCAGTAGATATACGTTATGTTCGAATATATGTGAATACTTCAGGCATATATGCATTCATAAAGATAAAAACAACCAAAAATACAAACATAACAATAACTCTAGATGATATCAAAATTACAACAATATTATCAGTTAGAGATTCTCCTACAGTTAATGTTAATCTGATTCATAATGATTTGAATATTAGTGGTATTGGTGTAGTCAGAAGTTATGGCGCTAATGTTTATGGTGTTGAGATTGAGGTTAAATACTCAGTTAATGGTTTAAGAAAACTATCTCTAGAAGCGCGAGAAGTATATGCCAGTGCCAAAGGTTTTGGGAATATTGATGATGATACTCAATTTTGTGTAGATAGAATATGTAGTAATAGTCTTGTTGTTTCTCTTGATGGTGTTATTATTAATGCGTATGTCACTACTACGGGCGTGCCTGTCCCAGTTCCAGAGCCTGCATTAGTTATAGCTTTTGTTGTATTGTTATTAGTTTCTGTGGTATTGATTAAGATAGGAAAAGCATATAGATAGTCTTGAATAGAGATTTGTTTTAATGTGATTATGTTTAGGTGAATAGCTTCTTTTATAGTGTTAGAGAATGATTTAGTATTGAATGTGTATGATAGTTAGTGGTGTTGTGAGTAATTTGATGGATTGTTCTAGAGTTGAGCACTATATAGGATATATTCTGTATACTTAAGCCTGTATCTATTTCATGTGGTTTCATGTATATGGTTCTAGTCTTGCGTTATCTTATATTCTGTATATTGTGCATCTGCCGTTGGGTTTCATAACCATGTATCCTACAATCTTTTTATTTTCTCTGCATAGTATGAATCTACAGTTCCTGAAGATTGTTAAAGCTCTTACTATATTCAGTAGATCTACTGCTGATGCAGATATATGTAGCACTAGCTGTATATAGATGAATGGATCTCTAGTCAATGTATATGTTATTGCTAGAGGAAGTGTTATAAGTATCTGTGGAGCTAATGCTATATAGATGTACTCGCTCCATAGAATCTCCTTGTACTCTATAACTAATCCACCTAAACCTATGGATAAACGTATCTTAGCATCTTTTCCAAGAATGTATCTAGCTACAAAATAGTGTATATATTCATGTGCTAGAGCTATAGCTATAAACATTAGGATAGTTGTAGTTAATATGTATGGTTTATTCATTGTGTTAATGTATTGAGTGATTCTCGAAAGAGCTGAAAAACCTATAGTTATAGCGACAATTATTGTGATATAAATAGATAAATCGTATTTAGTAATACATCCAGATGCATTACAGCTCAAAATAATCACCATGAATGCTTTAGCTATATTGTTATCGAGATAAAGATACAAAAATCTATATATATATTCGTAGATACATGTGTATAGATAGAGATGATTGAGAGAATATCTATCAACTATAGAGGCTTTAAGCTACAGCTTATCGATTTAGAAATATCTTGAATCCCTGTGTGCTAGATATATTGCTGTGCTTCTTTAATTGTTAAGCTTTTTAGGATTGATAACAATATGCTTCTAGGTGAATAGCATTGGAATGCTTAAGAATCAAGGCTCCAGCTCATCTTCATGCAGGAAATATGGATCTTCATGGAGGTTTTGGAAGACTTTTCGGAACAGTTGGATTCACTATTGATTACCCATTCATTGTTGTTGAGGTTGAGAAGAGTAGAGATATTCAAGCTGATGATCCATATGCGAAAAGGTTTGCAGAATCTTTGGTAAAGAGTTTTGAAACTGGTGGTGTAGTTGTTAGAGTTAGGGAAAGGTTTTATGAGAATGCTGGTCTAGGGTATATAACCACGCTTGGGCTATCCATAGGTTTAGGTATTTCAGAGTTATACAATCTTAGGAAATCTCTTGAAGAAATAGCTCTAACTATTAAGAGGGGTCTTGTAACAGCTCTAGGTCTATATGCCTGTAGATATGGTGGATTTATAGTTGAGGGTGGGTTTAGGAAAGAACTTAGGGATAGAAGTATCCCGCCGCTGATATTTCGTGGAGATATTCCTGATGATTGGTTTTTTGTGGTAGCTGTTCCAGAGAGGCCTTGGAGAAAACTGAATAAGCTTAGAGCTAGTAGTGAGCCTAAGATTCTAGAGGAGGTTAGAGCTAGTGATGAAGAAGCTTCATATTTATCGAGACTTGTCCTCATGAAGATTATACCTAGTTTTATTGAAAAGGATCTTAAGAGTTTTGGTGAAGGTTTGACAGAATTCAATAGAAGGCTTGGTTATATATGGATGAAGTATCAAGGAGGGGTGTATTGTGATCCTCTTGTAGAGAGAGGTATCGAGATAATGACTAGATACACATATGCTGCTTGTCAATCTTCATGGGGTCCAACATTCTACGGTATAACAGATAGTGAAGAATCTGCAAAAAGAGCTGTAGAAGAACTTGAACAATTATTGAGAGGCAATGGTGGTGGGGTTGTGTTTGTTACACATGGCAGAAACAAAGGGTTAGAGGTAGAGAGTTGTGGTTAGAGTTATTGGAACAGATTCGGGTACCAAGAGCTACGATATATTTGGTTTTGATGACGAGTCTGGAGAGATTCTTGTCGACGAGTCTATACCTAGAGATGAGATGGTTAGAGATCCTTCAATAATTATCAAGAGGCTTAAACAGATAGATAGTGTTTATCGAATTGATGCTATTGTTGCTTCAAGTGGTTATGGTATGCCTCTTAAATTAGCTAGAGATGCTACTGATGAAGAGATAGCTATGGCTACTTTTGTAACTGAAAACGATGTTAAGAGAGGGCTGAGGATACTTGGTTTAAGGAAGCTGATGAAGATGTTGAAAGAAGATAAACAGCTGAATGAAAAGACCTACTTTACCCCAGGTGTTATACATCTACCCACAGTCCCTAGGTATAGAAAAATCAATAGGATAGATATGGGTACATCAGACAAGATATACTCTGTAGCACTAGCTATAGCGAGACATGCAGAAGCAAAAAACATAAGCTATAGCTCAGTAAACCTGATTACTGTTGAGGTAGGTTTTGCATATACATCAGCTATAGCTGTAAAGTGTGGTGAAATAGTTGATGCTTTAGCTGGAACATCTGGTTTTCCAAGCTATCTTGGGGGAGGCTTTATCGATGGCGAGATATTCTATGCTGTAGCAAATGCTGTAGAGGTATCTAAAGAGGTTTTGTTTAGAGGTGGTGCAGCATATCTATCGAATATAGATCCATTTAGAACACCTATAGAGATGTTTATTGAGATGGAAGATGAGGGATATAGACTTATGCTTGAATCTATAGCGAAAGACATCTCTGTGCTAATGGTTTCAACAGAACCAGACTCTATATACTTTAGCGGACGCTTCACTAGAGTGAAGAAGTTTATGGAGGATCTACCTAGATATCTAGAGGAGAATCTGTTCAAGAAGTTTAGAGAAAGTCCTATGATAGTTAAACTAGAGAGTAGAGGTAGGATAGCTAAAGAAGCAGCTGAAGGAGCAGCTATAATCGCTAGCGGAATTGTTGGTGGAAGGTATAAAGAGTTAGTCAATGTTCTTAGACTTAGAGAGAGTAGTGGCACGATATTTGACTACATAAATATTGTGGATAGAGAGAAGCTTATAGAGAAATACAGCCTCTTACTCTATTAACCAGAGGTTTCTATCTAGAACACAGTATCAATAGCTATGTATCACTATAATCAGTTTATCGATATCTTGCAGAGACTTGAATAAATTTAGTTATTAGGTGGATCTGATATATCGGCTATTACTGGATTAAGTATAGCTAATATATCTCTAACCTTTACTAGAGCTAGAGAATATAAATCTCCTCCACCACACCATACATACTCTTTTCCAGCAACATCTTGATCAACAACAATCATATAGTTCTTTATACACTCAGTTAGAGGAGAAACTCCACCTACATCAAAACCTGTATACATTTTTACTTCATGAGGTTTAGCCATTCTCAGGGATCTAGCTTTTACTACATTTGCTAGTTTTCTGTAGCTAAGCTTCTTGTTACCTGGAACTATAGCTATCAGGGGTAGAGAATCAGCTATGAGAACTAGTGTTTTTATGATGTTCGAGGGATCTGTGCCACACATATGGGATGCTTTTTCAACAGATTCAACAGTATCGCTAAATCTGTATAGAGTAGCAGAGATATTGTATCTCTCTATGAATTCTTGAACACTATCGCTACACATCATAGTGCATCAGCCACTAAGAAGTAGTGTAGAAACTATACTTCTTAGACCTGATACAAACATTTCTACAGCAAAAGACGCTATGATTATCGACATAAATCTCCCTAAACCATGTATAAATGTGTTACCGAGAAGCTTTACAATCTTGTTGGATATCAAGAGTATTATGTATGTAGCTAAGAAGGCTATATATGAAGCTAGTAATGTGTTAGCTATTCCATAGACTTTAGAGGAAGCTATAAGTAGTGTCATGGTGCCTGGACCAACTATCAATGGAGTAGCTATAGGTACAATAATGTATTCACCAACGCTTATTCTGGATGGCTTGTGTCCTGTTATCAATGTATCTATAGATATAGCCATAAGGAGTACTCCTGCAGCAATTTTGAGGTAAGAGATATCGAGTCCCAGTACATGTAGTACAGCTCCACCAATTGTTGAAAATATTGTTAGTAGAGCGAATATCACTATCGAAGCTCTATTAATATAAGTTCTAGCCTCTTTATCACCAAAACCAGATAGAGCTTCAACTAGTGCTGGAACAGCTGCTAGAGGATCCATTATAGCGAATATCTGTACCGATAGTATTGCTACTGTAGGTAGATCTATTGCTAGATTTATATAACTCAATTACCTCTACCATTACTTGTTTTACCTCTTAGATGGTGTAGAGGTTTATTAGCTAATGGTATCGAGAGATGGTGTAGAGATACCTTTTTGCCATGTGTTGCTCTACATAATCTCTATACTTAGCATAGGTTCAGCATCTATACTTGTGAAATTATCAAATGCTAGTGGTGTTGCTTGTGCTTTTTGGAGACTCTCTATATCATCTATAGTTCTAGGCATAATCTATGGTCTATGGAGAAGAGGTAGAAAGAGGTTGTGTGGAAGAGAGGTTGTTCTTCTTCTTGTTTCAAGCTCTTCACTCGCTCTACACTTAATTCTGTGGATGGAGTCTCTCTTCAGATTGCCTATAGCTGTGAGTGTTACAATAGTTGTTACATATCCTCTTCATCTCTCTATAGCCTATACAGTCTATGAAAAGAGTATAAGACATGTATCGACTCTTCTAGGCTCTATCATAGGTTTCTTAGGTATACTGATACTCTTTCGAGATGCATTTACATCAGCTACCATAGATATTGTGGGAGTGGTTCAGAGTTTTTCAGCATCGATATTTGCTGCACTATATTTCCATATAGGTAGAGTGTTGAGGAGATCAATGGATCTAGGGCTCTATACAACATTTGTGTATGGAATAGGTGCAATAGTAGTATTTCTATACTCTATATTTGTGGAAGAGAATGTGTTGAGCTATATTCCATCTTCATGGATATGGTTCTTGATGTTAGCAATAATACCTACAATAGGTGGACACACTGTTATGAACTATCTTTTGAAGTTTTATAGAAGCTCTACTGTAGCATCTATAGCTTTAACAGAACCAGTTGTAGCAACAATACTTGCCTCAGTTATTCTTAGAGAACCTATAGAATTTGTGTATCTGATTGCTTTAATCAAGGTTTTGATAGGGCTCTATATAGTGATTAGATATTCATAGCTATACTCTATACAAGAGTATCTTCTATCTATGGTTTAGTCTTTTTGTCTCTAGATCCATGGTGTATAGATAGGGGGTCCCAGGAACTCTTCTTCGGTTATATCTCTATCCTTGAAAACTACAACAAATATTGAGGATAGCGTTATAAATGAAGATATCAAGGCGAAGGGTCTAACAATGAATTCGCCTACGTTTTTTGCAACATCTTGTGATTTAAGATCAACTCTATCGATATATATACGGTCACCACGGCTAGCTATACCCCATATATTTACATTTATCACATCAGTTACAATACTGCCGGTAAACTCGATAAGCACACCTCTTTCATCATATAAACCTTCACCAACTATTTGTATGAAGATCCTTATACCGTAATCACGTGCAACAACATTACCTCTAAAGTCTATGGAGATAGGTGTTAATGGTGTAGCTCTAATGTTCCTTATTACTCCTGACCATAGTAGTCTGTTGAATGCTATCCTAGGTAGATCTATTGATGGAGCTATAGCTTCATCTCCTAATGGTGTATATGCTGCTTGATCTCTAAAGCATGTGTCTTGCCTACACACATTTACATCAATTATGTAGACATTTGCTGATCTTGCCGCATTTGCGGTAGAGTATGTAGAGCCTATGAGAACAGCTATAAGGAGTATCGATAGTAGTGTTTTAGCTATAGATCCAAGGCCTTTTGGTGTATAGAGATCATATGGTTTAAGGAAATAGTGTAAGGTTTCTATAGATCTTCTCTTTAGGAGGTATATCAAGGCTATTCCAGCTATAAATCCTCCTACATGTGCGAAAAACGCTATTCCACCGAAACGTAGATATCCATATATAACTTGTGTAGCGAACCAGAATAATAGAAAGAATAGAGCTGTTGTGGTAAAACAGAGAGGTATCAGGAATAGAAACCAGCATATATTGAGTCTTCTTCTAGGATAAAGCATTAGGTAGGCACCTAGAAGTCCACTTATAGCTCCAGAAGCTCCTAGAGCAGGTATAATGAGGTTTAGTGTACCCATGATTGGTGTAAATCCTGTGTGAAAAATTGTTGCAACTATACCTGAAGCTAGATATAGAACTAGGTATCTCTTTATCCCTAGTAGTTGCTCTATTTCTTTTCCAAACCAGTAGAGAAACATCATGTTGAAGAATATGTGGAATATATCTCCATGGAGAAACATGCTTGATAGAATTCTATACCATTGAATAGGGTTTTGAAGCATTATTGGTACATAGGCAAATCTATCTACCCATCCTTGTGTAACACTTGAGAAAAAGTTTTGAGCTGATGAAGCAATGTATATTGCTACATTAATGGCTATAAGTGTGTAGGTAGCTATAGGTCTCTCTCTTCTTCTAGGTGTCCAGATCCAATCATAAGACAATTCTCTTAACCTCCTCACCAACACTACTTTAGTAGTTATATAAGGCTTCAAGAAGATATCCTATAAATTGTTCCCTATCTTTACAACAGCTTTACCTAGAGGAACACCTATGTCTCTCGCAATAGGTCTACATTTAGCTACAAGCATATATACCACAGGTTTCTTCAACATACTCTCTATCTCTGTTATATACTCATAGTTAGCCATACCTTTAGCTACAACAACATCAACATTGTTAAGTATCTCAATAACCTCTGGCTTTACTTCATCTAAGAATATGCTTGAAGCATCGCTACCTGTATCAATAACTTTATCGAAACTCTCATGTAGATTAGCATCTACAGCATCTTCTATAGTTATATCGTTTTGAAAAGCACCACCTTTAACAATAGCTATTACTTTCTTACCCATATCCTTAAGTACATCAGCTAGAATCTTATCGAATACAGCTTCGCCTGAGTTATCCATTAGGATAGCTACGTCATTAGCATTCATAAAGATGTTGATTACTGGATCTATATCTCCATATATCTCGAGAGAATTGGCTAGATTTTTAATCTCGTTAATATCTGGTGGTGTATATCCTGCAACACCTGTATCTAGTGTGTTTCCTATAAGCGATATCTTTATAGCTATATGGAGTCTATCTATAGGACTAGGTATGCTTTCTATTATCTGTTTTATCTCTCTATAGATCTTTAGAGCTTCTTCATTAGCTTTCTTCTTAAGCTCTCTATATGGGTCAGAGAGTCCTGTGGTATGCTTTATGTATCTAAATAGATCTGTTGCTATAACTGTTGGTATACATAGACTATCGTATCTATCTCTACACTTCTTCAGTCTATCGTTAACTTTCTCCACAACGTTCTTGATCATCTCTACACGTTTATCTTCATTGTATACTAGTCTCTCTATATCTTTTAGCCTTATATTGATTTGACAAGCTATACATTCAGCATACAGCTTCACGTAGTTGCACCAATGCTGATTAATTGTCTTAGGTATATAAGTTAGAGGTAGATAACAGTATCAATAGTTTTGAGGTGATGGATATAGAGCTAGATGCATGGATCTTTACGCTTGGCAACGAGATTGTGCAAGGAAGAGTTATAAACACTAATGCGAGTTTCATTGGCAGAAGATTAACTCTTCTAGGTTTTCGTGTTGTAGGTGTATTATCGTTAATAGATGATGTAGATGTTATAGCTAGATACATATCATTGGTGCTGAAGGAGAAGCCAAGAGTTATAGTATCAACAGGTGGTTTGGGGCCAACATATGATGATAGAACACTTGAAGCTATATCAAAAGCTGTAAACAAGAGATTAGTTATCAATCAAGAAGCACTAGAAATGATTAAAGCTAGATACAGTCTACGTGGTATAGAGCTAACGAACGAGAGGATAAAGATGGCCTATCTACCCGAAGGCGCTATCCCGATACCCAATCCCATTGGTACAGCTCCTGGTTCTTGGCTTGAAGTAGGAGAAACGATAATAATATCTTTGCCAGGTGTGCCTAAGGAAATGGAGGCTATGTGGAGTTCATGGGTTGAACCTAGATTAAGAGCTATAGGGCCACCAATACATATAGTAGAGAGGTTATTTGTAATCGAGGATGTACCTGAAGCAACATTTGCACCAATAGTTAAAGATGTTCTTAAAGAGTTTCCAAATCTATACATAAAGACCCATCCCAAAGGAGATGAAGTAGGGAAGCAGATTCTTGAGGTATACGTGATGTATTCACATAGAGATAGAAATGAAGCAGAAGCAGCTGTAGATAATGCTATCCAGCTTCTACACAAGAAATTTAGAGAAAGATACGGTACAGAACTTAAATCAATACTAGTTGAGGTAAAGTAACGTTAATCGCAAACAATATTTTGCTTACTCAATGAGCAGAAATGATTATATAGCGTTGAAAATACTGTATAGACTCATTTTCTAGAACATAGAATAACTAGGAAATAGACTTCCTACCATAGTTAAACATATGCAGAGGTATTTATTGAATAGTATATTGACTAAAGAAACAGTTATCCAGATCAACAGAGATACATAATAACATAGTGAGTTAAACTATTTAGCAAATGTAGATCTATTCATAAAGCTTTAGGATAGATAACGAATTACATGGCTATGTATGTACCTATCAAGATATCTAGGACAAGATTTAGAGAATTTCTGGAGTATGTAGGAACAATAATGTGTATGGAGTTCTTTGGTTCTCTGTATACTGTTTTATGTTGTAATGTTTGTATCTATTTCTTTGACTTTATATATATCTTTCCACCGATGATCGTGGTATTGGGTATCAGTACTCTTGTTCCATCTGATTTCTTGACTACTGTAAACATTGTTGATACATCATCTACAACACCTTCTTCACCAGCTACAATAACTTCATCGCCTATCCTAAAGGGTCTCGAGATAAGTACAAATAGACCTGCTACTGCTTGTCCTAGTACTTGCTGTGATGCAAATCCAATAACCATGCCCAAGAAGCCACCTAGAGCAACACCAGCAACTCCTCCAGCAACACCACCAGCTATAGCTGCAACCATAGCTCCTACACCAATAATTCTAACAACATTTCTAACAGCAACAGCTGTTGAATGACCGTATCTAGGTCTTGTAGACCAGTAGAAAAACCAGGCTACACTATTAACTATGAGGTAACCAAACATTAATGCTAATAGGAGCTGGATATAAATCTCGTAACCAGTTATATCGATATTGAGTCTAGTCAATAGAAGATCACTAACAACAAACTTCACTAGAGCTGAAACCACAACATAAAGCACAATAAACATTATTGTGCTAGCGATAGCTATAGAAGCATTTCTAGCAATCTCTTTACTACTTAAATTATCTCGAGATTCGCTCTCCATAAACCAGACCTCTACTTAAAACATCCATGCACTAGATATATAAACATTCATTATATATACAAACCAAAAACAATAAACACTACGTTTAGACCAAACCAACTAATCATACCCAATGCTATTGCGGCATTCAGCTAATAATAGAAGATCTATATACATCGAGAAATTATTCCGAGAAACTTAGCTCATTAGCTAAATCCCATAGTCTTTGTACTCAATTTTAGAATCTATATCTATATTTGAGAGCTTATGAATACCCTACACATCTTTAGATTCTCTACTTTATCTAGAGGGTTTTTCTGTTAATGGTTCTAGTAGATGTAGACCATTATTCCTTTTTCTTTTGCATAATTCTCTACTTCCTTACCTATCCATACTCCTGCTAGAATACCTATAACTTCTTTCTCTATATAGTGTTTTTTAACTAAATCTATTTTACTTAAGAGGATACCTATATCTCCATGTCTAGGCTTAACCTTAACCTCAACAACATATACAGATCTATTTGTCTCTATGAGAAGATCTATATCAACATCATCAAGTCTAGCATTCCTAACTCTCTTGAGTATATGTTCACCTTTATGATAAAGTTCTTTAGCAAGATCTTCATAAACATATCTAGCAATAGAGGCTTCAGTTAAACCACCAATAGTCTGCTCAAGATCAGATGTCTTTTTAACAAGCATAGTAACAACATTTGTTAGTTCTTCTAGTCTTTTGCTATGTTCTTCTAGTCTTTTTTCTATTGCATCTAGTCTTCTGAGGATATCTAGTATCCCTAATGCACCAGCTATAGCGTATCTAAACTCTATATCTTCTTCAATAGCCTTGAGTATCTTTATTTTCTCTTCTTTACTAAGTACGTTACTCATCCTTATTCCCTATATATGGTTTGTATAGAGACTATATATGTATTTTATCACACGATTCTATTTAGAGAATAAATTGTACAGTATCTAGTAACTTACTTAGTACATTATCTACATACATTGTGTAGTAGAATACAAGAACTATACTATTTCAACTATCTTTGGGTAATCCTCATACCTAGATATCTCTGTAATTGCTTCTGCTAGTCTAACTGGTTTAGTTACATAGTTCATAACGGATTTATATACTTCTTTAATACCTCGTCTAGATAGTCTATAGATATCTCCATTTCTCTTAACCAGACCATTTATCTCCATAATCTTTAGCAGAAGCTTTATTCTGAGAGGTATTTTATTCAAGCCTATTAATCTAAATGCTTTATCAGATATTTCGCAACTACTTAGTTGGTCAAAGAATAATCTCCATATCCTTGCTGATGGATTTATGTTTCTTGAGTATATAGCTGGAGGTATATCTCTTTCCACTAGATTAATGTATTTCAGCAGATTGTGTATGTTTATGTATTGATATAGAGATACAGTACTCCATGAACCTGGACCAAACCCTAGTAAAGGTCCTATCCATAGCGAGTTCATTGTGGCATATTCATAGCGTTGTCTAGAGATAGAGTATACCCTGATGAAGTATAGATTATTTGATTCAGCAAAGTCTATAGCTTCATCAATAAACAGATCAATTGAATCTAGCTCTTGACTCAGTTTATTGTATCCTACTAATCTATATCCTGGAGAGCTTCTTGGTATTATTGTTGGATAGAACGTTATTTGATGAACACCTAGTGTATAGCATTTCTCCATATCTTCTCTAAATATCTTTAGCTTCTCTTCTAGAGGAATCTCGATATAGTCTTTAATATTAGGGGTAAGGATCATCAAGTCTATGTTAATCCATTTGAAACCAGCTTTAAGGCTATTCTCAATAGCCTTTATGTTATCTTCTGGAGAATGCTTTCTACCAATAGACATTAGTATCCTTTTGTCAAAGCTTTGAACACCTATACTAACTTCATCAACATTAGCTGAATAGAGATTCTCTACATATTCACGATTCTTAAAATCTTCAGGATTAACCTCTATACCTATGCTACACTTAATGTTAAAGAATTGTGCTAACGTATCGATGAGTTCTCTATATAGCTTCGGTGGAACAAGACTAGGAGTTCCACCACCAACATGTATATCTGTAACATTAAGATCACTCTCTTTTAATTGTTTACCATACATCTTGATCTCTTTCAACAAAAAGCTAAAGTACTTCTCAAGCTCTTGCTCATTCTTCAACACATCCTTAAAATATGGACAAAACATACATATAGATCTACAGAAAGGTATGTGTATATATATGCCGATGTCCCTGGTATTGATGTTTTTCTCAACAAGATTCCAATGACTATATGTATCATGGATTCTATAGAACTTAACTCTAACTCTTTTTCTAAGTAGTCTACAGGTCTTTAGTTTCTCGGAGTCAAAGATAGGTGCACTTATATCCATATATAGTGCACCTATAGATCCATCAGAGAGAAAGCATAAAAATCTAACCTTATTGATCTATCCATAGCTACTGAACTAGAAATTAATAGATCTGATATTAGTAGATCTATATGATAGTGCTACTAGATCTATATTTAGATATAAGAACATCACTATAGTGCTTAACTATTGATTATGTATCAGTATATCTATTCTCATAACAGAACATCAGTAGTCAATATATAGAGATCTCCTATATATCAATAGATGTGGCTAAAGATATTGAGAACATATATGTTTATCTAGGTAGAGACTGAACATCTTTATGTATTCTCCATTTCTTGTATTAATGGTATATGTGTAGTATGTTTCTTGATATACATAGATATAGAGTATTATAGAGATGTGGATTATAGGGAGTAGGTTTGTGGATTGAGTATATAGAGATGTGTATTGAAAAATGATGTGTCTCTAGATCATGTAGATGCTTATCAATGTGTGGCTATATCTAGAGAGTGTTTTTCGCTATCTCTATATCTATTATCTATAGATCTCAGTATATCTACAACCTTTTTAACAGCACTTAAGGCTAGTTCTGTAATCTCTTTACCACCTTCTTCAACAAGTCTATTGCTCCAATAGATACCAGGGCCAGAGATACCGAAGCCTATAGGTTTTCCATATTCTAGAGATAGATCCAAGAGCTTGTTAACAACTTGATTAAAAAGGAATTCTTCTAGCGATGTTTCTTTATATATTGCTCCAAGAACTATAACACCATCTACATAGTCTTTCTCTAGAACTTTCTTAACTACTAGAGGTGTTTCGAGAAGACCTGGAACTCTATACACATCAACAATATTAGCTCCATACTTTTGTGCTTTTTCTTCAACAGCTTTGATCATGTGGTCTACTATGCTTCCAAACATAGTGGCTACAACAGCTATACGGATCATAGATTACCACCATCTGTTGAACAATAGCTTTAACAATATAAACATGTTCTTTAAATATTTGTTAAACTCTTTAACACTATATCTATTGATCCTATATACATACCTCTATATATACTTCTTTAAATATGTAAAAACAGTTTAAACTGATTCATCTATATAGAGAACCTGGCTCTATAACCAAGAGCTAAAGCGTTTGCTATAAACATAAACATTTTATATCTTCAACCATATTTTTGAAGCTAGAGGTGTAGAGATATTAGATATATCTTGTTGGTGTTTCTCTTTATATTCATATCTATGGCTATCCATTATACAATTTATCTAGAGGGACAAGATATAGAGATTGATGTATGTGTCGATATTTATCGTATAGTTGATGGAGATACACTTGATGCTTTTCCTGTAGGTAGAGTTAGGTTAGCTGATATAGATGCACCTGAACGAGGTACACTAGAAGGAGAGAGGGCTAGAGAGGCTCTAATAAATCTAGTTCATAGATATGGGTATAGAGCGTATCTAGATGTAGATAATGTCTATGTTATGGATAGATACAATAGGATTGTAGCAGTTGTTTATCTAAGGTATAACGAGACTCATCTAATTAATGTAAATAAATGGCTTGTAGAAAATGGCTATGCATCTATTGATGATTACAGAAACCAGTTTAATCCATATACATGGTCTCTCTATGTATATCTACCGCATGATCCCTGCATAGAGAAGATTGTTACCGAAACTATTACACATAAGGTAACAACTACAGTAATATCCACAATACCTATCACAACTTCTGTTACAACTACGGTAATAGATGTGAAGACTGTGAGAGATACTGTAACAAAAACATTAACATCAAGAGATATAGCAACAGTTGTATCTACTGTAGTCAGTAGAGAAACTACCACAATCTATACAACATATACAGTAGTCTCACAATCAATACTAACAAAAACAGTCACAACAACATATACGGTAGCAGGTTCTGGGGAAACTCTAGCTATTGTATCTATACTCATTGTTGTATCTATAGCTTCTCTACTGCTTCTCTCTAAGCGTTTTGTGAAGAGATGACTAGAGTATTTTGCTGAATTGATCAAGTTTTTTAAGTATTGAGTAGTAACTTCTATCTATAGGTGGTTCAATGGGTATGGAGATGAATGTTGATGGTTTTAGGGTTAGAGTGTTTTATATGGGTGGTATGGCTATAGGTGTTGCTGAGGATTTTGGTCCTAGAGTACTTTATCTAGCTCCTAGAGATAGACCTAACCTTAATCTGTTTAGTGTATTGCCTGATTTTGGTGTAGAGACTGTTGATGGTTTCTGGAGGATATATGGTGGACATAGGCTCTGGATTGCTCCAGAGTCTATGCCTAGAACATACTCTATAGATGATAGACCTGTCTCTATCGAGGTTAGAGATGATGTTGTAGAGGTGATTGGTAATCCAGAGCTTCTGAATAATGTGTTGAAGAGTATAGTGTTTAAGCCTTTGGGGAATAGTGGTTTTGTTGAAGTTGTTCATAGGGTGACTAATATCGGTAGATGGTCTATAGAGTTTTCTTGTTGGGCTCTATCTGTTATGAAGAGAGGTGGATTTGCTATTGTGCCTATAAAGCCTTTCTATAGAGAGAGTCTTCTACCTGATAGAGTTGTAGCTCTATGGCCATATACACGGCTTTCGGATAAGAGGCTTATTTTCACAGATAGCTATATAGTTGTTGTACAGGATCCCTCTATAGAGAAGCCTCTTAAGATTGGTGTAAGAGCTAATCCTCCTTGGGTAGCTTATTATGTTGATGGATATGTGTTTATCAAGATGTTTAGATATGTAGATACTGTTTATCCAGATTTCAATGTATCTGTAGAGATCTATACAAACAACTTGTTTCTAGAGCTAGAGACTCTAGGGCCTTTGAAGAAAGTAGCTCCAGGTGAAGTGAATACACATACAGAGTTGTGGAGTGTTATAGAGGTGGGAGAGCTAGAGCCAAATGAAATCGATATAGCTGATAAGCTTGAGTCAAAGATACTGAAGAGCTTGGTCTAGGATTGATGTATCTTTCTTTGTGTGTAGATATAGCTATAGATTTTTTATGTTCTGTTGTTTCTATACTTGTTGGTGATGTCTATGGATGTATATGAAGCTATACTCTCGAGACGTAGCATTAGGGTATATAAACATGAGTCTATTAGGAGAGAAGATCTAGAGAAGATACTTGAGGCTGCTAGATGGGCTCCAAGTGCTGGAAATAGACAGCCATGGCATTTCATAGTTGTTGTTGATGAACAGATCAAGGAGAAGCTTGTACCTGTGTGTAGGAATCAGAGCTTCATAAAGGATGCATCTTGTGTAGTAGTTGGTCTTGCTGATGTAGAGAAATCACCTAAATGGGCTATAGTAGATACAACTATTGCTCTAGAGCATATAGTTCTAGAAGCTACAGAACTAGGCTATGGAACATGCTGGATTGGTGCATTTGATGAAGCTGAAGTTAAGAAGATTCTGAATATACCGGATAGATACAGAGTTGTAGCGTTAATAACAATAGGTATAGCTTCAGAATCACCATCACCAAGACCTCGAAAACCGCTGAAAGAGATAGTATCTCTAAACATCTTTGGCAATCCATGGTGATTACTCAATAAATATTGCACCAGATGATAGCGATATCTAAAGCATTTATGCTACACCTAACTCTAATCTAGCATAACGATATAGCTAAGCGTCTTTGGATAGAGATTGATGTACAGTATCCATGCTGTATAGAGTGTAATTGATTATCCAGAATCTCCTATCGAGATCCAGTAAACCAGGGTTCTAGAACTAAGTGCCTCAAGCTCTATTTGAAGTAGATCTATTGACTAGATACACCACCATCATTATCATAGGGATAGAGATACACCATTGTATCTCTATAGCGATAGATTTTTTAGCCTAGATCTATCGAGATAGACTTGGTGTAGAGTTTTGTCGAATTTTTGAGAAGCCTAAGCTCTATGTCTATGCACCACCTATGATATCTCTCTTTTCAGCTATACTCTATGGTTTAGCTGCTCTTACCAACTATTTTACTGGTGAAGATCAGTACCTCTGGGAAAGTATCGTATATACGCTCTATTCTCTAGGTTTTCTAGGACTCTATGTGCTACTCTCAATTATTGCTGCATTAGAGCCTCGTCTAGAGGTCTACATGGTTGGTTTAGGTCTTGTAGCATCTATCTATGCTATCTATCCAGCAATTGTCTTAATGGTTTTTGGCGGTATCGTGATATATGCTATAATGTTTTTCTATCTAATGGTATCTGTCACATATCACCCAAAGGTCTATGGATACAGTAGGTTCTGGGGTATACCGAAGATTCTTCCAATCATAGTTGGTGCTCCAGTAGCTACTCGTGAGCTAGCTACAATAGTTTGGGAGATATATAATCTACATAAGGTTCCTAACATGGAGCCACTAACAACACTAACTCTAGTGATATTGGTTCCAGTACTAATCATGTGTCTAGGAGATATACCTCCCTATAGAAGGATGGTGAAAATTCTACAGCTACTCGCTATAGCTATAGCAACTATAGCTTACCTATGGCTACTTCGCATAGAGATAGCAGGGTTCCGGATACCCCATATAGTGCTTCAGAAACTAGAAGAATACAGAGCTATAGATATGTTTGAGAAAGAGTTTAGAGCTATAGGGATGCTAGGTCTTTTAGCTTCAGTAGCAACATTTGTAGAAGTATTGAAGCATAGCGCAGATGTAAAGAGCTATAAAAAGAAGAGACAAAGAGCTATAGAATCGGTAGAAGAAGTAGAGCTGGTGTAGCAAGATAGAGCCACTAGAGCTTTCTACTCCCTTTCGGGAGTTTCACAGGTATTCTCGATAATCCAATAATATCAGACAGCTTTATTGTTACCTTTCTACTCCCTTTTGGGAGTTTCTGATACTCGAGTATCACCACTACAGACCTCGAGGGGTCTCACTTTCTACTCCCTTTTGGGAGTTTCAAGAAGCTAG
>JAWBDT010000008.1:62828-67659 GCA_038821645.1 Ignisphaera sp. | reverse complement strand
AAATCTACGTTATTTAATGTTTTGACAGGAGGTATGGAGAGAGTTGGGAATTTTCCTGGTACAACTGTTGAGATGAATGTAGGTAGAAAGAGGTATAGAGGTAAATCTATATGTTTTGTTGATTTGCCAGGGATATACAGTTTGAAAGCTGTGTCTATTGATGAGAAGATTGCTAGAGACTTTATAGTCTTTGGTTATTGGGATGTGGTTCTAGTTCTAGTTGATTTGACGAGTGGTGTAGAGGGGCTGTCTCTAGCTATACAAATTCTCCAGTTAACTAATAGAGCTGTTATTGCTTTAACTAAATGGGATATAGTTGAAAAACATATGTCTATCGATATAGAGAAGATAGGTAGACTTCTTCAAGTGCCTGTAGTACCTATATCAGCATTAAAGAAGAGAGGTATTGAGGAACTTCTTGACAGTATAGTGAATGTTGTAGAGCATGGAAAAGAGATGTTGCAGGGATTGCGTATAGATTATGGTTTGTTTGAACAATACCTAAATAGTATAACTGTAAGCATTGCATCTGTTCTTAAGGATGCTAGGATCAATTCTAGAGGTTTAGCTGTACTAATAGCTATGGGTAATACAGATATTTGTGATAAGCTTGGCTTAAGCTCTTTATGTTCTACTCTAACAGATGTAGAGAGATCTATTAGCTTAAGTGCTGTAGAATATTTTGCTAATAGAATCTATGAGTATATCAGAGAGAATTTCTCAGACACTATTAACATCACGAGCATTAGATCTCTTGAAGAAGGTACTATCTACAGAGCTATCTATAGAGTCTTTCAGAATCCTTTCCTAGGTTTTGTATCAACATTCATGATACTCTTTTCAGCAGTACTTCTAGCCTTTTCTATAAACACAGGCTTCCCTATAACACTAGTTTTCGAGTCAATAGGTATGGAGGATATAGCTGAAATATTAGAGACATACACTATCTCTGGAATAATAGCACAGATTTTTGAGTATCTAAAGAACACAGTATATGAGAATGTATCTCCATTTAATCCAGCTATAGCTAATCTGCTTGCTTATGGTATTATCGAAGGTGTTGGTGTTGTAGTATCGTTTATACCATTGATATTGATAACACTAATGATTTTGTCTATTATAGAGGATTCTGGGCTAGGACCACTAATGGCGCTATCTATACATAGTTTCTTCGCTAGATTCGGTTTAAGTGGTAGAGCTATATATCCTCTATTCATTTCACTTGGATGCAATGTACCCGGCGTTATATCGTCTAGAGCAGCACTAGATAACATTGAAAGACTAGAGATCATTGCATCATCATCTTTTATACCATGTCAAGCAAGATTAGTGGTTATGATAGCTATAGTTGGTTATCTCTTTCCAGGAAACCCGGTTCTTCAATCACTAACAGTTATCGGTATATATCTCGGTGGAATCTTTCTATATCTATTCACAGCAAAAGTGTTTAGAAGAGGATTATTTAAGTCATCAACATCTCCAGAACTAGTTCTAGAGATACCTAGAATACGTAAACCGAGTGCTAAAGTTGTTTGGTGGAATAGTTGGGTACTAACAAAACACTTTATCGTTAGAGCTGGAACAGTTCTTATACTGGTCATCACAATTGTATGGTTCTTAACAAACTACGGTCCTAGAGGATATGTAGAAGATCCAATACATAGTTATGCATTCTATATAGGTAGGTACATAGGGAACGCTATAGCACCTCTCTACAATTTAAACGAAGATGCGAGTTGGAAGATAGGATTCACTATATTGACGGGTTTTATAGCTAAAGAAAACCTACTAGCAACACTCGTTGTTTTAACAGAAGCTGAAGAACATTATACAGCTCTTCAATCACTCAATCTATCGATTCCACAAGGTATAGCATTACTTGTTTTATTTATGTACTATATACCATGTGTAGCAACAGTTGGTGCAATATATAGCGAGAGTAAGAGTCTAAAATTCACTATATTTGTTACGACATATGTTGTCATCACAGCACTAATGTTATCCCTAATAGTATACATGATTGTCAACATCATATTACATTAGCTCTATTATACCATATACATTTATCGCTTTAGAGAAATTATTGGAGGAACTGTTATGGAGAACGTATATACAACTACACTATGCAATTATGAAGCGTTTCCGAGACCAAGGTATCTTGAAATACCTCAGTTATTAGTAGAGATTAAACAGTTATGTTGAAGATAAGGATATACTTGCTTCAGCTGTACCATTGATTTTTGTCGATAGCTTTGCATTAAAATGACTTACTCTAGATAGAGTGATCGACTTGAGAGATAGACAGTTGTAAAGCATGATTTTATATGGTAGTACCTGAGATAAATAATTGAAACTTTACTGTAGATCAGTTAATAGTGTTGTAGGAGCATTAGGAGAAACTAGCGTTAATCTGGGCGAGAGTAAATCGATGGCACTATCCAAAGAAGAGTGATTATGGTAAAAACAACATTAGCTAGAACTATAATAAAGCTCGTACCGATAACTGATGGTAAAATAATTTTCGAAGGCATTGATATATCTAAGCTAAAGAGAGAAGCAATTAATGATGCTGTATTTAAGGTAGGTAGGAGTTGTTCATTTCTATGGAGCAATAATGTTCTTCACGACTATTAGATCAATTCTTAAAGAACCTATGAAGATACATAAAGTTCATCAGGTGATAGAAGGAGAATAGTAGAGGTAGCGAGAGAAGTAGGATTAACGCTTTCAGAAGATTTTCTTAATAAATATCCACATATGTTGAGTTATGGTTAGCTACAGGGAATAGAGATTGCTAGAGATCTTGATCTATATCTAAAGTTTATATTTGATGATGGATATGTATCAATGTCTAGTGCTTTGATTAGTATAGAGATTCTAATCTGTAATCTACAGAAAGGATGGATATGTTGTAGCAAGTATTGCCACAATATGCATAACCCATGACTTTGCTACAAAAAAATATTTACCAGATAGTATAGTCATAATATCTGCTAGTCAAATTGATGAATTAGGTAATTCGAGAGACATCATCACCAATCCACTACATCCACTATACTCACCCCAATAGATAGGTACTCCAACTCCGATCATCAAAACAGATTCGTATTCAAAAGATGTTACTCAGGAAGCTCTAATCTACTCAATCAGTCCATTAGCTGGTTGTAGACCAAGCTATACACATACTCTAGACATATATAGAATTTCTACATGGTCTATCTACAGGTATCCTTTAAGAAGATGAAAAGGTCGAGAACATTATCAGATACTGTTTGATTTATTCCAGAGAGTCTACATGTTGATTGTTATTTACTATCTGTAGTATACTTTCTCAGAATTTATTTAGTTTGAATTGAGTTTTATGAAAACTTTTATTTTCAAGTATTTGCAGTAGCTTTTGAACTATTTAGGTGATATATTTGATTAGGGTAGAAGATGTTGTTATTGATGGTAGAGAGTCTAAGATTCCTCTCAGAATATATACACCTATTGAGAGAAAAACCAAAGGTATTGTTGTATACTATCACTGGGGAGGTTTTGTTTCTGGAGGAATTGAGGAATCAGATGCTGAATGCAGATTTATCAGTAGCCTCTGTGGATGTACTGTTGTTTCTGTTGGTTATAGACTTGCACCAAGATATAGATTTCCAGCAGCTGTTGTAGATTGTTTTGATGCACTTAAATGGGTTTATGAGCATGCTGAAGAACTTGGTGGAGATAGAGACTCTATATGTGTCATGGGTGTTAGTGCTGGGGGTAATCTAGCTGCTATCGTAAGTATACTGGCTAGGGATAGTGGTATAAAGCTGAAGTGTCAAGCTCTAGTACTACCGGTTATAGGCTTCGACATCTATTCTGAATCAGCTAGAATCTATGGAGAGAAGGGAAATCCACTAGATATAGACTCTATAATAGACTTTACAACAAAATATCTAGGAGATCTAAAAGAAGCCTTCAATCCCCTCTTCACACCAATACTATCGAATTTAAGCAATCTACCACCAGCACTAGTAATAACGGCTGAAAAAGATGCTTTACGAGATCAAGGAGAGATGTATGCAAAACGATTAAGAGACTTCAAGGTACCAGTAATATCGATAAGGCTCAACGGCATTGGGCATATGCTTGATGAAAGATATGGAAAATTTGTGAATATAATAGTTGTAGCATATCTAAAAGAAATGCTCTCTCAGTAACCAAATGTGTATCACATTGATTATCTATAGATGTATCTATGTTGTTTAATCAATATGTTTCAACATACTTAACTCAATAGATCTAAGCATTATTAAACCTATTACGTCTCTCCTAATGTATCTTCATTTACGTTAAGTACCTCTATAGCGAACAAGGTCCTACTAACATGATCACTATTTCAAAATAATTACCTATTATGCTATAGACCTATCTATATAATCATGATTATGAAGACTACAGAGCTATAGCTAAGAAAAGTATATATAAATCATGTGAAGAATTGATGAAGCAATTCTACTGAATAGTAAGAATATTAGGTAGAGAAATACCTAACTTAACGAGAATAGAGTAAATGATACAGTAATTATTCAAAACGTACACTAAACTTTATATCTATTGCCATGAATAGTAGGTTCTTATTCTAGACTTTTTTAAGGAGGCTATATAGGGTATTAATGGCGCTATCGCTATTGCTATAGTAAGTAATGCTATACCTAGAACTAAACCCCACAACGAATGACTATAAGAACCTCTACTCTTTCTAGATCTCTGCTTCTGGACACTAAGATTAAGTGTATATCTTTTAGTTGAAGCATCATTTTCTAAATAAGTCTCTCTATTTAGATTCATTCAT
>JAWBDT010000008.1:59276-62733 GCA_038821645.1 Ignisphaera sp. | reverse complement strand
CAATTATGGCATCACTATAGCATAGATACTCAAGAATCTTTACTTCGTTGACAAATTGTTCAACTGTATCTCTGAGAAGCTCCTCAGATTTAGTATACATAGTTGGAAGTCAGGAGATGAATAACATCTAATAATCTACTTGGATTCTCTCATGTTATTTACTCAAAGAGTCGTTGTAGTGAGATTTCTACATTACTTATAGATGTTAATACACCTTAAGATGCGTTAACTAGATATTTTGCTAAATACAGATAGTACTGGCTGGGTGGAGTGGATGTGATGTTTATGGGATCTAATAACTCAACTAGAGAATTGTTGTTCGATCTAATTAAATGTCGTAAGAAGAATGAACTCTTAAATAAGAAGATGGTCTGGGAGAGTGGAAAAGCTCTTCTTGATTGTTATGATATAACTCGATGTGGATTTAGGTACCGTTATCAATTGGATGATAGTGGAATTGAGCGAGAGATTGAGAGAGCTAGTAAAGAAGAAGCTGTTTTCAAGAGGATAATATTTTCTGAAGGGTTTCTCCAAGTCTTTAAAGATGTTTCTGATAATTATGAGATTATCGGTGAAAAAAGGTATAGCCGTCAAATCGATGTAGAGATAGATAATGAGAAACGTAGGGTAATTATAGAAGCTGTATGTGATGCATATCTTCCTCGATATAGAGAAGCTGTTATAGTGAGACACATCAAACATATCAAAGATAGAGAAAAAATCAAGATACCTAAGATTCATCACATAGAGCAAGCAGCTCTAATTCAATGGATCTCAGTAGATACTAATGATTATATCGAAAGAGTTAGACTCATCTACTACATAGGCTTCGGTAAAGCATTTGAAGAATACGTTATAGAGACCAAAATTTCCGAAAGTTACGTATTTAGAGCTAATTTCGAGGAAAGAGTCATAGACAGAATTATCTATATCTTGAAGGGCCAGGGACCTATATATGATTGGGAATGCAGATATTGTCCCCATAGAGATGTATGTAACAAAAAGATAGAGAGTAGTGCTTCATCTGTTAAGAATGGTGTTAAACCTCTTATACATCAAGAAGGGAATGAATGGAGATGCTATAGAGATATAACAATGAAGAACTTAATGATTCTGTTGAGAAAACTTATTGAAAGAGATATAGAAATAAGTGAAAGAGTGTTAGAACATAGATCTATACCAATAATTAGAGTTCATGTAACAGACCTTATATACTGTCCCCTGAAGTATTGGTACAACAACTATATACCATATCTCCAGATAGCTGATAAGATTAAGCCATCGATTATACGTGGCGAAATAGTGCATAGAGGTATAGCTAGAATATTGAATGAGATGAATAGATGTATAGATATAGCTGAAAGAAAGTTGATAGAGAGAATAGACATAGAGAAGAAATTGATGAAACCTTATGTAGTAGATCAAACTATGTTTACAGTTGAAGGAAGAGCTGATGCTATTGTAAGACATAGAGGTATAGATCATGGGAAGGGTCCGATGAAGATAATCGAGATAAAGACTTCAGAAAAGAAGTATACTTCTTCACAAAAACATCACGAAGACCAGTTGAAGTGGTATTTAAGTATATCTGGTGAAGATGATGTTAGTGGAGAAATAATCTATGTGTATGAAGGAGATGATGGGAAGATACAATTTGAATCAAAACACATAAACGAGCGTTTTACTAATGATAAGATAATGGCTGATCTCAAGAAGCTTCTAGATGTAGCTAAAGGTGAGATAGATCCAAATACAAAATGTTATGCACAATATGATTGGGAGTGTAAATACTGCTACTTTAGATACTTATGTCCCTCTAGTTGTCAAGAACATAAATCACGGAAGCCTTGAACTAGATAATCATATCGTAATCAATATATTTTGTATGGATCAAGCTATACTACGTTAATCATTTTACTTTTTTCTATAGCGAACTAGAAGTAGTATAGATATTGAAGCTACGAATATCAGTATAGCTGTATATAGAAGGATAGTTTCTTTCGGGATTTCTGTAACTATTTCTGTTCTTGTTATAGATTCTACATATGTGTGGGTCTTTGTCTCTGCTATGGTTTCTGTAACTTTTTGTATATGTATTGAAACTGTTGTGAATATTTTCTCAATTGTTTGTGTATGTATCTGTTCCAAGGTTTTGGTAACAGTTGTTGTTGATGTAGATTCGATTGTTACTGTGGTAGTCTTTGTTATTGTTTCTCTTTCTATCTCTTTAACGGTATATGTATAGATGGTTATCCTTGGTTTAACAACTTTCTCAATATCTATAGAGTATATAATCCATCTCTCGTTATCATGAGGACCACAGTAGCCAGCTACATATATGTGTTTACCGTCTGTAGACATTCTACCTATAGGGAACCTAGCTTCTACATGTATTTCTCCACTTAAAATAATCTTGTTCACAATCTCTAGCTCTTCATCTAGTACATACAGTACATGTCTAGTGAATCCATACGCATATTCGTTACAAACAATATATAGATACCCATTATCAAATAGAGCTTTTCTACATATACCGTAGTAGGTTTCCTTAACCTTGTAGCCATATCTATCGAGTTTTACTACACCATAATCTCCAATGACATAGATATAACCAGTATCATCAAAAGCTATACTAAAAACACTACCAGCTATAGGAAGATCTACAACTCTTACAATATTGAGGTCTCTATCTAAGATCTCTACTCTCCACCACATCATATAGTAGCGTTGAACAAAACCACCAACCCATACATAACTTGTGTTTGGGTCTACGGTAATTGCGAAAGGTGTGGCCATACCCTCTAGAGATTGTGATACATATGTGGCTACAACCTCTAGATTCTCTATATCTCTTTTCTCTACATACCATCTATAGCCACCATCTATGAACCCAGCTATGTAGAGATAAGCTCCATCAGAATCTATCGATATAGCCCAATCATTATGTCCAGTAATGTTTTGAGCTATATAGTGAATCAGAGATAGATTTGTATCAAGAACCACTAGAACCCATCTATAGCTATATCCTTCAAGAGCTCTATCGAATCCAACAGCATACAAGTATCTGTCAACAACTATACAATCCATAAGCCAGTCATCTCCAGTAGAGGGATTGAAGCTCCATACATCTACTAAAGAGCCATTGACTCTAAACCTTTTTTCAATCCTAAACCTAGAATCCCCCTCTACAGAATCGTAACCAACAACATATATATAATCACCACTTATGCAAACAGCAAACGAAGCATCGTTACCTGAACTAGGATCACTCTCTACAACCCATCTAGTACCTACATAACTAGAATCAGCTACACTAACGCGATATAAAGCTACGTTAAATATGAGAATCAGTATCAAGAACAATACCACTGTGTATGATCTAGACATAATGTATCTACCAGATCTAGAGATTTACGTATCACAAGCTTCACAAAGCTAAAAACTCTATTCGCTACAT
>JAWBDT010000008.1:29255-59181 GCA_038821645.1 Ignisphaera sp. | reverse complement strand
TTCATCAAACTGTCGATCATTGATTGAGATACAGGTATTTATATGAGGTCCTATGAGATACTGTATGGTGATCCACAATACCTACAGTACTTGTTATCTATTATTCGAGAACAGGTAACACAAAGAAACTTGTTGAAAGTTTTGTTGAAGGTGTTAGAAAAGTTCATGGTGTAGACGTTATAGTAAAGAATGTTGATGAAGCAAAAACAAGTGATTTACTGAACGCTGATGCCATAGTTTTTGCCAGTCCTTCATACTTTAGGCTTCCTGCATGGCCTATCAAGAAGTATATAGATGAATCTATAGATGTCTATGGAAAACTTGGAGGAAAGATTGGTGGAGCTCTTTGTACAGCAGGTTCAGAGATAGGTGCTGTAAAGTGTGTTCAAGCTTTAAGAGATGCTATAGAAGAGCATGGAATTATCTTTATCGGTGATGGTGTTTGGTGTATAGAGTCTCCAAGCAGAGAAGATATGCAGAAAGCAGCTGAATATGGTGAAGAAATAGCCAAGAAACTAAAGTAGGGTCTAAACAATTACATACATCTCTATAATCTTTAGCCCTAGTCAATACTAATCAACGTAGTATCGATGTCTTCAGCTATAACATTCAATGGTTAATGTATACAGCTACTAAATTTCGATATTATGTTAACTATAATGAACACTATGTAGCTCATACAGCTAGCTTCCTTATTTTAATACATGTTGAATTAAGAGTAGCTCCACCATATCTATCTACACAATCGTCGAGGACAACGTTTATCCTCTTACCATCTATTGTGTATATCTGTCTAGAAGTCCATACAATTCCTCTACTTATTCCCATATCTATATGTATCCTAACTACTGCAGATCCTCTATCATTATAGATTTCAACTAAATCTCCTTCTGATAACCCTAGTTTTTCTGCATCTTCTCGACTGATGTATAGAGAATTCTGGTTGACACCATAAACTTCCTCAAATTGTGTATGTATATAGAGTGGATGTGCAGAAGTTATCAGTACGAATTCTTCTTCACCACATTTATCTCCTTCTGGTGGTGTTGGTAGAGGTGGTAACCCTAGTTTTTCAGCTACTGTGCTATACAGCTCTATCCTTTTTGTCGGTGTCTGATACTCTTCTCTAGGTTTGATCTCTAGTTCTGTATATCCCTTAGCTAGAAGCTTCTCTAGATTCTTTTCCCCTATAGCTATCTCGAATACTCTGTATGGATCTAGGCATATCTCTTGATACTTATCAGGTACAACATGTTTCGCTATTTCACACATAAGCTGGTATTCAGCTATAGATTCTCCTAGAGGCTCTATTGCAGGCTGATTAATGTAGACATTATTGTGTAGATAGCTGAATACTAGATCAAGTTTCTCATAGAATGTTGGTGCTGGAAGAACTAGATCAGCCACTTTCGCTGTATCACTCCAATGAGTCTCATGAACAACAACAAAAACATCATCTCTAGAAAGTCCCTCAACAACCTTGGATGCATTGGGTAGTGTAGCTACCGGATTATGTAGATGTATATACACGAACTTGTATACCCCTCTAGCAAGTTCTTCGCCTACCTTCTCCATACTCACAGTATCTGCAAACCTGTGTCTGATTCCTTCAACAGCATCAACATTAATAGATATTCCTTCAGTATTACTGTAGTAAAATCCTCTATGGATACCTAGTAAAGCTGGTAGAATAGATATGGCTCGAACTATTTCTCCACCCCCATATCTCCTCTGAATACCGTATCCAATAAATATGCCAAAAGGTCTACTGTTAACCATGATCTCGGCAATCTCAGCTATCTTTTGTTTCGATACACCAGTAACATTTTCTACAACGTCTAGACTGTATTTCTCTAAATGCTTCACAAACTCTTGGTATCCATATGTGTAACTATCAATGAATTCTTTATCTACATACCCTTGATCAATAAGATATTTAGCTAATCCAAGAGCCAGATAACCATCGCTTCCAGGCTTTACTTTCACGAAATAATTACTCTGTCTAGCTGTTTCTGTAGATCTCACATCTAGTGTTACCACGTACCCGTTTCTCTCCATAATCTTGAGGATTCTTCTCCATAGATGAATAGCGCTTACGGCTGGATTAAAGCCCCAAACAATAGCCATATTTAGTCTATCTATCTCATCAGGAAACAGTCCATATGTTGAGCCATATACTAGTTTGAGAGCTTTAGAGCCGCTGTAGTTACATATACTGCGATCAGTTTGTGTAACGCCTAGGTAATTCCATAGTCTTCTACTTGCATATCTAGTCAGAATACCTCTATTACCAGCATACTCTAGAAAAAGAACATGCTTAGGACCATACCTCTCTAGTACATCCATCAATCTAGATACTAGAAGATCTATAGCGTTATCCCAATCAATTCTCCTGAAAACCCCTCTACCTACAGAAGCGGAGGGGTAGAGAACTCTTAATGGTGAGTAAACTCTCTCGATATCTTTTGCTGCTCTAGGGCATAGAACCCCCTGGGTATATCTATCGTCATCAGCAGCAATCTTGGTGATCCTACTATTCTCGACATGTACCTTAAGTCTACATGTATCGTAGCAATCTCTAGGGCACGCTATATTAACAACCATATCTTTTTCACCATAAGTTGAAGATATCCATGGCTAGACTATTTATCCTTTCCACAAGCTTTATCTCATAATACACAGAATGGCTATATCAATAGTTCACAATTGATGTATCACTACATTACAGAAACTACTGTATGAAAAACCAAGAGACAGAATGTAGCTACAGTAAGAAGTTAATACTTTATCGATAGATATGTATGAAACTGAATTACATTAGGAAAGCCATATATAGTCTTCATCTCTCTAACTATCTTTGGTATATATGTTGTGCAAGAACATCATTATAGACCACAGTAGATGTAAAAGATGTGGTTTCTGTACTACAGTTAATGTCTGTTATTCTCCCGATAATTGTATTGGATGTCTCTCGTGTCTCTATTCATGTCCATATCAAGCTAGAAGAATCTTCTACAAACATACTGATACAGATTTTGTTAAGATATATGTGGATGGTGTTGAGTACAAGGTTCCAAGGAGTATTACTGTAGCTGAAGCTCTAGAGAGCTACTGTGGATTTAGGTTTGAAAATGCTGGTTCTAGGAAACCTTCAATAAGTTGTAGAACTGGTGGATGTTGGAGTTGTGCTCTAGTTATTGATGGAAATCTCGAGAGAACATGTATAACTCCTGTTAGAAATGGTATGAACATTGAAACCTCTATAGATGGTCTAGAACCTCTCAGAATAGTTCATGGACCTTCTCCACATACCGTTGGAGGTAAAGCTACACCTTGGTGGGAAGTAGATTACGTTAACTATGTTGAAGCTGCTATATGGGTTGCTGGATGTAACCTTAGATGTCCTCAGTGTCAGAACTACTCTACAACATACGATAATGTTTCTCAACCTATGACACCAAAAGAAGCTGCTGTAGCTGTTATTTATTGTCACAAGATCTACAACACTAAAGGTATTGCTATAAGTGGTGGTGAACCGATTATAAATAGGAGATGGCTTGTAGAGTTCTTCAGAGAGGTTAGCAGAAGAGTTGATCCAAAGGTTAGAAGACATCTCGATAGCAATGGAACTGTACTTGTTCCAGGCTACATAGATGAACTTGTTGAAGCTGGATGCAATAACATAGGTATTGAGCCGAAGTGTGCAAGAGTTGAAACCTATATGAAGATAACCGGACTTGATGATAGAGATTTAGCTAAAAAGTATCTCGAGACAGTATGGAGAGCTATCGAATATATCTATGAGAGATATAGCGATAAGGTATATCTTGGTGTAGGATTGGTGTATAACAAGGATCTGGTGTCTCTAGATGAAATTGCCGAAGCTGGAAGAAAGATAGCTTCTATAGATAAGAAGATGCAGGTTACAGTGCTAGACTATTTTCCAACATTTAGAAGAAGAGATATAAAGAGACCAAGCGTCACCGAAATGCTGAATGTTAAAAAGATTCTAGAGGAACAAGCACTTGAAACAGTTATTGTACAAACTAATGTAGGTCATATAGGACCTAAAGACCATAGGAGAATAGAGCTCTAACCACATTACATGTTCTATGTAGTGTGTTTTGCTATAAGAATAACAGATATTGTTATTTCTCTTCATATGATTTTATAAGCGGTAGTGTTAAGAAAGCTAGAACAGATAACTTAAAGACTAGTTCAGGTGCATCAAGAGTATCCGCAATAACTCCACCGATATTTACAGCTATAGCTGGTGCAATACTTTGAATTAAGAATATGGTTGAACTATGTTGAATCCTTTGACTTGCATCAACATCACGTATTATGTGGCTGAATAGAGACATCCATATACCTATACCTCCTGCACTTGCAATAAATGTTCTTATGATCTGAAGTTCTAGAGTTTTTAGATATGGAAAAACTATATTTGATATAGCTGAAATCACTATGCTTATTCTAGCTAATGTGAGTGAGGATATTTTCTTTAGCGTCTCGCTCCACACAATAGGCATAACAAGACTCGCTATAAATCCTGTTCCATTAATTATGGTTATCCACATCTCATCTCCATTGAGTTTGTAGATAATATATGGTGCTACTAGTGATGTAGAGAAGTTTATCGATATATAGAGTATAACTATAGCTATATAGAGGATAAGTGGAGATTTTCTCTCAAAAAATCTTCTTTGCAACCTTATTTGATTGTGTATGGTAAGTTCTTTTAACATTAGTATCAATGGAATATCGGTTAAGAATAACATAGATATTATGAGAAATAGTTTCCCATACATTAAAACATCTACATTCTCTAGAAATAGCATTCCAGCAATTAACGTACCTATCAAGGAACCTACAGTACTTAATGAAGTGTCTAGAGCTATATACCTAGGTTTCCAACTATCATGAATATTATCAGCTACGTAATCAGTCCACGCGATACCTGCTAAACAACTAATTGCGTAACCTATTGAGAATAGTATAGAGAACAGGTATAGAAGCTCTAAACCACTAAAAATATTTACATATATTATTAGAGAGGATAGTACGTAGAGTACTCGAGACAAGAGAATAGATATTTTGAAGAACTCAACTCTACACCTTCTAATAAAATCTTGCCTCGCTATGGCAATTACATAGGTAATCGATGATAATGCTAAAGGCATAGCAAAAGATATAGATACATGGATATAACTCTCTGTTAATCTAGAAGCAAAAGCTGATCTATAGCTCCATAAACCACCAAACCATATACCCCACAGAATAGCATCTGTCAGCAGAATGGCTATAACAAATGGTTGTGTAATCTCCATACACATCATCCAATCAATTATATGTATTTATAATTCTTCTAGGTTCATTAACAATAGCTATAGAATTAGTAACACCTGAGGTTAAAATCTAGCATGAACCAGATTACATATGTTAATCATATGTCGATAGCCTTAATCATTTACTTGATGAATGAAGATAAGATCTCTACTCATTAGTATTGCTACATAGGTTATTTCATCAATCTATTGAATTGAACCACACAACTAGAGATTCCAGAGCAAAGCTTTTGAATTTTGTTAATTAAAAGAGTTTACCATTTTATATTGTAGTCAAAAATATATCTCTATAATCTAAGGTGATGAAACTATCAATAAAGATTATGGACATGATATCGATTATGATGAGACTTTAAGATACATAGTGTTTAGACAATCTTTAGCAACTCTAGCTCCCTATATAAGCTATTATAGCATTTTATCCCACCTTCTGGTGTAATGCAAGAACATTTCTGGATAACTATATATCGTCAATAGCTATCATCACATAGATTCCGTAGATCGATACCTAAGCAACATATATTCTTGAACATCTCTAGAGTGTGTATACAAATCTGAGATAGCTGATTAGTATCTATAGATGAATTAATCTACAGAATAGATAGAGAACATGATTACAGAGATATATTTATTCTACAGTTTATATTGTAGCTATACATTACATAACTCTGAGGCATCGAGATACCTTAGGTGATGTTATGGTTACCGAACTACTTTACCAAAAAGATAGCTACATAAAAGAATTTACAGCAATAGTGCAGAAAGTTGTAGATAATGCTTTAGTTCTTGATAGAACTGCATTTAATCCTCGTAGTGGTGGTCTTGAACATGATACAGGGATTCTGATTAAGAATGGTACTACATATAGAGTAGTTAAGGTGTTGATAGATAAAGAGAGTGGAGATGTTCTTCACTATCTAGAGACTCCAAGCCACGGCATAGAGGTGGGAGATAGAGTTACAGGTGTAATAGATTGGGAGAGAAGATATAAGATAATGAGGATGCATACAGCTGCACATATCCTCTCTGCAATAATGTATAAAGACTATGGTGCATTAATAACTGGAGGAAATATAGATCCTGAAAAAGCATACGATGACTATAGTCTTGAAGAATTCAAACCAGAGATATTCCGTGAAGCCATAGATAAAGCTAATCAGATAGCTAGGAATGGACTTGAGGTTAAGATCTACTGGCTGAAGAGAGAAGAAGCTCTAAAAATACCTGGTATAGTTAAACTTGCCTCAAGAATGCCTCCAGATGTAGAGATACTGAGAATAGTTGAGATACCTGGCGTAGATATACAAGCAGATGGAGGACCTCATGTAAGGAACACAAACGAGATAGGAGAGATAATATTCCTAAGGGCTGAAAACAAGGGTAGAAACAAGAAGAGATTATACTATACAGTAAAGCCATAGATAGTACAAGATTATTGAGCTAAACTACATGAAGTTACAATGACTTTTAATTTCTCATAAATAGAGAATCTATATATCCATAACGAATGAATATTTTGTATGAGATCTATAGCTTGAAGAAATAAGTGTGGTAGCTTGTTGTTCACTTAGTTAAGGTTATTTTGATACTTTGTTTGTTACAAAATCTAATTGAAGTGTTGATGATGTTAAGGCTTTTACTTATAGATATAAAGGATTATAGTTGTGGGTAGGGGTAATAAGATGAATATAAATGAGTGATATATTTATCAAGATCTCTAGACATAGGATTTAAACTAAGAAAGCCTATATAACGTTGAGATCTTGTGGTGTTTAGTGGGTGATGGATTGTACGAACATATTTTCAATAGAATTGAGGAATTAAGAGATTATGCTGTAAGGATGCTTATGGATGTAATAGAGAGACAAGGTGTGAATCCTGAATATGGTGGTGAAGGTGAGTATGATAAAGCGATGTATATACTTGAAACAGTAAGGAGCTGGGGTCTTAATGATGTGAAGATAATCTATTCTCAGGATCTTAGAGCCAAGAATGGTGTTAGACCAAACGTACTTGTGTTTATAAGAGGTGAATCTGATGAAAAGTTCTGGATTGTTTCACACCTAGATGTTGTTCCCCCAGGTGATGTTTCTGCATGGACTGTAACTAAGCCTTTTGAGCCTAGGGTTGTTGAGGGAAAGGTGTATGGGAGAGGTGCTGAAGATAATGGACAGGCAATAGTTTCTTCACTTATAGCCGCTAAATCGCTACTAGATTGTGGAATCAAACCTAGAAGAACAATTGTTTTAGCTTTTGTAAGTGATGAAGAAGCTGGATCTAGACACGGTATGGAGCTACTTGTGAATAATTATCCAGAGCTTTTCAGTAGAAAAGATGTTGCATTAGTACCAGATTTCGGTAAAAGCGATGGGGGGTTCATAGAGATTGCCGAAAAGAGTATCCTCTGGCTTAAGGTGAGGTTTATAGGCGTTCAAGTTCATGCTAGTATCCCTAACAAGGGTTTTAATCCTCATAGAATTGCGATAGAGTATCTACATATGGTGAACATTATGGTAAACACCAGGTTCAGCAGTATGGATAGTCTCTTTGATCCTCCTCATACAACATGTGAACCAACTATGGTTAGAAACACAGCAGGTTCACCAAATATTGTTCCCAGAGAACACGAAGTTGTGATAGACTGTAGAATTCTACCTGAATACAGCGTTGATATGGTTTTGAATAGCTTTATAGAGATTGCGGAATACATGAAGAAGATATTCTACAGGGAAATAGAGGATAAACATTATCCAGAGATAGAAATAGAGGTAGTGAATAGATTAGATGCCCCTCCACCAACACCTAGAGACTCACCTATAGTAACAACACTTATACACGCATTAAGGAGACTAAGGAATATAGATCCTGTTATAGGTGGTATAGGTGGAGGAACACTTGCAGCATACTTCAGGAGATTAGGCATACCTGCTGTTGTTTGGGCAACACATGACAATACTGCGCATATGCCTAATGAGTATAGCAGAATACACAATATAGTTGAGGATGCAAAGATCATGGCATACCTAATGATGAGCCTATAGATAGGTTCCTAAACCACAATAACATCTAAATCATTTAGGGAGATCTATTTCTTAGACTTCATTATATGAGCTGATACAACTTTATTTACAATCAGTATTATCTAACAGTTGCTTCAGTTGTTAAGCAATATGCTTATAAGGTATGATTAAAGACAACAATAGATTACCATAGTATTCAGAGGAAGTAATTGGGTGAGATTAAAACGGATATACTTAATAAAAGCAAGCTTGTATCTGATCTAGCTACACTATTATCTTTCGTGAAAAACGGTCTTTTTTCAACTGTTAAAGGGTTTAAATTAGCATTAGTGGTAATGGTGCTTGTTTTTGCTATACGTGCTATTGTTGGCGGAAATCTAATACCTAACGCTATAGCTAATATAGTTAATGCTGTAAAGAATAATGATTATAGTGCGTGGAGCAAGCTTTGGATAGGTATAGAGATATTTGTTATTGCAGGTATTCTCTATATAGCTACGGAGTTTATGTTGTATAGGTATTTTCTTAAGCTTGCTGAAGGTATTGTTGAGCTTAAGAAGATAGTGTTGGAGCGTATAATCTATAGAAAATATGGAGATAATCCAGAGGATCTTGTGGGTAAGATTAGTAGTGATATAGATTTTGTTGTATGGAATGTTAATGCAGTATTAACAACATTTATACCGAATCTTTTCACAGGAATTTCTTCAGCATTTACAGTACTCAACTTCGATAAATCTATAGGTATTGTAGCTATAATCACTCTTCTACCGTATATAGCTTTAGCAGAATACTATAGCAGAAAAGTCGAGCCCATTCGATTAGAAGAAAGAAGAAGCTATAGCTTGAGCATTACAGCAATAAGAGATGCTGTTTATGGGATTCAGAATGGAAACAGAATAACCAATATATTATCGTCTTGGAGAAAAGCCATGGGAAGCGTTATGTGGTACGATAGACTGTTCTGGGGATTAGGATTAATAGTGCAGCCTCTCTCAATATCTCTAATAGCTTATCTATCTGTAGCAAGTATTTTTCGAGAAGCTATAGATGCTGGAACAATAGCAGGAATATTATCAGCATCTCTAGGAGCTCATAGCGCTATGATAAATGCTGTATGGGCGTTATGTATAGAAAGTCAAACAGTTGCAGCAATCAAAAGAATATCAAGCTATCTTATAGATATAGATGACAAGAAGCATACAACTCTGATAATAACTCGATACAGAACCTAAGATATGTTTATGATCGATATAGATGTTATTTAAACGTTAAGAATCTCTCTATACAAAACATATCTTGTTGATGAACATTTTTAGTATAGAGCTAAGATGTTTTAATTCGTGATAGAGATACTTGATAACATCTTGTTTTTTATACTGTTCTCTATAAGTATTGATAAAAGTATGGAACTTGCCATCTATTTAGTATACAATATGCTCTTAGATGTTCATATAGTGATTGTTTGTTTATTGGATATTGTTAGCACGAGATGTAGATATATAAACTTCTGGAAACATAGATAAGGTGGTGGTATTTTGAATCCCCGTATAGTACCTCTTGTACTTATAGCTGTTGGTATTGCTATTGTCGTGGTTGGTGTTGTGTTTGCATTTATAGCATACAATAGCTATAGCAATATTTTGCCGCGTGCCTCTACCTTAGAGCAATCCATTACTTATACAGTCTATGAGCTACTCAATTTGGTTATAAAGCTGTCTTTTCTAGGTTTAGGTATCTGGGGAGGTAGTATAGTTCTTAAACATGGTGTGCAAAGCTTTATTCAGCTTGCAAGAAGAGAGGAAGACAGTAAGAAGGGAGAAGAGAAATAGGTGTCTAATTATTTTTGTGATAAAGCTAGCTATAGGTATTTCAATAACGATGCTTATTCTAGCTCTAGTAGAACCTCTAGTGATATTTTTCGTAGAATCCTTAGGTAATCCTGAATTGCTTAAGATAAGTCTGAGGGAGGTCTCTATGATCAATTCAACTCATTCATCTGCTACTATTGTTATACAGTACAGTGGAAAAATCATGTTGAAAAACTTTAGGATATCTATTGCTGGAGAAGAACTTGAAATTGATGAAGTTGTTTCTGGAGAATATAGAAAAGAGGTTATACTACCTACAACAATTCTCGAGAAATCTAGGTGTTGCGATATAGAGTTCATGATAGCGGGAATATATAGAATGAAGCAGGTGGTTAGGTAGTGAGTATAAAGAGGATTGTGAAAGATACTGCTTTAGGAGTAGTGAAAGGAGCTATAATGGTTGCAGTCTTTGTTTATATTGTGCCCTACATTATTAGGGTAGTGGTAGGTCTACCTATAGAAACACCGTCACCAATAATTTATACTGTATTTCTGGCTCTCTTCATGGGTATAGGGATAGCTGAACGTTATGTTATTTACCCAATTAAACTACCGATAAGATTCCTGAATATGATGCTGGGTATAGCAATCCTATTCTCGATACTAGGTTCTGGATACGTTGTCCAAGCTATACCATTGGATAGCATGTCTATAACCGTAGAAATAGATTTCAGTATACTTCTATACACAATTACTGTAGGTCTAGTATTGATATCAATTGTTTTGCTACCTAGAGATGAAGATTAGATGTATAAATCATCTACGTAATCTAGACATCGAAATATTGTCTAAAATATTTACTTCAACATTTAGAGAATGCTTCTACAATTAGTTGATTAAGAATATGAAGGGTAAATATATACATGTATTCATTAGTGTTATTAGTGTTCCTATCTTCATGAACTCTGTAAATGTTATTGATTTTCCTTTCCTTTCTTCTACAACTTCTAACATAATTATGTTTGATGCTGCTCCAAGTATTGTTAGATTACCCGCTATCGTTGTGGCCATAGCTAACGTTATCCAGACATCTGTATCTGTACCTGTATATCCAAGACTCTTCATGTATGATATAAATAGTTTTGTGAATGGTACATTGCTTAAGAATTGACTAAATAGTAGTGAGGCTATGGTTATCCTGAGTATTCCGCTAAGTCCCTCTATTTTTGTTGGTAAGATAAATGCTAGAACTGGATTCAGTATTCCGCTTCTCCATATACCTTCCATAGTTATGAACATAGCTATAAAGAACACTATAGTACCCCAACTAACTTTCTGAAGTATTTTCCTAGGATGTTTGGAAAACATGTACGCTATACTAGCGATTATGAATGGTATAAACCCTCTTCTCGATATATGTGGAAATCCATACGTCTCGAGAACATCGTTTAATATGAAGAGAGCTATAGTTATTACAAAACATGTTGTACCTAGGATAGCCTCCTTCTTATCTTTTATTAATTCTCCTGGCACAAATCCTAAACCTGTTTTCTTGTTCTTGATCTTATAGATTTTGATCAAGACTATGGGTGTTACGATAAGATTGATTAACGTTGGTATTGTAAGCTTTTTTAGAAACAGTATAAATGGTGAAGGCATACCTGATAAAGAGGATATCAACATATTTTGGGGATTTCCTACAGGCGTCATAACGGAACCTATGGTTATAGAGAAAGCTGTAAGTAGCAATATGATCTTTATATCTATGCCAATAGCTCTAGAAATAGATATAGCTATAGGTACACCCATCAGAGTTAGAGCATCGTTAACTGTATATGCTGAAAGAACTCCATAGATAAAGCTTAAAGCAAGAAGAATACTGTATCGAGTTCCGAATCTCACTATAAACCATGCAGCAATAGAGTCTAGAACACCAGAATAATCTAGAATAGCAACAATACTGAACATACCGATCAAGAAAAGAATAACATCGATACTAATCATAGAGCCCATATCATCAACAGGAACAAGACCTGTAGCCAGAACCATAAACATAGAAAAAGCCATTATGCTCCATACAGGTAATCTGGGCTTTCTACTCCTAATTACCAACATACCAACTAGATATACTATCACTAATAAACCTACAAAACTCTTGAAATCCAACATAATGATATGCCCAGTACTTTATCAAGGGCTTCAAGAATCAACCTAAATAGTTATGTAAGGTGGTCTACATAAAAACTAAGATAGTTGGATGTTATCATTCCGTATTTATAACCACAATAACGTACCCGAATATTTTAAAGATGATGTTCTGTAAATTTGTGATAACTAATCTCAATTGATCCATATTTTTAGGAACAAGTTCTATAGCTCAGTAGATTTAATGATGTTGCTATCCAGTAATGTTCTCTATAATTTTCGAACCATCATTCAAACCATCAATATATATATATGTGTAGCTTGTCTCTAAGTCTATGGATTAGGTGAAGATTTTGAGAACATATAGATGTGGTTCATACATATGTACAGATAATGGGTTTAGATTTCTGCTAGGAGTTAATTACTGGCCTAGGAAACTCAATATAAGGATGTGGAGAGATTGGGATGAAGATGCTGTAAAAGAAGATGTAAATATTATGAAGAGACTTGGTGTAAGAGTTGTTAGAATATTCCTAAAAGATGAAGATTTTGCTGATGAAGATGGCAATCTTGTTGGTTCTTCTCTCGAGAAACTCAATAGATTTCTCGATATACTTGAGGAAAACGGTATTCAAGCATTTGTAACATTTATTGTTGGTCATATGAGTGGTAAGAATTGGAGAATTCCGTGGACATCTTTCGAGGATCTCTATACATCTAGATCCATTGAGAAGACAATAAGGTTTATAGAAGCTGTTGTGATGAAGATTAAAGATCATAAAGCTGTAGCTGGATGGATACTAAGTAACGAGCTTAGTCTTGTCAATAAAACTAGGAATAGAGAAGAAGCATTAGCAACACTTAGAGCTTTTTCATACACCATAAAGAATATAGATAAAGATCATGTACTATCTTCAGGAGATGTTCCTGATAGCTATATGCAGGAAACACACAATGTGAAGAAACTGGTGGACTATGTTGGTCCTCACCTCTATCTCTACGATAATGACCCTATTAGGCATAGCCATCTCTATGCAGCATTAATAGAGCTTTTCTCAAATGGTTCAACACATCCAGTAATACTTGAAGAATTTGGTTTTAGCACACATCAGTTTTCAGAAGATACACAAGCTAAATTCATATACGAGATACTCTATACATCGCTTATCCATGGAGCTTCTGGAGCATTTGTATGGTGCTTCTCGGATTTCGTTAACGAGACAGATCCTCCATATGAATGGAGACCTCTTGAACTTGGTTTTGGGCTTGTAAAAAGTGATGGATCTGAAAAGAAAGCTGCTGAAATGTTTAAGAGATTTGCAGAAGAGGTTGAGAAACTTGAATCTCTTGGCATTAATTCGGTATTTAGGAGGACTGTAGATGTGTATCTAGTAGCTCCCTTCTACCTATGGAGAGACTACGAGTTTATATGGTATAGAGATGCTCTTGGGTTCTTCAACATAGTTAAACCACTTGTTTCAGCCTACGTAATGCTTACAGCTTCAGGATTATCTACGAGTATTGTATACGAACTTGATGTAGATAGTGTTCTAGAGAAGGCGAAGCTACTACTATTACCATCAACTATAGCGGCACTTGCATCCACATGGAGAAAACTGTATAGCTATGTCGAGAGAGGTGGACATCTATATGCATCATTTGTGAGAGGCTTGAGCTACATTATGGCTCTACATGATTCTCCTACACATTTATGGCAAGAGTTATTCGGTGTCGAGAATATGCTTGAAGCAGGATCTATTGGGAGAAAGATACATAATATACTGGTTCTAGAGTTTGTGAAAGACTTTGGATCTATAAAGAAAGGAGATAAGCTGTCTCTAGAGGTATCTACACCTATATATGTATTCAAGGCTAGACCTATAGATGCAGAAGTTATAGCTTATGATCATTATGGAGAACCTATAGTGTTTGAGGCTAGGAGAGGTAGAGGAAGAGCATATCTATCGCTTATACCTATAGAGGCTCTACTAGCCAATAGCGAGGAAATCAACTGGGCTTCAAATATACACAGATTCTATGAATCTCTAGGTCTTGAGGCTAACATATCTAGACTATATACAGCTAGAGACCCAAGAATAGAGATACAGATATTCAGTACTAGCTTAACAGATGTCGATAGAGATATCCTCGTAGCTATAAACCATAGCTATAGAGATATCGAAACATCAATACTATCTACATATGGATTAAAACATGTTGAAAAAATAGGTGGAAATGCATCTCTAAAGAACTTTAATGATAAAGAAATAGAAGCTCTATTCTATGGCAAATCTGTTTTAACACTACTTATCACAAGAACTAAATCCAGACAGTAACCAGATAAAGTATCAGCGTCCTTAGAGAGGCAGGTATTCTAGACATTCTATAGTAATCTTGTCGAAATCTTTATCCATAACTACTACATTTTACTGTATTTTGTATACTATATATCTACTCCTTAACTCTAACTGAAGCAATGTAGCTGTAGTAGTTATCTCAAGATTGTTTAAAACCTATACCAAAGTTATTGTATTAGAAGAGATTTTATTTTGATTAGGTACAGATTATGGTTGTAGGAGGACTTGATCTAGCTGCTTATGAGTATAGATGTAGCGGTTTTGCTGTTATAGATGAAGATAGCGGTAGTGTTGAAGAGCTAGCCTGTATCTATAGAGATAGCGAAATTATTGAAAATACCAGTAGATTCTCTATAGATGTTCTAGCTATTGATGCACCTATAGCCAAGGTTCCTAGGTTTAGAGAAGTTGATAGAGAAGCTATTAGGAGAGGGTTTAGAGTTATGCCACCTACATTTAGACATATGAAGATACTGACTGTTAGAGCTTGGAGACTCTATCAATTCTTAAGCAGTATTGGTGTAACAGTTATAGAAACACATCCTAGAAGTGCTTTAAAGAATTCTGGTCTCAGTACTGTTGATGAAGTATGTAGAAAACTTAATGTATCTATGGGTAGGTATATTGATAGATTGAAGCACAAAGATCTAAGAGATGCACTTATATCAGCACTAGTGGCTTTGTGCTATAGGAAGAAGTTCTGTATAGAGATGATAGAAGCTGTAGATGGAGTGATATACATTATTTCATCTCTACAAACAATCTCATTTCGATAAACCTATAGACATTCTGTCTATTGTGTATTTCGGCATCCAATAGCTTTGACAATATTTCTTCTACTGATGCTTTATCGATTGATTTATTTATGTAGATATGGGTTCTACGTGTACTGTTGCTTCCCAACCTAGTTCATTTCTAATAGATTTCTCTATTTCGCTAGCAATCTCATGTGCTTTCTTTAGAGGTGTTTCTGGATTTAGCTTTATGTGTAGCGTTACTTCTACATGATTTCCGTATCTGTGGATATGTATATGATGAACATCTTTTATTTCATTCGATAATCTGTAAACAATGTTCTTAATGATTTCTTCTTCATGTTTTGTAACTCCTTTTCCTAAAAGCTCGCTACTGTTCTCTAAAACAAGTTTTGTAGATACATAGATGAGTAGAGCTGACACAGCTAGACCTAGAGCTCCATCAAGCCACCAAAAATCTTTTCCAAAGGTTATAGCTATAGCTAGAATAGCTGTAGCTATAGCATCGCTTCTATGATGCCATGCATCAGCAACTAGAGTAGTTGAGTTATATCTTGATCCTAGGCTCTCAGACCATCTAGCTAGAACTTCTTTAATTAATGTCGAGATAGCAAGTACTAGTACTAGGACCCAGTTGAATAAGAATCCTTCTCTCGATAGGATCTTGTCTATGCTTTTCTGGAGAAACTCTATCCCAACCATAACAAGCATAACGCCTATAACTATTGTTGCTACTGTTTCAGCTCTTCCATGACCAAATGGATGCTCTTCATCAGCAGGTCTATAGCTTATCCAGAAACCTAGAATAACTATCGCAGATGTTAATGAATCTGATAGTGTGTGGAGAGCATCAGCTACAACAGCTATAGAATTGTATAGCGTTCCATAGATATACTTGATCACGAACAAAACTATGTTCACGGCTATAGATACACTACCTTCTATATATCCAATCTTTCTCCTAGTGGTAGTATTAATCAAGCGGAGCATTATTATCTCGTATCTAGTATTTTCTGGAGGATCTTTAACTATCCAAGAATTTAGATGCTTCAAAACTATAACTAGAGAAACATTTACAAACTTTAACGTGTCTATAGAGCTCTATAGATCTTGATCCAATCCGTATGTCTATACTCTATTTTGTTGTGTGTTAATGTATTTATTGGGTTTCAGTAGCTTCTTCCTGATGATGTATAGCATGTCCAGCATATCTATAGCTATATAGTGATGTTCTCTACACATAGGTCTGCATTTCTCTATCTCTCTAGCTATAACTATGTATATGTTTCTTGGTTTCTGTAGTCCTGTTAAACTAGCTTTTGATTCAAGATCTCTAGCTATAGATAGGGCTTCTCTAAAATCTATTCTACTCCACTTAATCTCTATAAATACCGATGTATCTCTCCCTCTAGCAACAGTATCTATTTCTTCGCTTTTGTACCACCATCTACCTACTTCACCTACATCTATATCTAGTTCTTTAAGGAATACATAGACTATCTCTCTCCTAAACACACTTTCGATCACTTTAGATACATATATATCGTATGTACTCTTTACATCTTCAAGAACCTCATCTACATAGCCTAGCTCTAGTCTAGTCATATTCGGTCTAACATATCTGAACCAAAAGCTGAAGTATGGATCCACTATCTCTATATGTACTTCTCCACCTCTTCTACCTAAAGGCTTTATTCTTTCAACTATATCTAGATGCTCTAAAACATCTAGATATCTAGAGATAGATTTTGATGTAACACCAGCTACACTAGCTATTTCACCAGGTTTTGTGTATCCATTAGCTATAGCAGAAAGTATGGCTATATATGTTGAAGGTTCTCTAACTTCTTGTCTAAAGAAGTTTAGAGCTTCATCAAATAAATATGAACCTCTATAGAGAATTTTTTCAGAGATATTGCTGAAAACATCTCTAGATTCATCAATTAGAGCTAGATATGCAGGTGTACCACCAAAAGCACTATATATATAGATTGATTCTAGAGGGTTATAGTTTGGATAGAAGTTCCATGCATCTATAAAACCCATGGGCTTGAGCTTTAGAGAAACAGTTCTTCTACCAAAGAGAGGAGAGCTATAGCCAAGTAATTTCTTTTCAAAAAACGATACAGAAGATCCGCACAAAACTATAGCTATATCTAGATCCTTATTATTGTCACAGAATCTCTGTAGTCTTGAAATAGATTCAGGATCAGAATCAACTATGTACTGAAATTCGTCGAAAACTATAATAAATCCTTTACCAACCTCTTTTACCATGAAGTCAAGGAAATCGTCTATATTATCGAAAATACCAACTGGTTTACCGATCCATATAGATAGAGCTTTAGCTAGCTCTCTATAGAGAATATGTTTAGATGCTTCAATAGCAACAAAATAGAAACAATTCCTATTACTACAGAAGTATCTAAGGAGATGTGTTTTACCAATCCTCCTCCTACCGTATACAGCTATAAGTTTAAGACCATCACCAGAAACAGCCTTCTCAATAATCTGAAGCTCACGTAATCTATTTACAAATGCGTACCTCATCTAGAGACACCGCCTCTAGATACGGACAACTAGAAGCGGTACACAAATATAAACACTAGTGTCCAAAAGATCGATCTTTATATGCTCTAGAAATCTTGAACACCATAGGTATTCTTTATATGCTTCTAGACCATTGCTAGAGGTAGACATCAATCTTATAGCTACTTACGATGTATTATCAAAGAAGTATCTAACATAATTCTATGCTATCAATATTTTTAACTACTGTCTTACAAAATACTTCTGCTTTAAGTAATACTGGTTGTATCATAGCCTAGCACTACTGTTTTGGATTTTATGATTTTATGTAGGGTTGGAGTACTACGAGATAGCTGTAAAGATCATCGAGAATAAAGTCTATATATCAGTATACTTTAGGGAAATAGTTAAATCAAGAAGTTTGTGGGAGCTTAATGGTAATAGCTGTACTTAGTGCTTCTACTATGTTCATTGATCTTGATGTATCTGGAATACCTTCTCACGATTTCGAGTTGTTCGTATTATTTGAATCAGAGATTCTGCTGTATCTGAATCCTCTAGATCTATTTTTAATCATCTTAGCCATAAAATCTGATAGCTCTAGAGTTAGTGTAGCTAGAGCTAGGATTATGCCTAGATCTGTTGCTAGAGGACCTTCAACTTTCTCTCTAGGCATGAAATCGGATGAGGATATACTTATCTTTGTTATTGTGTAGATAGTAATAGCTTCATCTCTAGCTATAGAACCTTGTATCAGCATCTTTAGATGACAGGATTCAGAAACCAAAGGCCATAGAACTGGTGTGGGAGCTGTAAACAAATCTATAGCTATATGCAGTAAATAAACTAGTGTAGCAACACCTAGATGCAGAATGTACTTACGGTATCTCTTAGACAAGACAAGCAAAAGAGTTAAACAAGATACTGCTATACCAAGCACTACAATACTATGTGTAAACCATCTATGGACTCTGAAAACAACATCTATATCTGGTAACAAAGCTACTAAAGCTATTAACAGAGAAGTCTTTAGATTGAATATTCTTCTAAGAAGTAGAAAACTCACAACATAATGCGTCAAAACATCAGCCATAGATCTACAACCCTCAAATCACTATTACATAGCTATATCCAAATACTGCTAAACTAAATAAATCACCTTTAGCTAATTAGAAATATTTAAAAGAGTATATAGCTGATTATCTCAAAGAATAGCGAAAAGAAAACATCTATAGATTTTCAAGCAAGTTCATTAACAAATAGAGAGAACAACTATATCAAGATTCCAGTAAATAGTATGTATGGTCTCTATGGCTAGAGCAATTATATGGCATAGGTATCGATTTACAGAAACATTTAGTGATTATTAGTAATTATATATAGTTCTAGAAAACGCTCTAGATCTAAGGCAGAGATATTGATAGAGATGTGAAACATATTTATTATTTAGTCTATTGTTTTATTCAATTCTAGTTAATATAAGATCATAGCCGTTAATATGATCATGTAACTGTAAATAGATATCTCTAGCTTTTTGAAACATATCGACTATATCTATCGTTACACATAATATGTCCTTATGTCCTATAGAATGTTGTATACATAGCTTAATTAGAAAGTTGTATGGTGTGAGTCGTGGATAAGGTCCTAGCCTCAAGGATTGTAGTATTCGTTTTAGTATCCTATACCGCTACATATGTTCTAGATTATTTAGCTATAAGATTTAGCATCTCTATCTCTTTATGGGGATTTGTTAGGATGTGGAGTATAGCTTTATCATCGTTATTATGCTTCTATGTATTTAAGATGAATATTGTTGAAAGTCTCAAACACTATCTATCGTTTTCTAAGAATGTAGTCAAACACTATCTTCTAGCACCGCTTATAATCTATGGAGCTCTTCTACTGTATATAGCTATTGCCTTACCTCTGGGATTATTCAATTTCGATGAATATGTAGCTTCTATAGCTAATCAGATCCATAGTGTAGCTCCATCTCTAGTTGAAGAACAGGTTACTATGCTAGCTCTACTTAATGCTTATCTCAGTATAATTGTTGCATACCCTATAGCCATAACTGTGAATATGTTGGTTGCTTTAGGTGAAGAAATTGGTTGGAGAGGATACCTCTATACTTTACTAGGATCTAGACCTAATCTAGTGAACACTATAGTCATAGGCACCCTATGGGGATTGTGGCATGCATCAGCAACAATTCTCTTAGGCTGGAACTATTACTACAATTAATCACCTCTAAAACCAATAGTGTTATACTTGCTTTAGTTATGCATGGAGCTGTAAATGCTTTATGGCCAATAGTAACTTCAAATATCTTCAACATGATAGAGAGCTCTTGCTCGGTTTAGGGATTCTAGGTATCTCGGTATGGATTTTAGTGAGCCTAGTGATACACGGTATAGTAGCAGTTAGATAAAGAGTAGAACTTCAGAATCAAAATAGATCTAGATATCGATATAAATCTCTATATATCTATTCTAGATCTATAGGATGATATTATTTGTAATATCTTTGGAAGAGTATTGATTATGAATGAGGGGCCTGGATGAGCAAGATTATGCTCTAGAGATTCGATAATGAGAAAGATATTGTTTGTTCTAAATGCTGAAGTATTTTTTAAAGGTTTTCTAATACTTATATATTTATCAAGATTCATATCCCTGAACTCAGGCTCTATATTCACTAGAACTATTTGTGGATCTAGAGAAACAATTTCTTCATCTTTTGGATGAAAGAATTTGGCTACCTTGTTAAAGAATATATTCATACCTCCAGCAATTCTTACACCATCATCAATATATGTAAGACATCCAGAGGTAGTAAAAGTTTTATCTGGCCATAGGAACTCTATATACACTCTAGGTCTTTCATCAATACTCCTTTTCCTGATACTCATTACCATCTCTATTAGTTTATCTGCAAGTTCTTTTCCTTCCCAATACCTATTGGTTAGACTCGCAATAAACTCTACATTAGAGATAATGTCTAAGAGATTTGTTGGTAGAGGTAGTAGATGTGTATTGATGTTTCTGTTTCTCAGCTTATGGAATATCTCATCATGTACATGTGATTGAAGGAACACTATATCGGGATTAATCTTCTTAAGCAACTCTATATCTACATCAAGATATGTTCCTACGATAGGCTTGTCCTTGTCTTTAAGATACATTCTACACCAAGGCGTGATACCCACGATATTATCCTCTAGCCCAAGAATTGAAAGTGTTTCAGATACAGCTGGTGAAAGACTTACTATCTTCATGGAATAACACCTCTATATTGACTTGTGAGTATTATGTATTAAAGTGTGTAACAGATTTTTTAAGATAGAGAAACCTTATCTATATCTTGTTACATATATTTGTCCTAGATATAGCTAGAGATCTCTCATAGTTCTGCAGAACAAATAACTTGTGATCATAATTTAGAGTATATCAAAGGATACAAAGAATTTGAAGAATCTAGACTAGGACATAGAATTTGTGGTATAAAAAATTATGGTGCTTTGAACAAAATCCTTACATTCATACTACAATAGTCTTTATACCTAGAATTTTTGCTGCTTTCACTATAGGATCAACATAATCTCCATATATCATGCTAGCATGATGTACAAATCCTTCTTCTACTAAGGATCTATAGATCTTATCTAGATCTGCTACCTCTATCCATATCCAGCTACCTCTGAATTCTGTTTCTTCTTCAATTGTTCTCCCTGATGTTACAAAGAGTTTGAATTCTCCATCATATTCAACAAGTCTCGATATTGTTACAGTACCTGGTTTAAGTCTACCTTCTAGTGTTCCATAGGCTTTCTCTATACCTACATCTCTATACATTATACTGTGATACATTAGCTTACCAGTAGCACAGAATAATGCTGGTGGCGCGTTTCCGCAGTGCCATGCAAGAAATACATTGGGTTTAGTTGGATGTCTGATTGTCCAGTCTATGAAGAACGGTGGTGATGTTCCTAGAGAAGCTGCGTACTGTATAATCATGCTCAGTACCCCGTATATATCGACTTCACATGCAGACATTACACCACTTTGTGTAAGTCTTCCAAGGATATTACATGGAGATACTCCATAGTATTTCTGTATCTCTGTCCAACATCTGAAGCCTAAACCAGACAACTTCTTTTCTTTAACTATTCTACGTAATACTGCCTCAAGTTTAGCCATCTTCAGAACTACTTCTCTAGATATCTGAGAGACATCAACTTGTTTCTCTATCTCATTAGCTATCTCGATAACAACAGGATCTTCGTCACCTAATTTACGAGCTTCTTCAACAATCTCTAGTAGCGTTACATGAACTACTCTCTGTTTGAATTTTTCAGCCATCTTTGATTCAGTAAATGTAACAGTCTCAAATCTCTCTGGTCTAGGCCCTATAAGCCCTACTCTTGCTCCAATAAAAGATCTATAGATAGCTACAACACGTATAAAGGAGTCAAATTCTCTAGCAAATTCATTATCTTCAGGAAACACTATACCTCCAAATAAGAACGGTATCTTTCTCCTATATAGTGCTGAAGCTAGAGAAAGTGTTCCACAGAAAGAATCAGATCTTCTGAATCCTCCCGGTAGCGTTGATGGCTCTTTTGTAGCGAATATCAGTATAGGATATCCCTTGAATTCTTCTGCTACCCTGGCACCTGCAAGTTCATCACCAAAAGTTAGTGTCACCATCACGAGTCCATCAACATCTCTCTCCTTAAACAACTTTATAACTGCTTCAGCATCATCGTCATCTGTGACTAGACCCATTCTACTGTGTTTTTCTGTAGGATAAATCAACTCTATATAGCTACCAAATCTTTCCTCGATAACCTTTATGAATCTGTTCTTAAGCTCTTGAGCCCATACCTCATCGAAAGGATATCTATGTAGAGGAACAAGACCTATTCTAATCTTCTTCATCACATCACCCAATACATAAACCATATACCAGGATTCGGTATAAAAATTGTAGGGTCTAGATCTAGAGACATTAAAGAAATGATGGTTAGACTCTCTACAACAATCTATCTAGCCATATCTAGTACCTGTTTCACTATAGTTCTAGCTGCAATAACTTCTGCTAATTCAGCAAGCTCTAGAGCCATACCTAGATTTTCTGAAACAGTTACAACACCATGTCCCTGGAGATAAATTATTTCACAACCATTCTTTACACTATCTGTAACAGCTTTAGCTAATTCTTCTGATCTAGGCACATATTCATCTACAAAACATATCTTTGGTTTAAGGATATACTTAATCTCTGTATCAAGAAACAGTCTATCTCTATCCTTCGATGTAAGTAGCGGAGCGTATACACCATGTATATGGACAATAGCTCCACACTTTTCACAAGATCTATATATCTCTAAATGCATCACTATCTCTGTTGTAGGTCTACCTCCTCTAACTATATTTCCAAACAAATCTACTTCAACTAGGTCTTCAGGATTCAACTCATACTTTAACCTAACCCTTGGAACAAAAGACGAAGGAGTTGTAAGTATAGTGTCTCCAATCCTTACACTAATGTTGCCTGTCAATGGAGTTATCAAACCCTTTAGATACATAAACTTTAGTGCTTCACAAATCTGTCTAGCTAAAATATATCTCACTTCATCATACTCCATACAAATTCACCTCAATACCACCTTCGGTCTAGAGGAAAACCCGAATTAAAGTAGTTTATGTAGATTCAAAGCATATTTTATCAACAATGTCTAGACGCATCTATAGCTACAACAAATAAAGATGCGTCTAGTAGCTACGCTTATCTAGACTAATAAACCTTATATCGAGAGACTTATTTCTGCAACTAGCTATAGCTATAGAGCTTTCTCTAGGTGCATAATACCTCTTTATCCAGCAACCTAAGCCAATGGCTCTGTAACTTCTATCTAGATAAGATACATGGCTGTGGCCTACAACAATCCACGATCTATTGTCTAGATCAAGTATTTTGCGACCGATAACACCTGTGAAAAGCTTCTTAAACATTTTTCTACCAACTTTATCGAGTAGATACGACAAAACACCATTTCTTGAGATATAGTCTCCATGTGTTACGTATATAGATTCGCTACATTCCTCAAAATCTATTCTGAGCATATGGACTGTATAGATGAACTCTACATTTCTATCAAGAAATCTAAATCTAATATCACCTTTCTTCTGGCTATAGAGAGCAAGATCGTGAGCAGAATTCGAAGGGACATAAAGAACAACAGTATTTCTCAAATCCATTATATTTGTTACAACTCTAGCGAATTTCTCTAAATAATTAATATCTATGTACAGTCTTTTATTAACTAGGTCACCTACAACAATTAGGAAATCTATACTCAGTTTCTCTACCGTTTTCCCTATAATCCTAATCCAATCAATATCAAGACTATCTGCACCTATATGAACATCAGATACAAGAGCAATCTTGCCACCCTTCTTAACAACAAATTTCTCGATGTCTGGAGACCAGTACCTAGATATCCAGGGAAAGTTATATAGTATAAAACAGAATAGAACTGATGTTAACATTACTAAGGTTATATATATCAATACCAAGTTTTACCTCAACCTCTTTAGTCTTCGCATATGTATAGGCTTAGGATAAGCTAATAAAGTTACAGCAAATATTCTTGTTATCTAGAACTAAAAGAGATTAAATCTATGTTGTAGGATTGTATTTAATACAATATAATATGGCTATGGTGAATAGCGTTGTGTGAATATACTAAGATGTTCAACTACTTTAAATATGGTTTAAAACACATACCTCTATTGCTATCGTTATCTGTATTCTATATATATGGATTTATGTGGACGATTAAAACTAGAGAAATGAAAAGTATGGAAGATTTACTCAAACTATTCTATTACGATTTTCTGAGACTCAAGAAAGAAGATGTGGAAATAGTCAAGTTAACAGATAGAGAACTTGTAACTATATCAAGAAACCCATGCCCTATACTGAAGTTAGCACAAATACTTAACATAGATACTAGATATACATGCAAACTTGTATCTGAAACCGTATGTAAATACGTTCTTAAGAAGATAAATCCAGACCTAGTGTTTGAAAGAGACTATAACTATATAAGACCATACAAAGATGGGTGCCTAGAAAGAATATACATAAATCAAACCCATAGTATCTAATTAATATAAAGTTTAATATTCTACTAACTACATAATCTAGTACTATCGTGTAAAGTAAAGTAATGATATTGATCTCTAGAACAATCTCTAGTTGAAGTAATTTCAAAGCACTATATCTATACATAAGAAAATTAGCATGTTCTCGACATCATGCACTATCATAGTAATCTAGAAGCTTTCCTTAAGACATCTACAAGCTTAATAGCGATATCCCTGAAAATGAATATCTCCATCTGCCCTGATGTATCGATCAGTACAAAGTCCGAAGTCACCCTACGGAGTACAGCTTCAATAATCTCCATCTTGTTGGCTAGAATATCCATGGATTTTACCAACGCACCATTAGGGCCAAGACCATACTCGATTGCCACTTTATGAGCATCTACAATAGATCTGACATCAAAATCGGGGGTGTAGGGAATGTACTCAGCAGCTGGATCGAGATTAATCTTATACACCTTATAGCCGAACGATTCCTCAAGCCATTTAGAATAAGCGTAAATGAGTGATGACTTACTGGCTCCAGCAGGACCAACAAATACTATAACAGTTCGGCCTACACTTATCACCAAGACTTTGTATCCAGCTCTCTATATACCACATTATTTCAATTCAAAAGATTTTAATGTCAATAGTCTAATAACGTCCTCTAAATAGAGGCGGTTCATAATTTATAAGCTTAACTATCTTTTAGAAATCTAGTCTAGAATTTATATAGAGTAATTTCTACGGCACTCTGTAAAAGAGATGATATGAAAATTTTCACCATATTTAGAAATTCTTGTACTGGGATTGTTAATGTTCACTTACTACTATCAGCAAAGCTTCACTGGATAGTTATTCGAATATTAGTTTGGTTGGGAAGTTCATTCTATTCAATAAGATTTACTTTTCGAAAATCAATAGTATTGATAGATATCCGGTATAGCTACTAAACAATATAGACAAACGTATTATCAAAAATAAGGTGTCTATGGATTGCTGAAGGTAGGAAGCTCCATTCTAAGATAGTTGTTATGAATAAGTGTAGCTATTAGAGATATTAGGGAAGTTTTCAATATTTTTAAGTAGTAGGTGACGGTATTAGTGTGATTTATACAGTGGTTTACCTAGATTAGATTTTTAGGGAGTGCAGAGGTATAAGCATTAACGATGTAGGTGATAGCTGATTTAGAGGAGATTTTGAGAACACTAGATGGTAGTGTCGCAGATAAGTTTCTAAAACTCATAGAGTGGTTTAGAGGTATAGGGGGTCCTGTAGTAGTTGCTTTTTCAGGTGGTGTTGATAGTTCCGTTGTACTGGCGATCGCAGTACTCTCTCTAGGTAGTGAAAATGTTGTTGCTGCTACGGCTGTATCCCCAACATATCCTGAGGAGGATTTTAAGTGAGCTAAGGAAATAGCCAGCCTATTGGAAGTTGAGCACATCATTTTCGAGAGCGATGAATTTAGTGATCCAAACTTTATTTCCAATCCGGTAAGCAGGTGTTATTTCTGTAAAAAGCACCTTGTTAAAGAGGTGCTAGAAATTGTGAAGAGAGTCAGTGCTAGGGTGATTGTTGAAGGATCCAATGCCTCAGACTTTTACAATCACAGACCAGGTCTTTTAGCTATTAGAGAGGCTGGTATTAGAAGTCCTCTTGCAGAAATTGGTGTAACAAAAAATGAGGTTAGGCTAATTGCAAGAGCGTTGAATCTTCCAAACTGGGATAAACCTCCTATGGCATGTCTAGCCTCCAGAATACCGTATGGAAATTCCATAACTATTGAAAAGCTTAAGAGAATTGCCGAAGCAGAGAAAACTGTTAAGAGGATAGCCGATGTTAGACTCGTTAGAGTTAGAGACCATGAATACATAGCCAGAATAGAGGTTGACCGTAATGAAAGGAGAAAATTCTTTAGTGAGGAGATTATGGATACCATAGCTTTGGAGCTTCAGAAACTTGGTTACAAATATGTAACACTAGATCTATATGGATATCGAAGTGGGAGTCTAGATGAACTGGTACCGAAGAAGATCATACCAGGACGGGAAGTAGGTACATTGTAGGACTACAAACAATTTATAAATGCTATCCCATAGAGGTAAACGCTATATCGTAGATATGGTTCAAGCTCCAACTACTAGATCCTTTCATCTTTTGAATACCAAACAAATGACAATTTTACATATGTAGCTAATGGTGTTTATAGAGGAAACGCAAAAATTGTGTATAAAGAGGAAACCTCTGCGGTGGCTTCCATGGCTAAAGCTATTGAAAGGTTTAGAATTATAGGCATCGATTGTCCTTCTTGTATATATGCTATTGAGAGGAAAATATATGGTTTGAATGGTGTTCAGAGTTTTAAGATAGACAGTGTTTCTGGCGAGGCTGTAGTTGAATATGATGAATCCATTGTGACGCATGAAATTGTTAAGGCTATAAGGGATGCTGGTTATGATGTAGAAAAGCAGCAGCTTTTACTTGTCCTAGATATCGAAAGCGAAGAGGCATTGTCAATTGAGGAGAGGCTGAAACAGTTAAGAGGTGTAATAGACTGCAGAGTTTCTGGTATAACTGGTACAGCAAGAATACTATATAATCCATATACGGTTAGTGTAGATCAAATAAAGGATTTTATTAAAAATCTAGGTATTGAATTTAGAGATGCTGTAACCGCTAGAGAATATGGTATGGAGGAATCTAGAGATATCGTTCTAAGGATGCTATCATTTATTCTAGGTTTAGCTAGCGTAGTTTATCATAGTCTCGGTGTGCTAGGTCTTGAGCCACCTCTATGGAGCTATAGGGAGTACATACTCCTGGTGGCTGCGTCAGCCATCATGCTTTTGAATAAAGATACTATTCTAAAAGGCTTTAAATCACTTTTAAGATTTACACCCACGATGGAGTCTCTAATATCATTATCTGCAACATCTACATACATATTTAGTGTAGCCGTAATGAGTAGAGCTCTTGGTCAGGGGGAAACGTTTTTTGAAGCTTCAGCAGGCATATTGGGATTTGTTAGCTTTGGAAAGTACCTAGAAGCTAGACTTAGGGAAAGGGCCTTAAAGTCTATAGAAGGGCTTGCTGAGTCTCTAAAATGTAGGACTAAGGTCATCAGAGATGGCCGTATTGAGGAGGTGGATGTTGAAAACATATTTGTTGGTGATATTGTTGAGGTTCGGGCTGGTGAGATGGTATGCATAGATGGTGTTGTTATAGATGGCTGGGGTTATGTAGACGAATCTACATTTACTGGAGAGTCTCTACCGCGATTCAAATCGGCAGAAAAAAGGGACTCCGTTTTAGCTGGTTCGAAACTGGTTTCAGGGTATATGAAGATTAGGGCTACAAGGGTTGGAAAGGAGACAATGATATCTAGTATTATAGAAACAGTTAGGGAGGCTCAGTTTACAAAGCCTAGGGTGCAAATTATTGCTGATAGAATTGTAGGTCTATTGACATGGCTAATAATATTCTTGAGTATTGCAACAGCATTATACTGGAGTCTCATTGTGGGGGATTTCAGTAGAGCAGTGACGTTCTCGGCTTCGGTATTAGCAGTAGCATGTCCATGTCCACTGGGTATAGCAATACCAATGGTTGTGGCTATAGCAGCTTATAAGGCTACCCGTATAGGTATTCTAATTAGAAGAGGGGATTTCTTCGAGAGACTGCTGATGGTATCGACAGTGGTTGTGGATAAGACAGGTACGCTAACATATGGCAAGCCTAGGGTCGAGGGAGTAAAGGTATGGAACTCTGTTAGTGAAGAGAGTGTAATGTCGCTTGTTTGTTCTGCTGAAAGTAGAAGTGAACATCCATTAGCGTCGGCAATCCTAAATTACTGTAGTGAAAAAGGCTATGGCTATAGGGCTCCCGAAAGCTATGACCACATACCTGGAATGGGAATAGTAGCCAGGGTCGATGGTGTAAGGATCATCATAGGTTCGGAAAAGCTTATGGAGAGCATGGGTATAGAGCTCACGGATAGCATTAAGAGCTATGCTGATTGGGGTAGGGGTGAAGGGTATACAACAGTCTTTGTAGCTATGGAAGGGAGTATAGCAGCGGTGATACTTATTAGAGATACCATAAGAGAGGATGCAGAGGATATCATAGCATTCCTTAAAAGGAAGAGAGGTACCAGGATCATAATGGCTACAGGAGATAACATTACTACTGCTAGAGCAGTAGCTAAGCAGCTAAATATAGATGAAGTTTATGCAGAACTGACGCCTGAAGATAAGATGGAGCTTATAGAAAGGTTACAGAAAGATGGAGAGAAGGTTGCCTTTATAGGAGATGGGATAAATGACGCAGTAGCCATAAGTAGAGCATTCCTAGGTATTGCAATGGGTAGGGGAACGGATATAGCGAAGGAGGCAGGGGATATAATCATAGTATCAGACAATCTTAGCACAATAAGAAAGCTCTACAGCTTAAGCGAAAAGGTGAAGAAAAAGGCTGTAGAAAATCTTATATGGGCATTTGTATACAACATTATGCTAGTACCGATAGCTATGGGGATGCTGTACAACTCTTTTGGAGTATTACTAAGACCAGAATATGCTGCACTAGCAATGATACTAAGCGACATAAGTGTCATCATCAACTCTACTACACTATTGAAATGGAGAGAATAGCTCCACAAAAATCAAAAACTCTTACAGATAAAACTTATATATGAGTATACCTTATCCAACACCAGGTGTACATATGGACGTATGTACCACGATACGTAGAAATCTTTACTGTAGCTATATGCTTGAACAGATGGTTGCAAATCTCTTCAGA
>JAWBDT010000008.1:18063-29158 GCA_038821645.1 Ignisphaera sp. | reverse complement strand
TTACAGATAAAACTTATATATGAGTATACCTTATCCAACACCAGGTGTACATATGGACGTATGTACCACGATACGTAGAAATCTTTACTGTAGCTATATGCTTGAACAGATGGTTGCAAATCTCTTCAGCCTACATAGATAGTATTGACGGTTCTAATAATGGACTTGGCGTAGCTAAGATAGTTCTTAGCGTCCTAGCCATAGAAAACAAAAACCATGCTACATATATAGATCTTATGACAAGACACTACAATCTTTTTGATGAAGCTGAGTGTACTCAGCTTATTGGCAGACCGTGGACATCGATGCAAGAACTTCTTAGTGAATTATCTGAAGGAAGATGAATTTGAAAGAATTCATTGAAAAACAAGCATGGATTGAAAGGGCGGTGGGTGAGGAAACGTACCATAAGCTATTGTTGCCTCTAATCAATGAGGGTATAGGGATGGGTTGCATAGATAAAATAAATGCATCTGTTATTGAATCAATTCTTAGTAAGATAGCTAGTGACGGGGTATGGCATGAGAAGCTACTCCAGCTACTGCTAAATATGGTTTCCAACTAATTCTATTAGTTGATAAATGATATCTAGAAACTCCTTTATTGCTATTTAAAATGGGGTTTATCAATCGATGGATTAAGGCTCTTCTTAACATCACCGATGGTGCCAGGGTGTGAACTTGTTAATGCGAATATAGTATTTATTGGTTATATATGTATATTGATGGATATTATTGTTGGGGTGCTGTGCATGCTGTTACTGATTTTCTCTACAACATCCTTTATCGTTTTGAAGGCTTTCCTTCCATAACTATGAACTTCGATTTCGATGCACATGTTACATAATTTTAAGGCTGATACAAGTATACTGGTATGATGTTTTGGTAGTACTGCTACTATCTTTTTGTGTTTTCTGAGTTTTGGTAGTATAGAGGCTAGAAGCTTTACAAAAGTCTCTCTATCTCCTTCTGTCAACTCTTTCGGTGGATAGTCATAGTTTCCAAATGGATAATATATATATCAAGTTCACGTGGTACTAGAACCATGGGCTCCGAGAGGATGTATCTCTGAATCCTATATACGAGATCATATTTTGTAAGCATTGATTCTAATTGGCTGTGGAGTCGGGATATTCTATATGGTTTTGCATGTGAACATGGAAGTATTAGGGCGTATTCACTTCCTAACATTCCAGGATCAAATACTTCCAGTAGAAATCTGTGCCAGAGCCTAATGTGTGGATGGTTAAATAGAGTAGTTTCTCTAGATATTATCTTCTACCACCTTTCAAAATCTATCATCAAGATGTATATTTAGGTAAAAATGTTTAAGTTTTAGATAGATACCCCCAAGAGATGTATATAGCTAAAGCTACTATAATCCCTATGGATATCGCTATCCCTACTGCTACTCCATCTAGCTGCTGAACTTGAGTTATCTGAGTTTCTGTTTGTTTAGTTACTGAAGGTGTTATCTGAGGCATAGAGATAGATGTTATAGATGGAGGTGGCTATGGAGTAATAACTGAAGGTGTTATCTCAGTTATAGTTTCTGTTTGTTTTTCTATAATTAATGTTGGTTCTAATGCTTTTATTTCATCGATAACTTCTCTTGGTAATTTATAAGAACAACTATATCCCTTCAATAACACACCTTTTACAAGTCCTCTATTAACAAGCTCTGCATAAGGTAGCCATTTATCTAGTTCTTCGTTATACAACAATCTATTGTTCCATCCAGCAGTAAAATAGTTGCTTGTTATGCCATCCATTATAGCGTATATATCTTTGATATCTAGACCCATTAGGATGCCTTCATCAGTTAACCTTTTGATTAATTCTAGAAATGCTAAATTTATGATAGACTTTACTGAACATTCTCCTACATTAGTCGTGGAGTTCAATAAACATTGCTCTAGAGATTCCAATCTTATTGCAATAACATCTCTTACTGGTTCTTCATCATTGTACCCTTCTATGCATGGTGCATTTCTACATAGCTTCTCTAGATAAACAATAACACCAAATTCTAGATCTCTATCTATAGATGTTCTATATATGTATTTGAATACATAGATCCTACCTTCATTAACAACGATAGGTTTGTATTTCTCTATCAACATAGTTAGATTATAATCTTAGATTATAATCTATGCCATTTTTATTAAATATGACTTCTATAGCATTAACATCTGCTGGATTGAAACATGCGTTAAGAGATATAGTTAGAGTCACAACAATAACTATAGCAATACCTACCAACGTTTTTGCTATAATTTCTATAACCTTGTCACCGATATTATTCATCAACATATTTCACACCTGACACATAATTCGTTTCAGAATACTTAGTACCTACCTAGAATGACGTGACTGTCATACAGATTATGACACTATAACTCTGATATACAACTTCTATCACATATAGAGATAATCTGTATAAATCTTCTAACATAAAATTCTATAGAAACATAGCTAGTACTATATAGTAAAGAATTATAGCAAATATTTTCTAAAAGATATTGTTATCGCTAAATAGACTTAGATATCTATGTTTTTATTTTCTGCTATAGCTTAATACTCTCTACTCGTTAAAGACAGCTAGTATATGAAGGTGATCAATGTGGGTAAACTGGTTTTCGCTGATGGTCATATGCATAGCAATCCTGTTAAAGGTTTAGGTATAGCTGGTATTGGTAGAAAGTTTTTAGATAACGGTGGCTGGTTTATTGTATTGGTGTCTCTACCGCCTCATCATCTTGATCTCGAAAACAGTTTCGATGGATATGTAAAGTCTTTTGATGTTTTTATTAGTGAATGTAGGAAAGCTAGAGAACTTAAGTTGAAGACCGTATGTTTATTGGGTATACATCCAGCAGCAATAGAGGATGAAGTATCTAGAGATCCTAAACGTAGTGTTAAGGTTCTAGACAAGGCGATAATGGTTGTGAACTATATTGCTAAACTTGTGAAAGAGGGTTTGGTGGATGGTTTTGGTGAAATAGGTAGACCTCACTATAGAGCTATACCAGAGGCGTTTATTGTAAACAATATGGTTACTAGATATACACTTGAATTAGCTAGAGATCTAGATGCTATTGTTCATCTACATCTTGAACAAGGTGGAGAATTGACAGCTCTAGATATAGAGAATCTTGTGAAAAGCATTGGAATAGATAGAGCCAAGATTGTTCTTCACCATCTAGATGTAGCAACAGCAAAAGCTTCACAAAAAAGAGATCTCGTTTTTACTGTACCAGGCAAATACCCTGTACTTAGAGAAGTTTTTATTTCAATAAAACCCTTCTATATGGTTGAAAGCGATTTCATAGACGATCCCAAGAGGCCAGGAGTATCGTCATATCCATGGGATATTGTAGAGAACCAGAAGAAACTATTAACTGAAGGTGTGATTGATGAAGAGTACCTCTATAAATTGAATATAGATACTGTTGTAAAAATCTATAGAGTTGAACCACCCTAGACCTAGAACCTCTATGACTCTCTGGATTAAAGTTAAAGGTCTCTGAAGCTCTATCGATAACAGTCACACGGAAAGATGTATTCTGGATCAAGTTAGAACTATCACATTATTTATATAGGCAACCTTTATATAACAAAAAGCCAGATCTACTAGAGCTAGGTGGGGTATTAGTTATGCCGTTTTGGAAATGTCAGGTATGTAATTTCATATTTGAAGGACCTCAACCACCAGATAAATGTCCAAAGTGTGGAGCTCCTAAAGAACAGTTTAAACAGCTGAGTGAAAATGAGGCTGAACTAGTTGTCAGATCTAGAAGATCTAATTACTTACACATGAAGGCTATTACACTATTGAGAGAGCTTCTATCAGTAGCTGAAGAGATTATTCAAGATAATCTAGATCCACCATGTGTTAAGATAGCTAATGAAGAGAAAGAATTTGCACTAACAACTATCCAGAAGATTATGGCTGAACTCGAGACCCATATGAAGAAAGGTAAATGGGGATAGATATGAGTGAGCCAAAGAAATATAGATATCTACCCGAAAAGTTTCCGACTAGAGAAGAGGTTAAGGGAATAGATTTAGACAAACTCGTTAACATGCTGCTTTCAGCATTTGCTGACGAAATACTGGCTTGGTATCAGTACTACGTAAGTGGATATGCTGTCAGAGGCCATATTTCTACAGAAATAGAGGATGTATTCAAGAAAATAGCAGATGATGAGTTAAATGATCACGCAAAACTATTAGCAGATAGACTACAGGATTTTGATGTAGATCCACCAGACTTTAGAGATCTTTGGCATCTATCGAAATGTAGACAAACAGAACTTCCTGAAGATCCACATGATACAGATGGATTCATAATTGCCAGCATACTGGCTGAAAGATGTGCTCTAGCTCACTATAGAGAGATATTCAACTATGTGTTTGGAAAAGATCCAGTAACAGAAGAAATCATAGAAGATATAATAAAGGATGAAGCTGAGCATGAAACAATATTCAGGAACCTGTTATCGAAAGAAGGACTAAAGAGACTTGAGGAATTAGATAAGAAGTGAAATATATTTTAACTCTATTTATATCCTAATACATTTTCTACATCAATTTTTCTAAATACAGCAAGAACAGTATATAGAGTTAGTTTTCCCTATGTTTCTAACTGGATACTCTAAAAGATTCCAGTAGTAATAGCCAATGTATCTTAATCAAAATATTGCAAAGTAGGTTAGAATCTATAGAATGATTAAACGAATTTAACTATTTGTTATAACATGAAAATTTATATTTTAGTTTCAAAGTATATTGTTCTGGTGTCTGTTTTGGCTAGATATAGGGTTATAGTTGATAGAGTAGCATGTATATCTTGTGGAGCAGCTCCAGCTGCTTGTCCTGAGATCTATGAACTTGGCTCTGACAACTATAAGACTAGAATTGTTGAAAAGTATAGTGTTAGAACTGATGAGAATGTATCTATTGGGGAAATTCCTGAAGAGCTTTACGAGTGTGCTAAAGCAGGTGCTGATGTCTGTCCAGTTAATGCTATAAAGATTGAGAGGATTGATTAAATGTATATTGAGAGTAGTGATGTGTGTGGAAGGTGTATATTCTTTAAACCACATATATATTTCCCTTATGTGGGTTACTGTGTAGTTAAGCAGAATGCAGTTTCGTTTGAGGTACAAGGTTTTTGTGAATCGTTTAGACCTTCCTCTATTGATGAACTAAGAACTATTCTTAGAGAAAAAGGTTGGCTATATTGTGTAAACTGTAGGAAGATTATATACGATGAAAACGAGCTAAAGGAGCATGTAGAGAAACACTTTATCTCTCCAGATGTCACACTCGATGAGTCTATAGCTGAAGAAGCTTACATAGGGGATTAGGAGACTTTGTATGGTTAGAGAAGATGTTGGTATCATTTTAGGAGGTCCTCAAGGTGCTGGAGTAGAGACTTCAATGATGGTGCTTACGAGAGCTTTAGCTCGTCGAGGTTTTGGTGTTATAGCTGATAGAGAGTATTTTTCGAATATAACCGGTAGACATAGCTATATACATATGCTAGTATCTTCTAGAGTTATTCCTAGATCTCTAAGGTATCCTGTGGAAATTATTGCCTCTATGGATGCTGAAACAATATTTACACATATAGATGATGTTGCTAATGGAGGATACATAGTGTATGATAGTGGAGTAGCATCGAAAAGACTTGAAGAGATTGTTAGTATGGAGGATATCACAAGGGTTAGGGTTCTCGAGAAACTTAAGAAGAATGGTGTAGCATCTACTGTAGCTTCTGTATTGAAGTTTCTGGAGAGAGATAGAGATGTTAAAGCCATTGGATTGAATTTTGCTGATCTTCTACGTAGACTAATGAATAGATACAGAATTGAGGTTAGATCGCTATCTAGATATGTAAGTGGTATTATAGTTTCAGCTGTAGCAGTTCTTCTAGGACTCGATGTAGAAGCCATCAAATATTCTCTTTCTATCCAGTTCAGTAGTAGAAGAAACATTGTTGAACAAAACCTAGAACTCTTTAAATATGTTGAAGAAAGTCTACAGAGCTACCGAAACTCTATAGCTCTTGAGAAACCTAAGCATAACTTCAAAAAACTAATGATTGTCACAGGTAATGATGTAGTGGCTATGGGTAAGATCGTTGGTGGTCTAAGGTACCAGAGCTACTATCCAATAACACCTGCAGCTGATGAGAGCTTTGCTATAGAGAAATACGAACATCTTAGAGCAGAGAAAGATATAGGATCTATAGTTGTTATACAAACAGAAGATGAGATCTCTGCTATCTGTTCAGCTATAGGAGCTTCTCTAGCTGGAGCTAGAAGTGCAACAGCTACAAGTGGACCTGGTTTCGATCTAATGGTTGAGGGAATATCTTGGGCAGGTGCAAACGAGGTTCCTATAGTGGTAACATACTATCAGAGAGGAGGACCGAGTACAGGTCAACCTACAAGAGGTAGTCAGAGCGATCTGTTTAATGCTATTTTTGCTGGTCATGGGGAATTTGCTAGAGTTGTTATTACTTCTGGCGATCATGTAGAAGCGTTCTACGATTCTATAGAGGCATTCAATATAGCTGAACGTTTTCAAGTACCTGTTATACATCTTCTAGATAAGTTTCTAGCTAATTCAATTAGAACTATACCTCCTCCAGATCTAGATAGTGTTAAAATAGTACGTGGATCTATATCAAGTGGAGGTAAAGAGTACAAGAGGTTTGATCTAGGTTACATAGTATCTCCGAGAGCTTTCATAGGCGTAGATGACACTGTTATGTGGTATTCTGGTGATGAACATGATGAATATGGGCATATAGTTGAAGATCCCGAAAACAGAGTGTCTATGTATTCGAAGAGAATAAAAAAGCTGGATCTTATAGCTAATGAGGTTTCTAGAGATATGAAGCTTCAGGTGTATGGAGATAGAGATCCAGACTATATAATTATTGGGTGGGGTTCTGTAAAAGGTGTAGCACTAGATGCATTAGAGTTTCTTCATAGGAAAGGATTTAGAGGTTGTTATATAAACGTTAAACTTTTGTGGCCGTTCCCAAGTAGAGAGGTTGTTGAGGTATTGAGTAAGACTGATAGAGACAGGATTATAGCTATAGAACATAGCTATAACGTACAGATAGCTGATCTAGTAGCTCTTTCAACAAGCATCAAAATCGAGAAGAAGATAGCTAAATTCACAGGTAGACCTATAACGCTAAACGAACTTGTAGATGCACTTCAAAAACTACTAACATCAGAGACTACGCATGTGGTGCTTACATATGGAGCGTAGATCCTATAGAACAGATCTCTGGATTGATTGGTGTCCTGGTTGTGGAAACTTCGGTATACTGACAGCTGTTGTAAGGGCTTTCGAAGAGCTTGGTCTAGATCCATCAAAAACAGTAATTGTTTCTGGAATTGGGTGCTCAAGTAAGATACCTCACTTTATTAATGTGAACGGTGTACATACACTTCATGGCAGAGCGATACCTTTTGCAATGGGGATAAAGTTAGTGAATCCAGAACTCATAGTAATTGTTCATGGTGGTGATGGAGATCTTCTAGGGATTGGAGCTGGACATTTTGTTGCACTAGGCAGAAGAAATATCGATGTAACTGTTATTCTACACAATAACGGTGTATATGGATTAACGAAGGGACAAGCATCACCAACACTACCACTAAATGCTAAAACAAAAGCTCTTGTGAAACCAAATATACAACAGGCATTGAACCCTATAGCATTAGCTCTTTCATCTGGATACACATTTGTTGCAAGAGGCTATGCATTCGATGGAGAACATCTGAAAAACATAGTGAAGAAGGCGATACTCCATAAGGGAGCAGCTTTCATAGATATTCTACAGCCTTGTGTAACATTTAACGATATCTTTACAGCTGAATACTATAGAAAGAGGATATACAGATTAGAAGATAATAGCTCTTGGAATCCTATTGTCGAGAAACCTGAGGATAGAACTATAAAGCTATTGAAAGCCATTGAGAAGAGCTTTGAGTGGGGTGATAGAATACCTATAGGTGTATTCTATCAAGATACTACAGTATCAACATTTGAAGAAAGAATATCACAAAGGATAAAGATATATCTAGAGATGAGTCCAGCAAAATCAAGTATAGCTGAAGATGATGGTAGAGCTGTAATTGATGGTAAAAAGTTCGAGGAAATCTTCAGAGATTATATAGTAGATGTCGAAGGCACTCAGTAGTGATATGTAGAGAAGCTTTCAGAGATCTAGAAGATGTAGAGATCGAGTTTTTGGTAAAGAGTGGTAGATTTTTAGAGGAAAAGAACATAGAGATCTATATAACCTATAGAGGTACTAAAAAGAGGCTACTGGTTATGAAGATGTTCACAGGTAGACCTCCACACTATAGGAAGTGGATAGAGGTATTCATGATAAATAAAGAGCTTATATTCAACAACAAGATATTTAAATTCATTGACAGTATCTACGAAGATAATTTGATAGAGTGTTTATCGAATATTCTCCAAGGTGGTGAAAGGCTATTCATAGAGTATGTGTATGATTATGAGACTAGAAAAGCTCTTGAAATAGGTGTTCCACCACCATTAACTAGACTTGGCTATATCCTTTTCAAAAATGGATTCACATGGTTTAAAGACTGGTACTTTCCAGAAGGGTTTATGGAGGGTAATCCAAAATTACAGGCAGAGAAGCCTATAGATGAGAATATTAGAAGGAAACACATAGATGAAATATGTAGAGAAGTTAGAGAAAACATAGATAGGATTAAAGCTCTTAGAAATCTAGGGGAATATACATGGATTATGGACAACGTTCTAAAAAGAGCTGAACACATACTTAAACTATGTAAGTACTAAATTATTATACTGATATAGATTTCTTTGGAATTGATGTATGATGTAGATATAGGTAGTAGTTATCTCTATGGGTTCAGTCTCTTATCTCTTTAGGAGATCTATTCTTCCTGTTTTGAGTATTGCTTTAAGATATTCACTATATCTACTTTCTAGATTGAGTTCTTCTAGTTTCTTAACCACTCTCTCTATATCATATTCTATTCTACCTATTTCGAATATATTCGTCTCTGTATCGTATATTGCGTAAGAAGCTCTATAGTCACCATCTCTAGGTTGTCCACAGCTTCCTGGATTCACAATTCTTACACTATCTACCTTAATATCCATGGGTATATGTGTATGTCCAACAAAAACATAGTCTACCTCAATAGGCTTTGGCTTTATTGCTACTACAGATGATGTTAGTGAAAGCTTTATTTCATTGATTGAGAGACTTGGCTTGATGTAGCCATAAAGAGGGTTTCTTGGACTTCCATGAACAATGTAGTGTTTTTTACCATCGATAACTTTTTCTATTGTTTTTGGTAGAGTTTTAAGCCATTCTATCTGTTCTCTTGATAATAGCTTTAGAGATATGTTCTTCCTTGTGTATTCGCTAAGGTTGTGAAGAACTGGATCACATTTACAATCAGTATTGAAAGCAACAGCATAATCATGATTCCCCATAACTATGGCATCAGGTTTCAAATCCTTAACAATGTCTATCACAATATGTGGTTCAGGTCCATAGTCAACGAAATCCCCTAAAAACCATACAGCATCCCATTTATCTACAGACTCAAGAACACTTCTAAGAGCTTCTGCATTTCCATGAATATCAGAAACTATGAGTATTCTCATAGCCTTAATCCCACTAGTATCGCCTAGTTTTAACCTAAAATACTTAACTATAGTGAAGCATTGTTTTTAATACTAAATACATTAATATTCTTGCTATATCAAGCTTCCACATACTGTAATACATAGCTATAACAATTAGTAATAATTAATGAAGATTCTCCATATTGTCTTATTTCCCCGATTTGTCTCATGTATTGATAAATGATCTGCAAAATCTTCATAAACAAATGTTAATTATTCATGTTCATTAAGATAAAAATAGATCAAAATCTTAATAACGCTATAGTTTAATTCTATGAGTAACTCAACAACTATATAGATTTCACTATCTATTGATAAAACTATTGTTTCTGAAATAGTCTAATATATTGTATGTTAAGTGTAGCGCTCTAGAAGGCATTGTGAGTGGGCTGGTCGTAGGTGCATTGTATTTTCTTGGGCTTCTACTTCAAGGAATAGAAACAATTCATACATTTCCGTCTATTAGTGTCTTTATCACAAGTCTCGACATAGTGTATGTTCATATATATATAGCATTTATCAAGAAAAGATGTAGCTTAATACTCTTCATATCTCTTGTTTTTACAATTGTAGGACTTTACATGATTATAGATCCTGTTAATGGCTTAGGGTTTGGTGAAATGTTCTTTCTAGGATCTATTGCTTGGGCTACAGAGATACTTCTTGTATCTAAAAGACAAGGGTTAAAATAAGATATGTTCAGTTTAAACTCCTGCAACAAATTTTGATTACATACCAACAAAATTAGGGTATCACATCTATAACAAATATTTGATAGTTAAATTGAATAACAAGGTTAAGTTATATTATTAAACTTACAAAATCAAGCCTGCATCTCTTCTACTTACTATAGAATTTATATAGATATCATAGAGTATAATGTAGAAATAATGAATGAGTCTGTAATTAAAACATTTGATATTCTTAAATCGTAACGTTAAGTTTTATATCTTCCATATATTTGTAATTTTACTAGTGGAGAAGAAAACAGAAAAACATGGTATAAACAAATTAGGCCAAGGTGTAGAAATATGTTAAGTATTGAAGAGAAGGAGAAGATTCTGAGAACTCTAGAAATTGATAAAGAGTTCCGATATGCTGTTATGGGTTTGATTGGATACAAAGAAGTTTTAGAAGGGATTATGGCGCTAAACGAGAGGGTGATTAAGCTTGAGGAGAGATTTGCTGAACTCTCTGAAAGAGTTGCAAAATTAGAAGAAAGGTTTGCTAGATTGGAGGAGAGGGTGATTAAGCTTGAGGAGAGATTTGCTGAACTCTCTGAAAGAGTTGCAAAATTAGAAGAAAGGTTTGCTAGATTGGAGGAGAGGGTGATTAAGCTTGAGGAGAGATTTGCTGAACTCTCTGAA
>JAWBDT010000008.1:0-17967 GCA_038821645.1 Ignisphaera sp. | reverse complement strand
TGAAAGAGTTGCAAAATTAGAAGAAAGAGTTCTAAGAGTTGAAGAAGAGTTACGGGATCTCGGTAGAATTATGAATGCTATAGCTCATAGATTTGGTATTCTAACTGATGAAGGATTTAGAGAAGCTATGAAATATGTTGTTGAAGAAGCTCTAGGTGTTGCTAGAGTATCTCGATGGATTTACTATGACGATAAAGGTGTTGTTTACCAGAGACCTTCTATTGTTGAAGTCGATATTGTTATAAGAGATAGGGAACACATATTGCTAGAGGTTAAATCAAGAGTTGATAAAAGTGATCTTCTCGAGCTCTACAGAATAGGCAAATTATATGAAGAAGTACATAACCTAAAGCCAAAGCTAGTAATAATAGGGGCATTCTTCGCCAAAGGTGTTGATGAATTAGCAAAAGACTTAGGAATAGAATTAAAGCCTATAGCTAAAGTGTATAGTTGAAACATCTATATTTACTAAACCTTGTTACGTTGTTATTAAGGGATACAAAGAACTATTTGTTACTTAATTTCTAGTTTTGGCAAGAGAAGGTGACACAAAGATTTAAGGTAATGTTACTCCATTTTGAATTCTAAGATAAAGTTGAATACATATAAAATCCATGACTATTTTTATCTATTTATTGTTTAACAAATGGCATTATCTTATATTAATCATATAAAAATCATGTAGAAGCTAGCCATAGAATTTTTAAAGGAGTTTCGTTAGTTAAGTTAATTAAGTGAAAAACATGTTTCGTGCACTAAAAGATCATGATTTAACTTAACATCTCTTGCCATAGGTATTGTTATTGGTATAGCCATAGACTACTTAGCGGGATACATATCGCTTCTCTATATAGTAGAATCTCGGCAATTTGTTATTGTCAATATAAAGTTTACTCTTGACTGAACGTATCAAGATCCTCAAACACCTTTCTTAGTTGCTCTATACAAAGAGTTCTTTGCTGAAAAAGACTTTCAGTAACTATTGATAGAGGCTATGATTCATCTAAAGCTGTTAGTGATGTAGCTGTAGAGGTGTTTGATATGGTTTCGGTGACTTTAACTCTTTGGTTGAGTTTAAAGCTAAGACTCCTGATGAAAGAATTAAATGTGTAGTTATTGCTCACCTTAGGGTTCCTCACTCCATCGTTACGCTAAGGAACAGGGGTTATAGAGAGTCCAAGGAACCTAGAAGAGAAGAAAGCTAGAGGTGTTTGGGTTTCATGTTGCTTGATGTTGTTTATTGTCAACCCTTGGCTTCATCAACCTTGGGGCATCTTTCATCAGTGCTTATGTCATTGGTCTCCACCTGTTCAGGGCAACCCCTACCTACAGCTCACCTTCATCTAGTTCATTGCTGTGAGGAAACCATCACATCTTGGCTTTGAATGCTCCACCCATCGTGGATGAATTCAACCCACAGTAAAACAACCACCATCAATCCTTATAAACCTGTATAAAACCCGAAACAATTGCATAAGGCATCCATAGGTGATGTTGTCAGAAGGCTTTTCCTGGTATTTGCAAAACTGTTGGTATAAATTGACAAGATTTCGTGAGTCACTATGGATGTACTACTTAAAGAGCCTATACTTGTTAAAGGTGAGGCTGATGCTGTATTAGGGGTTCTGCTATACAGTAGTACTAATCTTGGTAAATCTAAATGTATCTGTAAACGATATGATTGTGTTTAAGTATGTTGACTACATGTCCATAGACGAGAACTTCATTCTATGCAACAGCTGTTTTAATAGAAGCCATGGTGATGGGAATCGTTAGAGATGCCTTAGGAGAGTCTAGAGCAGTATTTCTAGTACTCATAACGATTATAGTAGTTTTAGGGCTAATGCCTATACACACTATTATAAGAAATATAGGTAGCCCCTTAGCTAAAAAGGAAACAATCATAAAAACTAGGTTTATTGTATCCAAAAACCTAGCCAAAATAATGATTATATTAAACCGTAGAACAAAGTAAATATTATTCATTTATTGTAGTAGACCTTAGTATATACTATTGACATTATCTTAACTACTTTAGATTCCTTACACCGTATTCTTCACATAGTATGGATCAATAGAATAAAGGTGTTCTCTGTCAATCTCATACAATCACTATTCATGACTCTAAATCAAGATACATCCTGATCATATTATATAAATACCTATAGTAACTATATATGTTTATAATGAGCTATGTATATATGTATATTAGAGTGTGTATACTGTTTAATGCAATCTATAATTCTGCTGAAGATATTATAGAGTATAGAAATTAATGTTTATATTGTTGAATTAATGTACAGATACTTGGGTGAACGTGGTGGTAACTTTAAGTAGAACGGTTATAGCTATAGCTGTAGCCGTTATAGTTACAGCTATAGCTATATACTCGTTAACACACATAATGTTAGCTAGCGATAGAAAAGAGCAATATGTTACTGTAACTAGAACTGTCCAGCAAACTATTCACCAAACGGTTACTGTATTACAGACAACTACAATTACGACACCGGTTACTGTTACAGTTACACAAGCATCTCCAACGATAACTCATACTGTTACCCTATATACACCTAGACCAGAAGTCAGAGGCTTATCTGTATCTGGTGCTGGCGCTTCCTTTCAGTATCCACAGATAGCTCAATGGGCTCGTCTATTCAAGGAGGTTGCTGGTGTTGAGGTTACTTATCAGTCTGTTGGAAGTGGTGCTGGTCAGAAGATGTTTCTAGTTGATCGTGTTACTGATTTTGCTGCTAGTGATCCACCTTTAACTAAATCTCAATATGAACAGTATAGAGGTCAGGTTATGCAGATTCCATGGATTATGGGGGCTGTTGTTGTTGTATACAATGTTCCAGAGATTAAGGGACATAATCTTAAGCTTACTGGAGAAGTCATAGCCAAGATATATCGTGGAGAAATAGAGTATTGGGATGATCCAGCAATAAAAGAGTTGAACCCGGATATAGCCAATATCCTTCCACGTAAGCAGATCATAGCTGTCCACAGATCAGATTCAAGTGGTACTACAGAGATATTCACGATATTCCTAAACAAGGCTGCACCAAACATATGGGATAAGGATCTTGTTGGTAAAGTAGTTAATTGGCCTGTTGATGCTACTGGGAGAGGTATTGGTGCTAAAGGTAATGAAGGAGTTACAGCTACAGTTCTACAGACACACTACTCTATTGGATATGTTGAACTAAGCTACGCACTAGAGAACAATCTACCTATAGCAGCTATAAGGAATGCAGCAGGAAGATTTGTTCTACCTACAGATGAGACTATAAGGAATGCAGCTAAAGGTATATCTATACCCTCTTCGCCTCTAGACGATTTTAGTGAAATGTTTGTAGAAGTAATATATTCTCGACATGAAGATTCTTATCCGATATCATCTCTGGCATTCCTATTTGTATGGAGAGAATATGGAGATCGCAACAAAGCTCTAGCTCTTAGTGAGTTTCTGAAGTGGATAGCTATAGAGGGATATAGCAATATGGTTCGAGGATATGTAGCTCCTCCGCAACAAATAATAGAACTACTTTTATCTGCAGCTAGACTACTAGAGAGCTAGGTAATAGCTGATATAGAGTTAAATACTGATCCTATTAGCTAGAGATTTCGAGAGATACTATTAAGATGCAAGGTATGGTATATGTCTAGATCGAAACATGATAGACTTTTTTTGATTTCCTTTCTACCTACAGCTTTCATAATCTCAAGTATTCTTGTGCTCTTTCTCATAATATTTTCCTCCAATTCTCTAGACTCTATCAAGATGTTTGGAGTAAAACTATTTACGGAAAGTATATGGGATCCAGAAAAAGAGGTGTACGGAGTTCTAGCACCTATTATTGGCACATTTACAACTTCTTCTATCGCTGTCTTTATCTCTCTATTCTTTTCATTACCTCTATCGATACTCATTACAGAGTTCCTGAGGGACAGGGCTAGGGATATATTTTCATCAGTTGTAGAACTTATGGGCGGTATACCGACGATTGTATATGCTGTCTGGTCTCTAAACTATTTAGCACCCTTTCTTCGAGCCTATGTCATGGAGCCTCTACATATGTATTTAGGATTTATACCTATCTTCTCCTGTAGACCTGTAACAGGTTTCTCTATATTTACTGCTGGAATAGCTATAGGTATATCTATTGTGCCCTACATGACATCGATTATAGTAGAATCCTATAGATTGATTCCATCGATATACAGAGAAGCTTGTCTAGGCATAGGAGCTACTAGATACGAAACAACAAAGATACTTCTATCTCTAGCCAAGCCAGCGATACTTGCATCAGCTATACTTGGTTTTGCTAGAGCTACTGGAGAAACAACTATAGCTGTAGTGACTATAGGAAACTCGATGAATCTAAGTCCATGTCTTTTCGCACCTGGGTACACAGTATCTGCATTAATAGCCTCTAACTACGAAAACGCAGGTCTGTATACATATGCTGAATCAGTTCTACATGCATCTGCACTAGTGATACTTTTTGTAACACTTATCCTTAGTTTTGTTGGATTGATGATTCTAGATAGATGGAGGGTGAAAATCGTTGTCTAGATGGAGAGATGTGAGAGATAAGCTCTTTATATTATTAGTGATCTTGATGTCTGCTATAACTCTACTGCCATTACTACACATGATTATAACTATAGCAATAAACGGTATACAGACTATAGCTAGAGCAGGTATCAGATTCTTTACAGACATACCTCCACCACCCATATCGAGAGATATAGGCGGTATAGCTCCATCACTTATAGGCTCCTTCATAACTACACTAACATCTCTACCTATAACCATAGCCTTAGCATTATCGGCGGCAATACTCTCTACAGAATTTCCCTCTAACCCTCTATCCAGACTTACAGATATTCTCTCTAGATCTTTTGCAAGTATACCCACTATAGTTGTATCAATGTTTGTCTATGCACTAGTTGTTGTTCCGATGAATAGGTTCTCTGCTCTAGCGGGAGCAGTAGCTTTATCCCTGATATCTCTCCCATATGCATATACATCATTTTCATCTGCATTAAGATCTGTTCCACAGACATATAGAGAAGCCTCCTACTCTATAGGTATGAACAGGTGGCAAACAGTAATCAAGGTGTTTATACCGATAGCTAGAAAAGCTATTGTTGTAAGTGTATTGATAACGTTTGCAAGAGCTATGGGGGAGACAGCAGCTCTACTCTTTACTGTTGGGAGATATAGAGTTGGTGTAAACATAGATATTAGAGCTCCTACAGACACTATACCTCTACTTATATTCGATTTCATAACAACTCCATTCAAAGTTTATCACGAGATAGCTTGGGGAGCTGCACTAGTACTTCTACTCATCTATATAGCTATATTTATCACAGTTAAAACAATCGTTAAAGAGGTGAAGTTATGAGGTATGCTATAGAGATCAAGAATCTGAACCTCTATATAAGTGATAGACATATCCTCAAGAACGTGTCTATGGATATAGAGCCCAACACAATTCATGTAATTATGGGTCCATCTGGCTCAGGTAAAACAACTTTATTGAGGGTTATAAACAGACTCATAGACTTGACACCGAATGTTAGAGTTTCTGGAGAGGTATATGTATTGGGTAGAAATGTATTTGAGATAGATCCATATACTCTAAGGAGAGATATAGGTATGGTTTTCCAGGTACCTAACCCGTTTCCCCATATGTCTATATACTGGAATATAGCGATAGCTGCTAAACTCAATGGTGTTGCTAGAAACAAGAGAGATCTAGATGAAGTAGTTAGATGGTCTTTAGAAAAAGCCATGCTTTGGGACGAGGTTAAGGATAGACTGAATAAGTATCCAAACGAGCTTAGTGGAGGTCAGAGACAGAGACTGTGTCTTGCTAGAGCATTAGCCATGAAGCCAAAGATACTTCTACTAGATGAACCAACAGCAAATATAGATCCTGTTAATGCTAGAAAACTTGAGGAAGCTATAGTGTCGCTTAAAAATGATATAACGATAGTTATGGTGACTCATTCACCACATCAAGCAGCTAGAGTTGCTGATAGTGTTACACTTATATACGATGGAGCTATAGTTGAACAGGGAGCTGCTTCAAGAATATTTCTTCATCCATCGAATGAGTTCACGGCTAAGTTCCTTAGAGGTGAGATATAGGTATGCTCTTGATAAATGAGCTCGAGAGACTTAGATCTATACTACTCCATATGGCTGAACATACACATAAGGTAATGATCAAGACCTCTGAACTCTTTAACGAAAGCAATACTACTGTTAGAGAGAGTCTATGGAGAGAGATAGACGAGATCTCATCTATACTCGATAGGATAAGAAGAGAATTCGTAAACGAGGTTCTGGTATTCATAGCCAGAAGACAACCTCTAGGTAAAGAGCTTCTCATTGCTCATACATTGATAAGTATAGCATACGATGTCTATAGAATATCTAGATACTGTAGAGAGATAGCAAGAATAGATATAATGCTGACACCAGAGAGTATAGCGAGTATCAATGGAGCTTCAGAAATGTTCGGATACGCAATTAAAGCAGTTGAAAATGCATTAAAAGATCTTGTAGAGCTTAAACCAGTAAATGAAAGAACAATTCTAGAGATAGACAGTAATGTAGATACACACTACAGAGCACTACTAAAAGAGGTTATATCAAGAGAATATGTAGATAGATCAACATCACTAAAAGTACTCATAATGAGGCATATAGAGAGAATAGTAGATCATGCAAACTACATAGAAGATCACTTAAAACTACTAACATAAAACAAAACAAACATTTCCATTAAGCAAAAACTCAGTGGGTAACCACACAATCATCGGTATCCTCACATTCCCCGAAAAACTCATCATCAAACATCAACAAACTCTCTACACTACTTTAAGTCTTTCTCAAATTAATACAAACATAACCTTCTACAACAATTCTATACTAGACTATACAAAGTCTCAATAAATAAACCTTCTACAAACTTTCTACATCCTTTGATAGTTTCCAACAAAATCGTTATGATTAAACTAGGTAGTTTCCTAGTTTCTAGCATACATAGGGCTTTATCTAGATGTTTATTACTTCAATAGTATTTTTACTGTATGTGAAGATATGTTCATGTATAATAGTCTACATGGTTTTATGTACTTCTCTATCTATCTATTATGAGGTTATAGAAGTTCTTATGTTTATGAGATAGAGGATATTGTTCGTAGGGAATTATGTTGGTTTAGCATGATGAGTTATAGAGAAGTTGTAGCTAGAGTTCATGTATCTTGAAGTTCTGTTATTTAGTGAATATTGTTGTTAATTTGTGTTCTAGGTATTGACTGGATGTATTGAAGCTGGTTAAAGGTTTAGTTGAAGAAGAGTATTGTTGTAGTTATGGTTATCTACGATCTGATTAATGTTTTTGGGACATTGAGTGAAGTGGTGATGTAGATATATATGGTTAACCTTATGCTGTGATTTCTTCAATTAGTTCAAGGTATTGTTTTGTGTCTAGTATATGGCTATAGCTGTAGCTAATCCAATTAAAAGTGCTGCTATGCCTAGTCCTGCTGTTAATTTGTAGCTGTATTTCTTGGCTATGAACAGTAATAGCTTGATTGTGGCAAAACCTGTGATTATTGATACTAGAGATGCTAGTCCTAGTAATGTGATGTCAAGGTGTATAGTAGTTAGTTCTTCTAATGTTATTGTAAGGATTGTGGCTCCAAGATTTACAGGAATAGAGGCTAGAAAGCTTAGCTTAAGAGAATCATCAACAGTATAGCCTAAGTAGAGTAGTGTTGCTACTGTTACACCTGACCTACTTACACCAGGTGCTATAGAAAGTCCTTGAATAAGTCCTAGAACGAGTGAGTCAAATATATCTATATCTGTAATTTTCTTCAATCCTGTCTCTAATCTACTTAAGACTAATGCTTGGAGTAGGAGAATGAAGCCTATTGCAATGGTTATAAAACCTACGAATTCTTCTCTTAGTAACAAGAACTTGGTGAACACTATGTATATAGGTATACCTGTTAAGCACGATGAAAATGTTGTAACAATTAAATATGTTAACAACTTTGTATTCTTAAACAAAATTATATCGAGAATCTCACGCCTAAAATAAACTATTGCTGCAAAAACTGTTCCACCCTGAATAGCTAATCCAAGTAAATAAGAAATAGCGAGAGGTCTTCTTAACACAAGTGATGAGAAAAGCATAACTATAGTCTTGCTAGAAACAGGAAGCCATTCAAAGATACCTTGGAGAACTCCTATCCCCAGTATTTCTGCAACAGAGCTACACATTCTAGACAACACCACAACTCATTTTAGCACTAACATAGGGTCAGCTAGACTAATATAGATATCTAGCAAATCTATGGTTTCTATAGCTATACAAAATAATCCAGAACTATCTTAAGTTCATATAAACACCAACTATGTCTCAAATAAACCTCTGAACCTTTTCCATAGCAATCTACTTCAACTAGAATCAAATCAACAAGAATCTGTATAAGCTATATCAATAAGGTTTGCATTTGAACCAAAACCTATATAATGTCTTTAGAATCAAAATAATACAATAATACATTTCTATATCATCTTGAAGCTAGATGTAGTTGAAGATCTATTGAGAATCCTCAATACTTGTTATAGAGAAGAGAGCATCAATATCTAAAGTCTTTAGAGAGAACCTAGACTGTGTATAGTATCCAATGTTCTACCTCAAAATTTATAAGTTCTGACCCAGAATCTAGATTCTGGGGTAGAATAATTGTTATTTGATCCTAGACCTAAAACTAATAGAAATGAGCTTTTCGGAAGAGATCAAGAACTCGAGATACTGCACAAAAATATAGATTCACCTCTCACAATTATTTCTGGTATCAGGAGAATAGGTAAGACTTCTCTATTGAGTGTTTTCCTTAATGAAGTTGATATTCCGAGTGTATTGATTGATTTAAGGAGTTTACATACTAACTATGGTCTACGTGATCTATATTCATTGATTTCAAAAGCGTTTTCATCGAGACTCGATAAGCTGTATGATGTTCTTAAATCTATATCTGGTATAAGTATTAGGGGTGTTGAGGTAGAGATTAAGTGGAGAGGTAGAGGTTCTATTACTCTTTCTTCACTTTTCGATGCTCTCAATAGGAAGAGAATTATAGTGGCTTTTGATGAAGCTCAGAAACTCAGAGGTCCTCGTTCTCAAGAGTTTCTCAATGCTTTAGCACATGCCTATGATTACGATAGAAACATTACATTCATACTTACTGGTTCAGAGATCGGTTTACTTTACGGATTTCTGGGAATCGATAAACATAACTCACCTCTCTACGGTAGATACTGTTTTAATCTCAAACTCGAAAGGTTTGATAGAGATACTTCACTAGAGTTCTTAAAGACTGGATTCAGAGAGCTGAGAATAGATGTAAAAATGGATGTTCTGGAAATAGCTGTTGAAGAATTTGGTGGAATACCGGGTTGGCTAACATTCTTTGGTAATGAATATTCTAAAGGAAATAAGGATATCGTTAAGATAAAAGAGCTAGCAATAGGTGTTGCTTTAGGAGAGCTACAGAATATTGTTAGAGAGAGAGGTAAGAGGTATGCATTGGTTTTAAAAGGAATCGCTAAAGGAATTACGACGTGGAGTAGTCTAAAGAGGTATGTTGAGGAAAAAGAGGGTGTTACGATATCCTCTAGCATACTATACAATATCGTGAAGAATCTTGAAGATATGAGTATAATCCATAATTATCAGTTTCTAGACCCTATATATCGAGAAGCATCGCTAAGAATTCAGATAACATAGCGCTATATCATTAATGAACCACTTTCTCGATGAAACTATCTCTACACAATTCTGTTTAACCTAGACGCTATACTCTAGTACTCTAGATAACGTAGCATGTGTTCAATACCTTATGGAGGTACTGAACATCTAGTCCTTATCCCATATAGTAAAACTTTAACACATCTATAGAAAATGCATTATGTTTATTGATAACCTCTTCTCTAAAGAGTTTTTAGGTTGATGAAGCAAGTATTGCTCTAAACATTTGAGCAATACAAAAATAAATCACACAATGAGAAACTATATATATGGTTCTTTTAGATAGCTTAAGGCATTATTCAAAGATGTTCTGATTACTGATGATGTTTATGGCCAAGGCTTCAACAATTTCGTTAACTTGCTAGAAAAAAGTGCTATAACCTTAGCTCTTGTTTATTGTAACATAAAATTCGATACTATTAAGCAACCTATATGTCTTAAAGCTGATGAAAGAATGTTGAAACATGATACTCTAACTCTTTGATATATAACTTAAGCACCGCTACTCGATACACAGAACTCAATAAATATCGTTCTTTAATAAATATAGCATTACTAGGTATGTGTAAAGCTCAATAGTTTAGAGCAATCTGAAACATAATCTTAAAGTAGTTATGCACAAAACATGTGGTCTGGAGAAGAGGTTTATGGAATGAGGTATCATGAAACCCTTATTATGGGGGCTATAGCGAGAGTATATGAAGATGAATCAATAGAAGTTATTTCAGAACCAAAACTTCAGCATTGTACCTATATGCATAGAGTTTATGGTATACGAAAAGTTTGTGAAGATGTTGTAAAGTATGTGTTGAAGCTTAAGATAAAGGAATACGGATTATTTACACCTAAAAGAAGATTCGATTTAGGGAGAATAGTTGCTTTCGGAACTTCTGAGATCATGTCTTGGGGAATAGAGAAAGAGTTTTTTGATTGTGCTGTAATTGTATGTGATGGAGCTGGAACTATTATTGCAAGATCTCCACAATTGGTTCAAGGTGTTGGAGCAGTTATGAATGGTCTTCTCAAGACCTACCCTATCAATGAGGTTATTGAGAGTATTGAGAAACTAGAAGGTTTTGTTCTAGATAAAGATAATGCGACTATAGATCAAGTTGAAGGTATTGTAAAAGCTATTGAGTTAGGATGTAGGAAAATTGCTGTTAGTGTTATAGGTTTGAGATGCTGGGAGATATCTGAGATTAGGAGAATAGAGGATAGGTATAGTGTTAGTGTAACAGTATTCTCTACCTGTAATACCTTAACTAAGGCTAGCTGTATTACATATATAGAGAAAGCTGATTACGTTTGTACAAGCGCAAACCATATGTTGAGAAAAGCATTAGCAAAGAAAACACTAATACAGTTAGGTGTAACAATACCTGTCTATATACTAACAAATAAAATGAAAAACTTGGTGCTAGAGTATATGAAAGATTTTGATGAGCAGTTCATTATCAGGAGAGCTACTCTACCATATGAAGAAGAATACACAACAAAGTGTACTCAATGTGAATGGCTATAGCTATTAGCTATGAAATAGCAAAACAGATGCCCTTACTCCCTAAACATATATCATAATATTATGTATATTTTATTTACTATAAACAGTATATATGTAGTAATCCATAGCTTCGACCTATATATAGAGTTTATGTAAACTGTTCTATCTAGATACACAAACCAAGTATTATAGATCTAGTGTTATTATAGATCTAGTGTAAGAGTCAACAATAAGTATCTATATCTAGTAGCAAAATGATTCCCAATCACTATGTAGAAGTGTTGTCAATATACTGTGCTCACTAGATAGAGACATAGAAACCTAAATCCAAGTGGTTTAAAACATGTAAACAGTAAGACGATTAAGAAGAATGCAACACATGTAACTCTGAGATCCATTGAGATGCTGATGCAATTAATTCTCAAAGCTATATCGACATCTAGATATGAGAAACAGAAGATGTGAATAGTGGTTTAGATTTTGTGAAAGAACTCGACACATAATTCTATATGTATATATGGTAAAAAAGAATTATAGGTTAGAGATACTGAAGAAAATTCATAACGTTATCGATAGTCTTCCAGGAATCATCTCTAGTAATGCTATAGGTTATGTGAGGAAGGGTCATGATAATAATTGATGCTTCATCTCTAGTCAAGTATGTTTTGAGAGAACTCGACTGAATTAAGGTAGAGCTCTATTGTCTCTAAGGATAGTCTATAGAACATATCGTTAAAGAGATTTCTAACACTATATGGAAACACTATGCTATATATAGGAAGATAGATAGAGATATAGAGATACAGTATTGAAGCTAGTAAAGATGCTAAAGATACTCATAGACGAAAGAGCTATAGTTCTAGAGAATCAGGATGAATATCTTTCAAGAGCATTACAAGATATTTCTTGAGTATTTACTGCCTATATACGATACACTCTATATAACGCAAACAAGAAAAATAGAACAAAATTACTAAAATCAAATAAAAATACAAACAGAAGATGGTCATAGAAGCTATTAAACACCATAGATATATAGATACTAGCATAGAGAAATGATGTACATGTGATGATGCTTCTCTATCAACTCTGTATCTTTAGAAACATACTTAAGATATAGTGTATGCTCTTGAGATAAGCAGTATCGCTTCTCTAGATAGAGTATTATCTTTATCATTATCAATATAACCTCAATAAGTTATTATAGTAATATACTCAGTTCTATCATAATCAAACAGATACTTTTTATCGATAATCATGTAGCTTGATAATTGTTAATCTATATCTTAAGCTATATAGTTTATCAATTATTATCATTCTTATGTTACTTCAAATTTCTGAATCCATAGGTTTTATATTGCTATTGATACTGTTTAGGTATCTCTGTAAATGTTCAGTATATTTGTATCCATGATCTGGGAACACCAGTATATAGTCACCTTCACTTAGTTCACCATTTTCTACAAGTTTTCTATAACCTGTATATACAGCGCCACTGCTTAATCCAATTAGTATACCTTCTCTTCTAGCTATATGTATGATAGACTGTATAGCTTCTTCGAGTGAAACCTCTATAACTCCATCTATATCGATATAATGTATCCACTTCATACCTGATTCGATTCGCCTTATACCCTGTATAATTGTTCCTTCTCTAGGTACTACACCATAGATCTTGATTCCTCTGAACCTGCTCTTGAAGTAGAGGGCTATGGCAGACATATGTCCAGAGGTCCCTAGGCCACCGATTATGGCTCTAGGAGCTATACCTGCTTCTCTGATCTGTAGCTCTAACTCTTTTGCTGTATACCTTAGATGAACCTCGAAATTAGCATCATTGTAGAACTGGTTAAGATGTATAGCCTTCTCTTTTCTAGCTATCTCATTAACTTCATCTATAAGCTCTACTGTTAACTGTTTAGTAGATCTTACAACATCAGCACCAAATACCTTTAACATAAGCTCACCTGTTTGTGAAACTGTTGAAGGTATGTATGCTCTAAGTTTAGAGAGATACATATTGGCTATAGCAGCTATAGCTAGACCTGTGTTTGTTGATGTTGATTCCACGAGAAGCCCCAGATTTCTTCTGCCGTAGGCTTCAGCAACTTTTCTATACATATACCATCCCACTCTATCCTTAATACTCATACTCCATGGATTGAATCCCTCTAGTTTAGCCCAAACAACTCTATCATCTATAGAGACTCTAGAGAGCTTCACTAGAGGTGTTGGCCAATTCTTGTAGAGAAGTTCTTCAGTATCTCTAAAAACTCTATAGATACTGGGTTGAATATCTTCGAAAAATCCCATTACCTCGAGAGGTACAAATGTATTCTCAATGCCACGAGATACAGGTATTCTTCTAACCCCGAGTTTCTTAAGTGTTTGGAAAAGCTTGCAGTTCTCTATAACTCTATATCCATCAACAACAATAGCTCTATCTATACCACCTCTACTCAAAATCTCTCTAGCTAAACTAATGAATTCTTGAGTATCTATACCTTCTTCACAGTAGAGATTTTCAACATCTTGCATATACAGATACTGATCACCATCACTACTAGATAACAAAGAGTGTCTTTAAAGCTTTACCCTAGTTTTTGATGTTTGTTTATCTAGACTATTGTATAGAATTTAGATTTTCTTAGAATAGTTAAATCAAACAATCTCTATACTTTGTAACATTATCTGAATAGTCTAGAATCAATGTTATGTACACACAATCACTATCTCTCTAACGATAAGTCTCTGTGTATTGTTTGTGCAGCTATTTTACCCCATCTCATAGCCTCTATTACTGTCCCTTCTCCTACCACTATATCTCCTCCAGCATAGACTCTCGATAGAGTTGTTCTCCCTTCTCTATCAACTACTATCCTCCCTTTATTGTCTATCTTTATCTCGGGTACAGTCATAGGTATTAATGGATTGGGGTGAAAACCTATAGCATTAACAACTGTATCAACTTGTAGCGATATTGTTTCACCTGTTGGTATAGGTCTCGGTCTTCCAGTTTCATCTGGTTCACTAAGCCTCATTTTCATTAACTTTATCTCTGAGACAGAGCCATTGCCTATGAACTCTATTGGTTGAACTAAGAACAAAAACTTAACACCTTCTTCTTCAGCATTGCTTATCTCTTCTGATCTTGCAGGCATCTCGTTTCTAGATCTACGATAAACAACAAAAACTTCTTTTGCTCCTAGCCTAAGAGCTGATCGAGCTACATCTAGAGCTGTATTTCCTCCACCAATAACAGCTACATATCTACCTCTACGTATTGGTGTATCATAACATGGGAAGAGGTAGGCCTTCATCAAGTTTACTCTAGTTAGATACTCGTTAGCTGTATAGATGTGGTTAAGATTTTCTCCAGGAATCTCTAGAAGTCGTGGATGACCTGCTCCAGTACCTATGAATACTGCATCGAATTTGTCTAAAAGATCATAGATAGAGATTGTTCTACCAACTATGACCCCAAGTTCTATGTTGATCTCTAGATCAAGTAGACGTTTTACTTCGTAATCAACTATCTTCTTCGGTAACCTAAACTCTGGGATACCGTACATCAGAACTCCTCCAGCAGCATGAAGAGCCTCAAATACTGTTACTTCGTATCCGAGTCGAACTAGATCGTAAGCAACAACTATTCCAGCTGGTCCAGAACCTACAATAGCAATTCTACCTCTTCTACACCCTCTGTACTTATCCTCTATATCCACACCGTGTTGGTGAATCCAATCAGCTACAAATCGCTCAAGAGCACCTATAGCTATTGGTTCACCCAGTTTAGCTAATGTACAGAACTTTTCACATTGTTTTTCTTGAGGACATACACGACCAGTTACAGCAGGTATAGGGCATCTCTCTATGATAACTCTGTAAGCTTCTTCATATCTCTGTTTCTTGATCAGCTTTATGAATCGCGGAATATCTATTCCTATAGGGCATCCTTGTACACATGGTTTAGTAGAACACTGTATACATCTAGATGCTTCTTCTATAGCTTCTTTCTCACTATACCCTAGAACAACTTCATCAAAGTCTTTTACTCTATCTAGAGGATTTCTCTTTGGGATAGATACTCTAGGTCTTATCTTGACCAATACAGCCACCACTCTCTAGAAATCTTCTTAAAGAAATGTTCTCTTCATCTCTATACATCTGTAATCTGAGCTCAAGCTCGTTCCAGTCAACACCAAGAGCATCGAACTCTGGTCCCTCAAGACAAGCGAATCTAGTTTTACCGTAGACTCTGACTCTACAAGCACCACACATACCAATACCGCAAACCATTATAGGATTCAAACTAGCTACAGCTCTAACACCATATCTTCTAGCTACAGAACTACACATCTTCATCATAGCAACAGGCCCCACTATCCAAACTAGATCTGGTTTAAGGCCTTCAGAAAAGATCTTCTCTAGAGCACTAGATACATAGCCTCTAATTCCTTTACTACCATCGTCTGTAGAGATGTAGAGTTCATCACATATACTTCTAACCTTATCTTCGTATATAAGCAAATTAGAACTTCTAGCACCAATAATAGCTATAACTCTATTCCCAGCTTCTTTAAAAGCTCTAGCAACAGGATACAAAGCTGCTACAGCAACACCTCCACCAACAACAGCTACTGTTCCAAACCTAGAGATATGTGTTGGAACACCATGAGGGCCAGAGACATGGTATAGATCTTCTCCAATATCCACTAAGCCCAACTTAATTGTGCTTACACCAACTTCTTGAAACACTACTCTAATCCATCCATCCTCTCTATCCCAGTCAACTATAGTCAACGGAATTCTTTCACTCTCTTTATCAACCATAACCATAACGAATTGACCAGCTCTAGCAGCTTTAGCTATCCTTGGAGAATAGATATCAATCTCCTTGATCTTTGGAGCTAGTATCCGCTTCCTTAATACAGTATATCTTGTAGCTCCATATATTTTAATCATCCTCCATATAGTTAATTATCTGAGTATTGATGAAACTAGTAATAAACAAGACTTTATGTATATAGTATAATTATCTAATGTAGCGACACTATTAAGCACTACAACACATAATGTAGAGCTCATGAATATAGTAATCAACTAGGTATTTATAGTTAAGAAGCTTCATAAACCAAGATCTCTTAGACGTATTGCTCTCTAAATCGAGATATCTATATTGATTAACAAACATCTTCTAAACTCTACAAATGGATAGTGTCTCGATATAGAATTATAGTTAATCAAGTTAATACATATTGATGAGAGATAACATCATATCTAGTTAGAGAAGCTATGTAGATCCTTTAACACTATTGTTTCTACATCATCATGATCTGCTCTATTCTTTCTAGATAGCGATACTAATGCAGATACTATTAGTATCACATTCTCTAAGCTTTCTATCTTATCCATTCATCTAATTGCTGAAGAACCTTCTAGAGAATCTCTGGAAAACACTTTAGATTAGTTTAATTATCTCAATGATTATGGTAACTATAGTTAGCTATTTTTTATCAAGCTATGGTTAATACTCTCTACATTATTAGTTTCAATAATTCTGTTACGGATCCACATTATCCTACATTACACCGATGATACGGAAAACTAGATAACTAAAGAAGATGGCGATAGAGTAGCGATATATAGGCTTCACTATAGATTAATTCGAATACTCTTTAAAGATAGTATCTATATGTTTTTAACAGCTATAGACATTAATACATACGAAGAAATAAAGCAGCAGATAAGAATGATCCACGATATACTTGAAACCCAAAAACCACAACACAAAAGATACTGTATAACGCTACACATAATAGGGCCCGTAGCCCAGCCAGGAGAGGGCGCCGGCCTCCGGAGCCGGAGGACCCGGGTTCAAATCCCGGCGGGCCCGTCACCCTCATGCATGGTGATAGTTTATAAGTCATTGTTTCAGACCCACACATACACCGTGAAACGATTAACTAACATTACTGTATGATAATACTAGGAGATAATGTTGGGATTGAGGCTGTAAAGCCTTGGTACGAGATTCTGAATCTAAAGTCTCTGAGTGAAGAGGATAGAGCTAGGATACTTCAGTACGTAGTGGATAAGTACTGTAGGGAGAAGGTGCAGGAGGTTCTCAAGGTGAGTAAAGCCACTATGTGGAGGAGTTTGGGTTTCATGTTGCTTGATGTTGTTTATTGTCAACCCTTGGCTTCATCAACCTTGGGGCATCTTTCATCAGTGCTTATGTCATTGATCTCCACCCGTTCAAGGTAACCCCTACCTACAGCTCACCTTCATCTAGTTCATTGCTGTGAGGAAACCATCACATCTTGGCTTTGAATGCTCCACCCACTTGAGTCTTTACCGTGCACCTGCATCGTGGATAAGTTCAACCCACAGTAAAACAACCATCATCAATCATTATAAACCTATATAAAACCCGAAACAATTGCGTAAGGCTCTCCCCGAGACATCTAAGATGTGGAGTGCTTGGGGTCGCCCTGAACGTCTCCAAGGGTGATGCAAACCCAAGACCAATGCAGGGGAAAAGAGATGAGGCAAGGACATCGACTTACATAAACCTACATCAGAGCTGAACCCCGCAACGCTAACACTCTTTCTACA
>JAWBDT010000007.1:0-75666 GCA_038821645.1 Ignisphaera sp. | reverse complement strand
TTGTTGAAGCAAATACTTTTGATACCTTGAGGAATACTGTTATAGCTAAGATAAGAAGGTTTCCCCACATAAAAAGTACAACAACATTGATTGTTGTTGAACGATAGTGTAGAAAATTCTGGTAATTCAGATAAATCATTTTGATTTTTTACCTAACAAACTTAGTTTCCTTACTAGTAGTGTGATTTAGATGAGTAGTTACGAAAAGTATGTTGAAGGATTGCTAAAGCTTCAGAAGTGTTATCGTATTCAAAACATATTAAAGAACGATATAGTATCTAAAGTAGACTTGATTATGAGACCTAGAGTTGCATTAGCTTTATCAGTAACTTTGTGGAGCATAAATAGAATTAAGCAAGGTGTTTTTGGTTATGGAGACATAGTGTATATACAGAAAAGACTTGCAAAATTCCTTACAGAAGGTGATCAGATAGCAATAGACATACTTAAGAAAATACTGGACCTTATCCCAATGCGATACGGTATGGATATATCACTTGCTGCAAGAAGATGTGCCATTCCAGAACACATTCTTCTAGATACAATAAAAGCATTCAACATTATCAGAGACGTGATAGACATTGTCACTATTACAAAGAATATAGACGAGACTCTTAAACACGACTATAATTTATGCTTAAATGATGTTGATATGTTACCGCCCACCAATATAAATACGAAAGACTATTTAGTTCTTATCCTAGCATCTCTAAAAGACAATATAGATCGTATAGTTGATCCAATGTTTAAACAAGTAATAGAACTACTTAGTGAAGAGGTTACAAGTACTGATATGACGCACAATGATCAAGTAGCTGTAGCTCTTATAGTCAAGCTTATAGTAGATAGCATTAAACCCAATGTCTTATGCGCTGAACCCTGTATAAATATATCAATCTTTTCACAGAAGCTTTTAAATGATCTTTCAGCATTAGATGTAGATCCATCTAAATCTAAATACTATAAGCTTTACCAAGAACTATCAATGAAAAGCATAGTTCATGGATCTGTAAAATCCGTATGATAATATAAATCAAGATTGTGCAACTCTTTTACAACTATAAATACTCATATTCAAGATGTTCTATCAACATGATATTAGTTTTTAATGTTAAGACTTAAGAAGGAATACACATTAAGATTAATTCGGATTAGATGATGTCTAAGGTACTAGGAAATTATAAAATAATGATCTTTCTCAATAAATCTAAAGATAAAGATATAGTGTATCAAGTGCTATCCACAATAACATTATTTGTATAACCAATTCAATTTTATCAATTAATAGAGAAAATACTAATTCCTTAGCCCTGTGGGTCAAGCTTCTTGCCAACAGAATAATCCTAGCCTTGGGTTCTAAGTACGACTAAGACGATGTGAATATAGAGTATAAATCTAGAAGATAATGCGTTGAACTCTAGGATATAGTTACTAATTTAGGAAAGTTTTCTAGACAATGATCTACAGACGGCTAAGAAGTTCTAGGTTTCGTTTGATTCATTCAAGAAAAAGAAGTAATGATTAAGAAGGAACATAAAGCTATGTTTCACATAATTGCTTGCTAATTATAACCATGTTGGGTTAGTGTTTCTTAATATCCATATCTCAATTATCCAAGATACTGTTTAGCTAGAGTATTGCTAAATAGTTCAGTAAACATCTACATAAAAGATATTAACAAACTAGATTAACTGTTGTACAAAAAATAAGTTTAGTCTGTAGATAAAATCATGATACTATATAGTGTGAGAATAGGTACTGTAGATTATAGAAGTATGATGAAGCTTCACCTCTCTGAAGACTGATGATAATTCCTTTAACTGAAGAACGTTGTTATATCAAATCGATCTACATAAAAACTATGTTGCTACTGAGGTAGCAAGCTGTAATATTCTGTATCTCTAACTTGCAACACGTAGAATATCAGATCAGATTATAGATACCTAATGTAGTGAAGTGTATGTTTCTAACGTCTGTAACCTTTAAGTTTAACAAATTATATAGTTACAATAAATATCGATTGCTGGATAGATTTATATAAAAATTGATTAAAGTCAGACAGTAGGTAATATGTTAACAATACTCATGTTGTTTATATAATGCTAGCCCTTCTTTAGCATCGAATATACTTGATCTTTTAGACCTACTTTAGATAGAAGTCTTTCTAATCTGTAGAGCTGTTCATGAGCAATATCTATTTTCTTTGCCATCTGTGCTATTGGTATATCGTTAGCTCTTGCATATAGAAGATATATCAATGTTCTAACACTATGAGGATGTCTTAATGCTGATGCTACCTGGCTATCAAATACAAGCCAATCTAACACATCTACATGCTTCTTGACCCATTCCGCTATATCGGGCGGTAATTCAAAGCTATGTTCAAGTCTTTTTCTAAATATAACCTTGTTTCCCTCAATATTTAATTTTCTTTTTCTTCTTCTCCTTTTTTCGATTAGTATTTCCCCACTCATGATCTATACCTCAACTCTAACTCTTAGTCTATAGACTATATTAAAGAGTTAATAAATTTATCTGTTTTTCGAATTTTAAACACTATATTAGAAATGACTGTGAACAATTAACTACAACTATATAGATGTTCATTTAAAGTATTCATACCTTCCTCACAGAAATTTTAATACCTCTATATAGTATATAATTAATTGGGATAAAATTTGAAGAACATTCCTGAACCTGAAGCACCCATATTTAAGGCTACACTTATCTATAAAGACCTTGTTTATGATGTGTCTTGCAACATCTATGATTTTCTAGATTGTGAAGCAAATGACTGTGCTCTAGATCTCTTTGAATCTTATATACAGAAGTATGTAGAGAAAGAACATAGAGGAATAGTTACTATCGAGAATATTAGAGGCGGCAAGATCTTTGTATACTCTGTAAATGATTCTATACTATGTCTTTGTGTTCATAGAGCTGAAGTAGATTGTGTAGAGATATGCAAAAGTTATGAGAAGTAATGCGGTAGATACTTCACAATTATAAGTATGTCCTCTAGAGATAGTGTTATATGGTATAGTGCGAGTGCGATAGCATAGTTATTTGTAAAACAAACATAAGTTATTAGTAGAGATAATGTGAGAATCTGTGGAGCTACTGCTATAACCATTAACTGATCAACACTATCTACTGTAATATGGAACCCTATGTACATACCCTTAAATGTGAACCTATGGTTAACCTTAAACATCCTTATATAGACGTAGTGAAGTGCTTCATGAACTAATCCAAGAAGTGGTGTAAGAAAACACATACTTATGGCTACATTGTATCCTATTCTCTCAACAATAATCCATGTAATTAATAGACCCATAACGATTTGTAACACTATCTTTAGTTTCATTCAACTCCCTCTCTATAGAATAATCTACATTAAAATATACTTTTCGAGTATTACAAGTAGTTGACTGAAACATTTATTGAACTCTGTTACTACTGATTTAAACAATAAGATAAGAAGAACAATATAACACTAACTCATACTCATATACATAGTCACAATGTAGCGCTATTAATGGTGATGCTGTACTCACAAACTTTATCATTGGTATTCCCTAGTCATTTAGCCCTGAAGTAATTGATGTATTCTGAGATCACCAAGGTACATTCTTTAGGCCTAGCTTATAGGCTAGATAGTTCGTAGTTATATGAAGAATGACCGTGGTTATGACTATGTATACAAATTGTTTAAATGTGATATCTATAAACTTTAAGGAAACAGCTATAGCCACAAGAAGAAAAGATAATTGATCAATTAGTGGTAGAGGAGCTCCAGGTTTTAATCCAAGTCTTCTCTTAATAAATGCTCCTATGAGATCACCCATCATGGCTCCAAAGCCTAGAGCTATACCTCTAATAAGGTATAGAGAGTGTAAGGATATTGAGACTTCAAAGAACATTTGAATGATGCTTGTTAAAACTCCAACAATTATTCCTGCAATAAATCCTTCCCACGTTTTATTATCACCAAATATTCTTCTACCATCGATAAACATTTTACCTCCATCTATTGGATGTTTCTTGAATCCAAAGGTATCCATAATTTTAGCTGCTATGATTGGTGCTCCGTTAGCTGTATAAGCAGGTAAAATAATCCATAGAGCTTGAATCAGTTGCTTTATTTCGTTATTCATATTGATCACTCTTATTAATTTGTTTAAATTATATGATTGTAGTCATAAACATTTTTATATCTTTACCCATTAAAGGTTTGTGGTGTTAATTGTATGACGCGAATAGAAATAAGATGGCATGGACGAGGTGGACAGGGAACTGTAACAGCATCAGTTGTAACAGCTGAAGCTGCTGTATATCAAGGTAAGTATGCTCAAGCTTATCCAGAGTTTGGTGCTGAACGCAGAGGTGCTCCAGTAAGAGCATATACAAGAGTTTCTGATGAACCTATATATACAAGATCCCCTATTCTTTATCCTGATGTAGTTGTTGTTCTTGATCCATCACTAGATAAGTCGCTATATCTTGAGGGTATTAAACAGTATGGAACATTGATCATCAATACAAAGAAGAGTTTAAGTGAATTAAAGACTTACATAGGTAGAGAAGATCTAAAGATAGCTCGTGTAGATGCAACTCAGATAGCTCTCGATATTCTAAAGAATCCTTTCGTTAATATGGCTATGATTGGTGCATTAATAAAGGTTGTACCTATTGTTGATATTACTTATGTAGAGGAAGTAATTAAAGAATCATTTAGACCTAAAGTTGCTGAAGCTAATATTGAGGCTGTTAGAAGAGCATATAAAGAGGTTGAAGCATCATGAGCGGAGAAAAACGTTTATCTGGATGGAAATCGATGAGTATTGGGGGAATGATTCTAGAGCCTGGGAATTTCGTTAAGAGACCCACAGGAGATTGGAGGATCTTCAGACCTATCATAAACCATGAAAAGTGTATACGATGCTTGATATGCTGGATAGTGTGTCCAGAACCAGCTATAAGCATCATAGATAAACCATATAGAGTTGCTACAGGTAAGGAATGGAAGTTTAGTCTAGAAATAGATTACAATTTCTGTAAAGGATGTGGATTATGTGTGGAAGAATGCCCCGTTAAAGCTATAGATTTTGTTGAAGAGGTGAAGTAGATGGATATGTGGGAAAGAATCCCATTAACGTCCAATTATGCTGCAGCATATGCTGCAAAAGATGCTGATGTAGATGTAGTTGCAGCTTATCCCATAACTCCTCAAACACCGGTTGTAGAGAAGGTGGCTGAGTTCATTGCTAACGGTGAACTTAATGCAGAAATGATACATGTCGAGAGTGAACACTCGGCCTTAAGTGCATGTATAGGTGCTTCAGCAACCGGTGCAAGAACGTTTACAGCTACGAGTTCTCAAGGTTTAGAGCTTATGCACGAGATGCTCTACATTGCTTCAGGTATGAGGCTGCCTATAGTTATGGCTATAGCTGCTAGAGCTTTATCTGCGCCAATAAATATATGGTGTGACTATAGCGATATGTTTGCTACAAGAGATTCCTCATGGATAACAATGATAGCATCAACAGCACAAGAAGTTTATGACAGCATTATACAGGCATATAAAGTTGCTGAAAATCCCGAAGTTCTGCTACCAGCTATGGTTGTATACGATGGCTTCATAATGAGCCATACATATGAGCCAGTAAACGTAGCTAAGGATAGAGCTCCAATATTAGAGTATATACCGAAGAACTATAGTAGACCTAGATTAGATCCCGAGAACCCAATAACCTTTGGTGCTATAGCTGATCCTAATTGGTACTACGAATTCAAATACCAACAAGTTGTAGCTATGAGGAATGCCTACGAGGTTTTAAGGAAAGCTGATGAAGAATTTGATAAAAGATTCGGAAGAAGCTATGGATTTGTAGAAACTTACAGAATAGATGATGCAGAAACTGCCATAGTTACCTACGGAGGACTCTATGGAACTGTTAGAGAAGTTGTTGATATACTTAGAGAGAAAGGAGCAAAAGTAGGAGGAATAAAGATAAGAGTATTTAGACCATTCCCACATAAAGAACTGGTTGATAGTGTTAAGAACGTCAAACATCTTATCGTTCTAGATAGAGCTATCTCATTTGGTGGCGCTATAGAGGGACCTATGGCTATGGAGATTCTAACAACTCTAAGACTTAGATCTATAGATGTTGATTTATACAACTACATAGTTGGAATAGGTCAGAGATCTGTCACGGAACTCGATATAATCAACATATATTATCATGCATCTAAACTGATCGAGAAAGGTGTAAGGTTAACTGAATCAATTTATTGGGGTGTTAGGGAATGAGCTCTCCATCTATACCTATCTACAAATCTCTCTTTGATTTACCAAGAGAAGAATATTTCGCACCTGGCCATGGCCTTTGTGCTGGATGTCTTGTAGGGCCTATAGTACGTATACTGCTGAAGGTTGCTGGACCCAATACAATTGTTGTAACGCCTACAGGTTGCTTAGAGGTTTCAACAACACTTTATCCATATACATCATGGCGTGTACCATGGATACATGTAGCATTTGAGAATGCTGCAGCTGTAGCTAGCGGCATAGAAGCGGCTATAAAATCTCTACAAAAGAAGGGTGTGATAGATCCTAGCAAAAGAATAAATGTGATTGCAATAGGTGGAGATGGAGGTACTGTTGATATAGGGTTCCAAGCTCTTAGCGGTATGCTTGAAAGAGGTCATAGAGTTATGTATGTTCTATACGATAACGAAGCATACATGAACACAGGTATACAGAGAAGCGGTGCTACACCGATAATGGCTTGGACAACAACAACCCCTATCGGGAAAGTTGTAAAGGGTAAGTTACAGACAAAGAAACCTATAGCTGAGATTGTTGCAGCTCATAGAGTACCTTATGTAGCTACAGCTAATCCTGCTTACTATATAGATATGGCTAATAAATTTAGAAAAGGTCTACTTGTTGATGGACCTTCATTCATACATGTCATTCAGCCTTGTACAACAGGCTGGAGATTCGATCCAAGGTATGGAATCAAGATTTCTCGACTTGCAACAGAAACAGCTATGTGGATAAACTGGGAGCTAGAGAATAATGAAGTATTTAGAGTAACTGTTCCTGTGCCTAAAAGGAAACATGTGAAACACTACTTAAAGGCGCAAGGTAGATTTGCTCATCTAACAGACGAAGATATCAATGTTATACAGAAATATGTAGATAAAGAAGTTGAACGTATAAACAAGCTTGTAGGTAAGGAAGTTATAGGACCTGTGGTAGAGTAATACTGATATTATACCTATTAGTGTTATACCGTTTCAGTAATTTTTTCAAATTCACTTATTTCTCTAACTATAGACCTTCCCCCTTCCTTAGAGACATAGACTACCTTATCCGCTAATTCTTCTACCTCTACATCATGTGTAATCACTATAACCTGTGGAACTCTTTCTGAAAGCTTCTTTATTATCTCAAATACCGATCTACGTCTATCTCTATCTAGAAACTGTGTAGGTTCATCGAGTATGAAGAATCCTGGAAGTCTGCCAAAAACTGTATAGGCTAGAGCTATTCTAAGCGCTATTGCAAGCGCCACTATTTCACCACCGCTCAGGCTTCTGATATCAAGTTCACCAAAAGGTGTATGTACACTAATATCGAATTCCTCATCGATACGGATTCTGAAGCTCATGTCCAACTCCTTCAGAATAGCATTGGTGTATCTCTCTATTAGTCTTCTTGATTCTTGTGTTAACATCTTTGCTAGAAGCCCATCTTTACCTAAAAGCTTATTCACCATGAAGTCTAGAACAGGATATATTTCGATACTTTTCTTAAGCTGACTGAGTTTCTCTTCAATCTCTCTTTCTTTTTTGCTGAACTCCTCTTGCATCTTTAAATAACTTTCAATTCTTCCTTTTATTTGACCTATTCTCATACTTACTTCATTAAATCTATTCAGACACTCTTTGTATCTAGCTTCAATTTCATTTATATTGATTTTATTGATATCAAAACCAAGTTCAGCTATACTGTTCTTAACCTCAGTATATTTCTTTAAAACTTCATCTATTGTTATCTCTTCTTCGAATAGTTTCCTCAACATATGTTTCTTTTCTTCATATATCTTCATAGTCTCTATCGCTAATCTGTGAATACATCTAACAACATTTATTATGTTGCTGTTATCTAGACATTTAGTAAAAAAGTTGTTTGATTTTAGTTTACTGATCACAGTCTCTATACTATTCTTTATCTCTCTATACTTATTCATATATTCTTCAATAATCTTTCTATTGTTTTCAATCCTTACCTGAAGCTCTAACCTACCTTTCTCAAGCTTCTTTACATTATCTATATACAATTTAACTTTGTTGTACCTCTTATCCAACTCATCCAATTCTTTCAAGATCGAATCTATACGGTTCTTGGCCTCAGAAAGAAGTCTCTCTTTAAGATTATCACTAAGTTCTCTTCCACATAGAGGACAATTAGCGCTTCTACCGATTATCTCAACAGAGTTTTTAGCTATATTGAATTCAGCTTGCTTAACGCTTTTATCTAAATATATTTGCTTAGATAGTTCATCAAGGTACTCTATAACTCCTTTAGTATCTACTGAAGAAGGAACCTGAATCTCTAGCTCTAGTTCTAGGTTCTTTAGAACAATATTTATCTCGTTCTCTATGGTCTTCAGCTTTTCTAGAGCCTCGTCAAGATCTCTTTTCCGATCCCTTAGTACATTCGTAATAGAAATGAAGTTCTCTATATCTAGACTAAGAATTTCTCTACATAGAGGCAAAACCGACTCTACTTCTTTAAGCTCTTTAACAATTCCTATAGCTTTAGAAAGCTTATCATAAAGTTTCACTAACTCTATAAGTTTCTCATACCTCTTTATCTCTTCACTAAGTATCTTCTGTTCGTTCTCTAGTTTCGCAAACTCAACCCTATCTGCCTCTATACTACGAGATAACGCTTTAACCTTTTCTCTAATTTCATTCAATTCTAGTTTATAGCTATCGTAGAACTTTATATCGCTTTTCACCGATTCTAAGTAGGGCTTTAAAACTTCTTTGGCTTTTTCAAGCTCGTTCAATCCTAAAAGTTTTAACACAAGCTCTTTTCGTGTAGAAGGTGCTTCCTCTATGAGTCTCGCTATCTCGTTTTGACGTGAAATTATTGTGTATCTAATAGATTCAGTTGAAGGAATCGATAAAAGTTTTCTTACATAGTCTAGAACAGTCTGAACACCTACTGCCAAAATCTTCTTCTTCTCATTTTCTGTAACCTCATAGAGAACAGCTTCATCACCTTTAGACAAGCTTATACCCCTATAGACAACATATTTCTTTCCCCCTATGCTTAACTCAACTTCTATATATCCACTAGAACTTCCAATTCTTAGAAAACTCTTTTTACTTGAACCCCTAAAGCCTCTTATGTTTTGGGGATTTATAAATAAAGCATATATAGCAGCATCAATTATAGAGCTTTTACCTGCACCATTAGGACCTACAAGAGCTGTTAAACCTAGTGGAAACTCTATATATGTCTGTTCATGAGATAAAACATTATTTAATTTTATAGCCTTGATAACAACTATATTACTCATTTTGTTTAACACCTTCAACTACTTGAGCAGTTTCCTTAAAGACTTACTACCATTATTTGTTGTAGAGGTTTGAGAAGATTTTACCATTTCTTGTATAGATGATTTCCTGATCTTTGCTTCAAGTTCTTTAACAACACTTTCGTTATTCCTTAAGAAATTCACAAATTGTTCAGCTAACTGTTTGTCTGGATTCTCTATGAGGTCTAGAAGATGTCTAGCTACAGATTCTTCTCCTAGTATATTCACCAATATTTTCAATACATCTACATGTTCTAACTGCTCTAGATAGCTATGATCATAAGCTTTAATCTCTTCCCCATTCTTTTGTTCAGTTGACGATAGTATGTAGTACTCTATAGAGCCTTTAGAAACCATATCGTCTAAGTAGTTACTCAATATCTCTGTCCTTATCTTCTCTATCAGTATATAGGCTAGAGGCTTCTTCCTACCTTTTGACAAAAGAGTCTTAGCGTTTTCCAAAATGTTATTGACACATCTAGCTACATCATCACATTGAATAATTATCCATGGTCTAACATTTTGAAGCTCTATAAAGTTTACAGCAACATCATTCTTACTTAAATCAACTAACGCAACATATTTTTCACCATGTTCGCTAAGTCTATGAACTTCTGTAGCCCCGGGATAGACAGCAGGAACTCCATCTCTGTGTCTGAATACTGTTCTTATATGGTAATCACCTAGAGCTATATAGTGAAAACCTGAAGGAACCATGTCTAGAGATATATCTGCTTCAGGACTAGGTATCCCTACATCTTTAAGAAGTAGATGTGCTATTAGAATAGCTCTGCCTTCACGAGATGGTATTACTGATGGTATTTTGTTCCTTAATGTATATGGCACACAATATAGTATCAGCTTCTTGTTACCTATATCCACCTCTTCATTAACAATACTGTCTATAGCAATTACATCAACAACACCTACATCTCTTAGAATCGCTAAAGGGGATACCGCATACTTTTTAGGAATATCATGTTGACCAGCAATAGCTACAATCTTTATACCTCTATCTTTTAGCTTCTTTAATCCTCTATATGCAACAACATAAGCTTCTGGTGGAGGAGTAGATGTGTTGAAGAAATCCCCAGCATGAATATAAATATCTACATGTTCTTTTAATGCTATATCTATAGTCTCCTTAAAGACTTCGTAAACATCTCTTGCTCTAGAGAGAAGACCGCTAGGAACAGCACCTAGATGAGTATCACTCACATGTAGTGCAAACATTTTCAGCCCCTAGATACATATATTCATACAGCATTTAAACATGCTAGCTAAAGATCTCATAGAATTCTTTTTCAGCTTCTCTCAACATCGATGAACTCTCTTCTCTTGTATACCGCAACCTCATATTGTTTCTCCATATAGATACTATATCTAGAGATGTACCCACTTTCTTACCCTCATGTTTATCTATTTTAACAAAAACAGGAAAACGCCCAATCCATTCACCTATAATAAGAGCTTCACCTGTAGCCATAGAGGTTAACGATCTAGCCAGATCTTCAGTAAGCAAGTCAGAAGCATTCATGACGGACTGTTGATCTGCTTCTTGAACAAGCTTCATAAACACGAAATTCTGTATCTGACTTAATGTATTCAAATCTATATTTCTAGGTCTTTGCGAGATCAGTCCCAGAATTAATCCGAACTTTCTACCTTCTCTTGCTATCCTCTCTATAGAGTATCTAGATGCCGTTGGTCTAGATGCTGATAGAAATATATGGGCTTCCTCAATGAATACAACAATAGGACAGGGTTTTCCAATAAAGTAGTTGTGTTTAGATAGCCATAGAAGTTCATCGAGAACTATCTTTAGTACGTAATCTTTCTGATCATCGCTAAGAAGAGACACATTTAATACAATAATCCTTGAAGGAGCTATAAGGTTAGATATTTGTTGTGTTTTGAGACTTAAAGCCGCATTTTCGAAAAATTCATCAACTTTTGAACTAGCCTTTAATGAAGATTCTCTATATAGTTCTTTATCTCTAGATCTGACATACTTCTTTTCTATGAAGTTTTTAACTATGTATCTAAACAAATAGATGAGCTTTGTTTCAGTATCTATTTCTCCAGCCTCGGTCTCTAATGACTCAAGAAGTTCGCTTAATTCTTGTTTAGAGAATGATGCATTTGAATAGATACTCTCTATAACTTTATCAGATATACCATGCTCTTTTACAAGTTCTTTAAATAGCTTCTGAGCTTCCGCCATTGCTTTAGAGACAAGCATTCTTTGAACAGTTGCTCCACCTTCAGGTACTATCATTCTTGCTAAAACTTTTGGTGGAACTTCAAGAGGATTTATTTTATAATCAATATTTACTATATCTATGTTTGATGATGGTGTAAGTGAGCCATATTCGCCATGAACATCGTATATTACTACTGTCCCTCCATAAGATGCCATACGATCAGCTAAAATAGCTACAGTATTACTCTTACCAGAACCTGTTGTACCTGTTATAAATAGATGTTTTACTAGAGCATTTAGATCAACATAAATCTCGACTCTAGGTTCTGTAAGCAGATGCCCTATCTTTATCGAACCTTCCTTCCTACTGCTGAATAGCATGGACAAGATCTCTGTATGAGCTAAATAAACTTGTGCATCTGGTGGTGGAGGAATGTTTGGCATCTTAATCATAGGCTTTCCTTCATTATCAATACTCACAAGTGCTATTATTCTAGCAAGTGATGGAGCGTACCTAAGCATATCGTCTTCTAACCCTATACCTTCACTAGCAGTAGTTGAAGGTGATGTTGGTACAAGTCTTCTGTATGATGTTTGACTTATAACCCCTATAGCACAATAGTCGATAGTGTTACCCGATACTACATCTATAGCCTTGAATGGTATAGCAACATAAGTTCCTATTGGAATAGGATGTCTAGATACTATCTCAACAGAACTTGGATATGAAATAACGCCAACTTTACCCAACGGTATGTTAGAGGTACATAGCACCTTGTATCGACCTTCCTGTATATATAATATGTGAGTTTAATCAAATTAAAAACATATTGTATCTTTTTAGTTACAATACCCTAGCACCAATGCACAAAATTGTAACCCTAATATCTATGGCGATCAACAGACATGCCCAGCAATTATGTTACTATAAGTATCTTAAATTAGATAAGTATCTTAAACTTGACATGTATACAAAGAACTATCGAAAGACTTTCTAGTTGTTCTATACACATGATATTTCTATATGGTGGTAAACAATATACAAAAGGTGTTGATGTACTGAATATAGATGTTAGAATCAATTCATAGTCACTACATTCATTAACAATCAGTTTGATATCTTATTGTATATATTTCTATATATTGAATTGATTGTGATTCATATAGATTCAAATTCTTGTCCATTACCACAATAGCTTAACAAAACCTAAATATTCCATATTGATGATCAGTACATTAACTGATAAGATAAATACTTCTAACTAAGATTTAGTATGTAAGGAGAGAGTTGATGAGTTAGATGTTGAAGCTAGAAAACGTCTTAGATACCATGAAATATGTAGAGAAAATCGTAGTAAATGAAGAAAATGGTGTCTATTTACGTAGGTACTACAGGTTTAGAGCCTCTAAACATTATGGAGGTTCTGCTGTTGCTGATGCTGTAGGTTGTATGTTTAATTGTATATATTGTTGGAGTTGGAAAGCAAACCATAACCTAGGAAAGGGGTTCATGATGAAGCCTATAGATGTAGTAAAAGAATTGATATCTATAGCTAGATCTAGGGGATATAATTTTATTAGAATTAGTGGAGGTGAACCTACACTAGGTTTTCAACATCTCATTCAGGTTATAGAAGCATTTAGTAGATTTAGAGAAAGAAATAATGTATTCATATTGGAGACCAATGGTCTGCTTTTAGGCTTAGAGAAGAGCTTTGTTGAAATACTTAAGGATTTTAGAGATATCGTGATGTTGAGGATTTCACTAAAGGGATGTTCTGAAGAAGAGTTTGAACGTATCACAGGTATAGAGGGTTCTGTACATACATACCAGATCAAAGCTGTAGAAAACATTATTGATAGTGGTTTCAGATTACGTATAGCTGTTCCCATAAGTTTTTGTACTAGAGAATCATTTTCTATGCTCTTAGAGAAGTTAAGCCATATAGACAGTAGTACTATATATATGTTGGATCCAGAAATTGTTGTACTTTACCCTTCTGTTGTGAAGAGATTGTGTTTAAGAGATTTGAAGCCTTGGATTGCTGTAGATCCTATAGAACTGAAGAAAATTATGGGTGATGAAATCTATGAGTTATTCAAGAAAAGATGTCGAGAAATTCATTATAGAAATCCTCACCAGATATTCTGATAATGGTATACTATTTGAAGAATTGAGAAACGAGCTAGAGTCTATGGGTATATACATCGATGGTTTATTTCTGAGAAAGACTATTGCTGATATGATTAGAAATGGTATTATATGTAAAGAAGTATCAAGTTCAAAGAAAAGATTCTACTTAATCCTCTGTAGGAAACATATCAATAACCTTTAATGAATGTTAAAATACTAGAATCCGATACATAGTTTTAGGTAAGAATTTATGTCAACGATAATAGATATTGCTATAGATCCCCCAGTACTACTCAAACCATTGATGAAGATAGGTGAAATTCTCTCAATAATGAGCGAACATAGAATTAGAGTGGCACCTGTAGTTGATGACAGAAACGTACTTGTTGGTGTTCTCAGCTATAGAGCAATATTGATGAAGGGTGTAGGTAGAGAGACTAAAGTAGCTACAGTTATGGATCCTCCCTACAGTATCAAAATGAATGAATCAATAGATAAGGCTATAGCGGTTATAGCTTCTTGGAGAGCTAGAGATGTACCTATAGTTGATGAAGATAATGAAGTTGTTGGACATGTTAATTTACATATTATTCTAAAGTATCTGTATGAAAAGAATTTAGTTCCACGAGAAACAGTTGATAAAGTTATGAGCAGTCCTGCAGTAACTATACAAGAATGGGAAAGTATAGCTCGAGCTAGATGGCTTATGCTGAAAAACACCTTCTCCAGACTTCCTGTCGTTAATCGTTTTGAAAAAATTACTGGAGTTATATCTCTCAGTGATATAGTTGAACGATTGTATCGTATAAAGCTCAGTAGGAGAAAGGGATATGAATGGATAGAAAGTGAGGAATCGTTTTTAGCAGCTCCTGTTAGTGACTTCATGTCATCACCTCCAATAACCATTATAGCTAACTCATCTCTTTCAAATGCTGTAAAACTCTTGATAGATAACCGTATAACCGGTATACCTGTTATTACGGAAGACAATAATGTATTAGGTGTTTTAAGCGGTATAGATATCCTGAAGAAATACGTCGAAAAATCTGCAACTATATACCCTATAGAGGCTAGCATAAGTAAAGCTGTTGAAGATGATGAAATTGCTAAAGTACATGTAGAGAGAATTGTCAATAGCTATTTAGCAGATATCTCTAGATACCTAAATGTTATAGACTTCAAGCTTGCTGTAAAACCATTAAAGAAATCCGATACTATGATGAACAAAGACATTAGGAGAATGTATGAAGTTTCTGCAAGAATTGTTACAAATATGGGCGATAGCGTAGCTAGATCAGCTTGTTGGGATCTACCTACATGTGTTAGAGAAGTTATGGAGATACTGAGTAGAAGACTTAGAAAACGTATAGAGAAAGGAATGCAGAGAAGAGAGCATTACAGAAAATATGAGGTATAAAATTATTTATAGCCTTTACCAAATTTCATTGTTAATCTATTATAAGTTCGAATGATAGTCTATAAGGTATTTCTCGTGTCAATAGCTTTACTAGCATCTCATAACATTCTTCTATGTTTCGAGGATTAGGCACCTCAAAAGATAAGTTGAGAATTATCTCATCTTCTTTTATTTCTAAAGGTTTTATATCAATACTTTCTCTATTTATCATCTTCAAGTCTTTCACAGTTTCTCTAATGTTTTCAATAACTTTATCAAGTTCGAGATTTTGGCCCTTCACTCTAAGCCTAAATTTAACAACATTACGTAGAGATTTGGTTATTACTGACTTAAGAAGAACACTATATGGAATGAAGACTGTTTTGTTTTCTGTGGCAATGGTTGCGTAACTACCTTCTGTTATATTTATCCTTCCCTCATATACCTTGCCACCATAATCTATTTTCACATTTTCACCATCTCTTACTATATTCGATGTAACGAATATAAGATACGATAAAGCATTTTCGATATAGGTCCTTATAGAGTACACCATTACACCTATAAACATAGCAAGTATTGTGATAAAGAATGCTGCAGTAATATAGTTCTGAAGCCAATAAGATACTGCTACAGCTAGAACTATTAATGATAGAACTGTGAAAGATACAAACCTTATAGTTTCTTCAGTACCTCGTGATATAAACCCTTTGGATCTAAACCTGGATACTATCCTCCTTATCGCTATATATATAATTGCAACAATTATTGAAATTACTAAAACTTCAATAAGATGATACGTTTGCATAAAGTTCCATATGGCTTTCATCAGATCTTCAGGAACCATTATTTAACCTCTTCAGTTAGCTCAAATAATATATACTAGAGGTTGGTAATAAATATTGTTATTTACCTATCTGTATTTAAATAATAGAGATTCCATAGACCTCTTATTTATCTTGATGACAATTTTTTCGCCTCTTTTTAATACATAGTCTTTGTCATAGTTAATAGGATTATTTTCGCTATCAAGTATTGCTAGAATCTTTGCACCTTGTTCTTCAACTTCTTCTACTTTTTTACCTTCTAAGTGATTTACTTCACTTAATGTTAACATTACTAGGTAGTTATCTTCATCTAGCTCTATGATCCTTACACCATATATCAATTCAGTAAGTGATCTTCTAACCAAAGTAGATTTCACTAATACTCTTTCTACAAAACCTAATTTACTCAACACATTGGCTGTATGAGCAGAACCTACAACTGCATAAATTTTTGGTACACCAAGACTTTTTGCATATATACACACTAATACATTTACTGTATCAACAGGATGTGCTACTAGAACTATATCAGCTTTATGCATACCTGCACGCATAAATGTTGTTAAATCAAATAACGAGAATAGATATACCGCTACATCAAGTTCTTGAACAAATCTATCTATTCTAGTATTATCATCATCTAGCACCACAACTTCATGTCCTTTATCAATGAGCTCTCTAATCAACTCCATAATTTCATCAACAGCTCCTACTACTATAACCCGCATCTAGGTTCAACCTAGACATTATTTATGATAGCTATATAATAAAGCTATTTCATCCAAGAGTTATTTTCTTTCTATAGAGGTACCCTATAATCAGATATATCGGCAAAAATTCTAGTCTACCAAGATACATAACAATCATTAACACCACTTTAGCTTCTAATGGCATGAATATTGTTGTTACACCTGTTGAGAGACCAACACAAGATAATGCAGAAACTGTTTCAAAAAGAACATCTATATAGCTATAGCTCCAATTATAGCCCCTAACCTGCAATATGATGAAGAGAGAGGCTGAGGCTGTCAAAGCTATTACAATATAGAGTAATATGAATGCGTAAGTTGATACTATATCTTCATCTTCCACTATCTCTCCATTCACTTTCTTAACTATATAAACATTTTCGGGAAGAAAGGATTTAGATAACGACCATACCACTGATTTAAGTACTAATGCTACTCTCTTTATCTTTATGCCTCCTGCCGTTGAGAATGTAGCTCCACCAATAGCCATAGCCAGAATTATTAATATCTTCAGTATATCGGGATAGCGACCTATATCACCTACCTGAAATCCTGTAGTTGTTAATCCTGACATCAAATTATATATAACTATCACTACATGCTCGAAGCTATTTCCTAAAAGGCATAAGGTTATTCCTATAGTTATGATAGCTAGTATTACTGTTATAAGTATAAACCATTTGACCTCTAAACTTTTAAAAAATTCCTTAATTTTACCTCTCACAAGATTATAGAGATCTACAAAATTTAGTGCCCCTAAGATCATCACAATTGTAGACACTACTAGAATCCTATACCCATGAGTTTTATACCAGTATGCAATACTTTGCGTATTTGTTGACATACCACCAGTAGCTATACCTGTCATTGAATGAGCTAATGCATCAAGGAACTCCATACCACTATACATAAACATAAAGACTCCGATTATTGTTAAAATAATGTATGTTATGAGCATCCTTCTAGTTGTTGAAAGTATTGTTGGTGCAAATCTTACACCACGTTCAGCTACATAAACCCTGCTCAAGATTCTATGAATATGAGGTAAAAGAGCTCCAGAGAATACTACAACACTAAGTTCGCCTATCCATTGTGTAGCAGCTCTCCACATGAGTACAATGTAAGGATACTTCTCTATATCGGATAGTATAGTTAATCCTGTTCCAGAAAATCCACTTACAGACTCGAAAAGAGCGTTAACAAAATCTAGACCAATTACGTATCCATATATTAGTGCATTAACGAAAGGAACAATAAACCAATAGATAGCTACAACAATAAGTGCATCAACTATCTCTGTAATAACATAGTGACGAAATATGTACGCTATAATGGAGCTAACAACCAATATTACTGTAACTATAGCTAGAAAGTTTCTTGAGGCATTTAACTCAATACTATTATCTACATAGCTTGAATATACATAGAATGTTACTCCTATCGCTAGAGCTATAATCATGAGGGTTGATAACAAGACGCATGTAGAAAAAATTATTGCTTTAATTCTATACATCAGCTAACAGTACCTCTATTAACTAAAGAGCTGTACCTCTATTACCTACATGAATAGGTGTAAACTTGATGCCATAAACTATGAGTCCCTCTGTACCTTCAACCCATAATCTTCTTAATACAGCTTCTACCTCCATACCTTCGTAGAGGTTCTCTGGATCTACATCAGTTAATGTTGATAACACCTTAACACCATTTTCAAGTTCTATTAGCGCCAAAATCACTGGCGCTTCAACCCTATATCCTTCAGGAACTATATTCTCTATACTCCAGCTAACTACTCTACCTCTTTTAGGTAGATCTACTCTTTCTGTTTCTCTAAACCCACAATAGGGACACGATGGTTTAGGTGGATAGAAAATCCTATTGCATTTTCTACATCTAACACCTTCTAGTCTTAGTCTAGCTCCTCTTTCTCTCCAAACTCTAGCTGGAGACATAATCATATCTCTTCACCTCTTCAGAATAACCACCGAGGTCAAAGTTCCAACACCACCTGTATTTAATGCTAAACCTAATTCAGGTGAAGATGCTCTCAGACCTGGAAAGTCACCTCTAAGTTGCATAACTATTTCTGCAATCTGGTATACACCTGTAGCACCTACGGGATGACCTCTAGCTTTTAAACCTCCACTCAAGTTTAGCGCAGGTCTATCATCTCTAGTGAATCTACCCTCTTTCACAAACTTCCATGACAATCCCCAATCAGAGAAACCTAGTCCTTCTATACACAAGAGAGCGGTAATAGTGAATGCATCATGTATTTCTGCTACATCAATATCTTTTGGCTCTACCTTAGCCATACGGTAAGCTTTTTCAGCAGCTCTGATTATGCTTAAAGGTTTCAGAAGATCGTCTCTAGAACTAATATCTAGAGCATCACTACCAAGACCTACTCCAGCAACATGTATAGGTGTATCATTAAACTTTCTAGCAATATCTTCTGAAGTAAGTATTACTACAGCTGCTCCATCACCTATAGGTGCAGAATCCATAAGTCTTATGGGGTCTGCTATAATTGTTGAATTTAAAACATCTTCAATCTTTATCCTGTTTCTAAGCTGTGCATAAGGATTATAGGAAGCGTGCTCATGCATTCTAACAGGCCATAAAGCTAAATCCTCTCTTTTAGCTTCATACTTACTCATGTACATCCTCATGACCAGGGCATTAAGTGATGCAAAACTAGCTCCATAGATAACTTCATGTTCAGCATCAGCTGCTTGAGCTAAAGCAGATGTTACTCTAGATGTAGGATAATCAGACATTTTCTCGACACCAATAACAGCTACAGCATCGTATAATCCTGAAGCAACTAAAGAAAACCCTGCCACAAATGCATGTCCCCCACTACCACAAGCTGCTTCAACTTTAAATCCACCTTTACCTCTTAAGCCCATAGCATCTGTCGCTAAAGCTGCTAAAGAATCTTGTTGATAGAGAGAACTACTCATCATATTTCCTACCACGATTCCTTCAGGTTCTATACCCTTACTATCTTCATAAGCTTTTACAAAAGCTTCGTGAATAAGTTCAGCAAACCCTTTGTCATAATGTCTATCGATCTTAACCATGCCTACACCAACAACATAGACCTTTCTCAAGTTCTTTAATCACCTTTCATAATCTATGCTGAGTCTATGTAACTAGATCACAGAAACCTCAAATATTTAAAAGTTAGCATAATGGTAAGGTTAAAACTTATATTGCCGAAAGTAGTAGATGTATTATAAAAAGATAAGAGATGTCTTAAGTCATGCCCACTGATATATGATGATTATCGGGGTATAGGAAACCTTGAATCAATTGATATATCTATTTTGTTGTTTAGTCAAATAGGTTATGATCCAGATACAATGGAGTACATATAAGTAAATTATCGAAATGAGCATACATCAGATAGAATACATAGTGAGTATATGGTGTATCTATATTCTCTATATGTGTAATCTATGACGATATTACTTCAGATTCTGTGAAACAGCCACAAAATTAAGATCACTCTAACCACTAGCATATTATTGAAATTCTACAACCTCTAATATAGCTTACAATAAACATCGTGTTACATAATTAGATTTTAATCACTCTTCACCAAGCTAAGATACATAATGATTATGAACCAGGCTATGTTTTAAAGAATTGTTATGATGTCAATTCTTTAGCTAAGATCTAGATACTTCAATATGATTAGAAACCATTAGACTCTAAGATTTAGTGACTAGATTTGTTATGAATGTAGTCAAAGATTTATAAGACTCTAAACACTAGTTATATAGCGTATTTATTGATTCAGATAATTCATGAATGAAATATAAAGACTAAAGTAGATTGAATCAAGTATAACTAACTCTAGAGTGGGTATCTATAGGCGAAGAAAAATTGAAAGACATACTAAAAGAAAGTTACTGGTATTATGTCAGGCCTGATGCTATAAGAGCTCTCCATAACGAGACTTTTAGAAAAACTTTGAGCTGGTATTATGCTATTCTTCTTGATGATTATCCCGCTAAATTTCATATAGCTAAGGCTGTGGAAATTCCTAGAGATGTTGGTAACATAAATTCTCTAGATATAGATAGTCTAGTAGGTGTACATAGAGATGCTGGAAAGATTTTTACTTCTTTATGGCAAGAGGTTCGGAAATCTGGTATAGGGTTTAGAGAGTTTAAGAAAAAGTATGGAGAATCTACTCCAAATCTACTGGATCTCGAGACCAAGATAGCATTTAAAATACTGAAAAGCTGTAGATTTTGTGAATGGAGATGCGGTATCGATAGAAGTGAAGGTAGAAGAGGTTTCTGTAGACTTGATAGTAGATCTTATGTACATAGCTGGTTTCTACATATAGGTGAAGAAGCTCCTCTAGTTCCTAGTGGAACTATTTTCTATGGAAGTTGTAACTTTAGGTGTGTTTTCTGTCAAAATTGGGATATATCTCAAGAAAATCCTTTCAATGGTATCGAAGTATCATCCCATCAACTTGCACTTATGCAAAAAGATCTCAGACGTAAGGGTGCTAGAAACATTAATCATGTAGGTGGAGATCCTACGCCAGATATACATAACATCTTAGATAGCATGAGGTTTCTAGATGTGAATGTTCCTCAGTTATGGAATAGTAATTTCTATATGAGTGAAGAAGCTCTAAATCTATTAATATACGTGATAGATATATGGCTACCAGACTTTAAGTATGGAAACAACTCATGCGCTCAAAGACTTTCAGGTATACCTAAATATCTAGAAGTTGTTGGTAGGAATCACCGCATAGCCATAGAATGGGGGGACATGATCATACGCCATCTCGTACTTCCAAACCATGTAGAGTGTTGCTCGAAGCCTGTATTGAGATGGATAGCAGAAAATCTTCCGAAAGATAGGGTTCTAGTCAATATCATGGATCAATACAGACCTGAATATAAAGCTCATCAATATAGCGACATAAATAGACATGTAAGTAGTAAAGAGCTTGAAGAAGTGTATGAATATGCTGATCAACTTGAATTACTGTGGAGAGACATTTCTTAAGCACATAGAAGCTAGCTACGTCGTGTATTACGAGAAACAAACTATCATTATCTCTTAATCTTAATCGAGATTTTAATGAAAATAATATATTAGATGCTTAAGCACTAGTAGAGGAACTCTAGTGTAGAGAATTTGAACCCATGTAAGCCTACATCTTGAGTCCTAAGCTTAACATCTAGTTGATCCCTAATTAACTGTTCGCACACAGAGTTGATTCTTCCTATTCTTCTTGAACCACTTGGTAAGTACTCCAAAGCGTTTAATAACCTCCTGTATATCCTGTAGGAACAACATCTCCATTACCGAGTACAGTCTAACATTAATGTGTGGGGAGTAGGAAAAGTTCAAAGAGGCTTAGAGAAGGATTCAATGTATTACTTGTGGTATTATGGTCAGCTTAGACAGGTTTCCATATAAATCTATATATAAACACTATTAACGCTATTACTAGATATGCTACTGGCTCAGCAAGTGGATACGCTTTGGCAACTGGGTTAACTTGTCTAGTGCTTCTCGAGAACACTAGTGGGTAATCGGAGTAGAGCGCTAATACAATAATGCTTGTTGTTTCAACGTTCACGTCTCCCTCAATGATGATTTCCTCATTGACGGCTCTGTAGTCTGTTCTTATCCCACCTGTCTCGAGGTCTTGAGCCATTGCTATTATCTCAAGGCACTTGTTCCTGATATTAACGTGGTCTTTAACAATATCTGATCCAGCTGAATCAAGAGCACGGTAGAGGTAGATGAAGAGCCCGCATTTGTATGTACTATACATACCCGTGGCAGTATATGCTTTATCTCTAAATCCGTATCCATCCCACATTCTCACTAGTTCAAGAAAGAGTAGTTCAGCCTGTGCTCTGGAGCCCCAGAGCAATCGCTTTAGTGCACGGTACACAACCAAGTCGGCGTACTCGTGCCAATCCTCGATAACTTGGTTCCCAGGCTTTTCATAGATGATCCTGTACTCACCTACACTCCCCAGCTCTTCGTGAACTGGTGTATAGAACACCTCCGGTATGTCCACACCAAAGAGTATCTCTATTCTACCATTGAAGCCTCCACCATACTCATTGTTCAGCTTCGTGAGTATCCTACTAGATAGATCCCTATCTCCTAGGATAGCAAGAGCCCTCGCAGCGAGGACGTTGTCGTTTGCTATATATATTGTTGTATTGTCTGGATACGCTCTCACTGCTGCTCTCAGCAATCCAGCCTCTTCGATGTACTGGGATTTCAGAAACAGTAATGCGTGATGGACATCGATAACGTTATAAACACTATAGGCATGAACACTAACAAAGAAAGTAACAAACATAAGTACTGAAATTATCATCACTTTCATTCACATACCCAAGACAAAAGAAGTGCAAAAGAAAACTGAAATATTTTGTTGATAAAGACCAGTATGTACCTTAGGAATACCAGCAGTATCGTTATTGAGAGTATTACAATTATCAGTAACACCATCGCATATATTGTTGATGTTGCTATTCCATATGAGTTCATGAGAACCGTAGTCTAGATTGTTCTAATGGCGAGAGATGTCACCTCCATCGCTTGTGCCGATCTGCTGAACCAACGATAGAGATTAACTAGACACTACAACAAGAGTAGTCCCATCGATACCTCTAACCCTGACCTCTGAGTTATCTCAATATTTATGAACTAGAATTCATTTCCTCTTCTGCTGCTTCGCTATAGTGTCAGCAAACTTCGTTATTCTCTGTAGTCTCATTAACATAATGTCCATTACATCTATATCAAAGAAAGTCATATCTATGAAGGTATCTATTATTGCTCCAGTAATGAAAATAATGAACTTCTTACAATAGTCGCTGAGTTGAAGCGTCAGAATTGAAAATCAGATTAACTGCAGGACTTTCCAAACAGAATCTCAAACTGATGACGAGAAGACTGGCTGAAGAAGTAGTTAACTTCATAGTGAAACAAGGTTTCATGGTGCGGGGGGTGGGATTTGAACCCACGCAGGCCTACGCCATCGGGTCCTGAGCCCGACCCCTTTGACCTGGCTCGGGCACCCCCGCTACATTCATATTAACTCCTGTATCCTATGTAGGCTGTGGAGCTTTATCTTTTTTATCTCTTTTATGCACATCATTTGTTGATAGTAATGCTGATACTATTTTCTTTAATTCATCTCTATCAAATTTTTTTAAAAGCTCTATATATGTGACTAATGCTTCTCTAATTAGTTCAGATCTACTTCTAAATCCTTTCTTTTTGAAAATTATGTCTGTTTCATTTAATGTCTCTACATCAATTTTGATTGAAATCACTTTTGTTAGGGGAATTTCAATCTCTATTATTTGATTAGCATTTTCTTTCATAATTATTCGCCTATCACGAAACAATAATGGTGCATAAGTATCATAGTATAATTTGGTAGTACTTACATATATACCTTATAGTCTTAAGCAATGATACATAAATTATGATAGAGACTTGATAGTGATTTTCATTGACATAATGTGATTCTTATACACCTAATAACTTTCAGTTAGTGTGATAATACATTCAAAATGTTTATATAATATTTATATAATGTACATATTTATATACTATTTGTACAACATAATTATCTCTAGTAGAGAATTAAGGAAAAGTTTATAAATTGATTGCGTTACGCAGTTTAAAAATTTTTATGAAGTTAAGTATGCAGAAGGGGAAAGTGTGAAGAGCTCTACTGAATCTGTACTTGAATATCTGATACTTAAGGTGTTAGCAAATAGAGAAGAGATTGTGAAAGCTCTTTACGACTATTTCGTAGAAGGTGCTAGTCCTAGCACTATAGCTATGAAGTATGGTTTAAGTAAACATCAGATTAGGGGTTATGTACAGAGAATCATTGAAAAAACAGGCTCACCAATGAAATCAAGGGTTTTAATGAAATATACAGCTCCTTTAATTCTCAAGCTAAAACCCATAGCTAGAAAAGTCAATACATCTATGGCTATATGTGGTATATGTAAAGAAGAGCTCCCTGTACAAGTAATTGAAGATCATATAAAGAAGAAGCATAGCGATATACTAGGTGAATGTCTAGATTCTGTTATAGATATCTTAAAGAAGACTTCTACTGTAAAAAGACATAGATGATGATGCTAAGAATTATAATCTCTGTAATTAATAGTCAGCTAGATCTATAATGACCGTGATGGTTTTTAGACCTAGAAAAGAATTGAATAAAGTGAACAAAAAAGGAAAACCAAAAGACACTAAGATAGGTATACTTATCCCTATTCCTTATAGAGCTGCTTCTAGTTCTCTATTTATGCATCTTGCTTATGAATATATAAATAATTTGGATGATGCTATAGCGTATCGATATGTGTACAACATAGATGAGGATGTTCTTGAGTCTCTTGATCAAGACATTGATCCTCGATATCTTGATGCACTTTTAGTATCACTATCTTTTGAACTCGATTACATAAACATAGCTAAAGTTCTTGGAGCTTTAAATCTACTACCTAGGTACAGAAAAAATACAAAACCATTAATTATTGCCGGTGGCATAGCACCTACAGCTAATCCATTACCTTTAACAGAAATTGTTGATGCTGTTGTAATAGGTGAAGCTGAAAATGTTTTAGATAGAATTGTTGATGCTGTTAAAGATGATAGACCTTTGAAGAGGCTAGAGGACATAAATTGCATAGCCATTTCACCATTTAACTCAAAAGTTAAAAGATGCATTGTAGAATCTCTCGATGCGGCATATCATCCAGTCCGACAAGTATGTTCCCCAGAAGAGGAACCTATATATGGATATGGAATACGTATCGAGATATCAAGAGGTTGTCCCTATCTATGTCCTTTCTGTATGGAGGGACATCTACTTTATCCCTTTAGATATAGATCTGAAAATGTTGTAAAGAACATTATAGAGAGTGGATTTAGATTCAATACTTTAGCAAGACGAGTTATATTTTATTCATTATCTTTATTCAGTATTCCATATATCGATAAACTACTAGAACAACTCTATGAGAATAAAATAAGTGTAAGCGCGCCTTCACTAAGGCCAGACCATGTTAATGAAGAGCGCTTAAAAATGTTATACAATCTAGGTCAGAAGACCATAACTATAGCTCCTGAAACACTTGTCAAGAGGTTTGGTTGCAACATAGGTAAGTGTTCAGATATAGACAGAATTTCAGAGATAATTATTAATGCATATAAAGTAGGGTATGAACATGTAAAAATGTACCTCATTACCGGGTTTCCTCAACTAGATATCAATGAAGAAATGAATTATTTAAGAATCCTTATGGATAAACTAAGAATTATCAAAAGATACCATTTTCTCGAGATATCAATAAACATCCTCATACCGAAACCTTGGACTCCTTACCAATATGTTCCACCAATACATGTCATGAATAATGCCGATAAAATAAAAAGGTATAGAGAGCTTCTTAAAAACTATAGTTTTGTACGTCTCGATGCTATGGACAGTAAATGGGGTTTTGTACAGGCGATACTTGCTCAAGGCGATAGAAATATCTCATCTATTATAATTGAATGTGCATTTAAGTTATGTTCTCCTTCGACATTAATAAAACTCATCAAATCTAGAGGCAACTACACCTACATCTATACTGGCTGGAGAGAGGAGCCCCCCTGGACAGAAGTAGTGGATATAGGATTTAATCTTAAATATTTTGAGTATCGATTTAATTATTTATCATCTAAATCTCAGAATTAGAGGTCTAGAAATATGTTTTGTCAAATCTTCAGGATCAACAATTGTTATCTCCTTCATCAAGAGCTCCTTAAAATTTTCAAAAACTTCAGCTCCTATCTGCATGTCTCCTAGCGCAATAGTTATTATCTTTACCTCTTTATTGTTGATACAAATCCCGTTTAGAAGTTTGTGTAGATGTGGATAAAGTACTATTGTGGCTTTATGGGTTGCCAAATTCTTTATAGCTAAGCAGATGGCCATAGGATCTGGTGTAGCTACTATAATCGTTTCGAATTTTCTATCCGAATTATGTAGAGACACATGTTCACCTTTAAGGACCTTACTGTTTATAGTTAGTTTGGGTATTATTCCTATTCTACATGAGTATCGTGATGCATAATATGCAAAAGTAAGTATAGAAATATCATTACCTATGATTAAAACATCCTTTCCCTTAACCAAGTCTACAGCACCACCTTCTACAGATAAGGCTGCTATCAACATTGTTTCTATATCGTTATAGTTCCTAAGTTCAGCAGACTTAACATAGTGATGATCTATTACTGCTACCTCTTGTGCTCCTCCTAGAGTTTCTAGATACAGAGGTGAATTAATTGGAAACAAGGCAACTCTCATTCCTTCATAAATATTTTCTACATCTACACCTCTATGAATAACACGTCCTATAGAAATAGAACCCATGGGTTTATGCGATGATGCCACTAAGAAACAATTTGCTATACATATATCAGAGACTGATAGATAGCTATAGCTTATCCTTATGGCTAATTCATTTCTTCTAATCATTACAACTGGATACTTTTCTAAATGTATAGAATTGCAGAATCTTGTTATAATTCTTGTATACATTGTTTACAGCCTATAGCTATTCTACAGGTTTAGCTCTGCATGGTGTAGGAGCTAGATTCTTTACCATTATGTACGAGTCTTCGCCATCGAGATAGTAATTCTTAATCTGAGCCATCTTAATGAATCCTAGTTTCTCGTAAAGCCTTATAGCTTTAGTATTGCTGATGCGTACCTCTAGATGAATTTCCTCGACATTATACATGTTTTGAAGAACATACATTACTGCAGATAGCATTGCCGTAGCTAAACCTCTACCTCTATACTCTTCTTTTACAGCCACACTAACTATATGTCCTATTCTACCTTTCCCGCCTTTGCAAAAAGTTACTCCTTCCTCAATTCTTGAAAGCGTATAACCAACGATATGGCCATTAACCTCAGCTACATAGAATATATCGCTCCATTTCTCTAAATGCTCTAACCAGAAGCTATATGGATAGTGTTCAGGTAGACATTCTATATTGATTGCTATAATATCATCTAGATCATCTCTCGTTGCAGGTCTTATTTTCACATACTCATTAACATCTATAGACATTATTGTTCACCATCACAGCATCTTAAGAGTATGAGTATAGGTGACTATAGCGTTGCACATCATTTTGACAGATTTTAAGATATATAAGTGTTGACGTTCTATAACCTAGACACTAACACAACACTTCGTTTACTTCAATAAATACTTCAGCATCTTTTTTATTAATTTTCAATCCAGTTAATTGACAATATTTCGATATAGCTACATAAATCATATTCTTTTTTAAAGTATATATACATGTATCATTAGCTAAGTCTGAGCAAGAGACATATATCAATGGTTTTTCAACACCCTCTAAAAATCTTGTAATTACATCTTTGGGTAAACCTATATCTATCTCTCTTCCCATCACCTTACTCTTTTCACATTTTGTGTTAGTTAAATTATAGGTCGAAAATATTAAATATATCTCACAATCTCTAGGTAGAGTATTTGATATCCTTTCCATATTTTGGATGGGATTTTTAGCATCTATACCAGCTATACACAATCCTTCTATAGAGATCCACTTACCTGATGAATAATGACCATATTGCTTAAGTAATTTAGTTATATAATCATCATCATGTATTTTTGTTATACCAACACCTTTATCGATTACCTGAATAACATCTATACATGCTCCAAGGCCTCCACATAACAGATGCACCTTTCTCTTATGACTCTCTATAACTTGTAGGATTTGTCTACATGAGATTATATCAATATTAGTAACTATATAGATCTCGAATATCTTCTCCATAGCCTTGACATCGTTAAGTAATGTATATGATAATATACCTTGTTGACTACACTTCATTAGGAGCCTTTAACTCAAATAGTGATTTGTAGTGTTCACCTACGTATTGACTCACAATTTTTTTCCATGTGTTCCCTATGCTTGTAAGAGCATAGAATCCTACAGCTTTTGCGCCACTTTTCTTAACTAATTCACATACAGCTCCACTTGTTCTTCCACTTCTAACAAGATCATCTACAACTAGAACCCTATCTCCATATCCAAGTACACCTTCAGGTAGATATAATGTAACTACTTCTGGAGGCATTGATGTAACGTAGCTTAACTCTATAAATTTATCGAATCCCACCTCCTTTCTTCTCTTAATAACAATTAATTTTGTTCCTAGCCTTTTTGCAATCATTGTTGCAAGAGATATCCCATCAACCTCAACTGTTACTACAGCTGTAAGACCTAGGTCTTTGCTCCATAATAAAGCGTCTATAGATGCTAAAGTCAGTACATCTATATTGTATACAATACTATATAGATTCACTACATCACTATCAACCATTTTGACGATCCTAGACATAACTATGTCTATTACGGGTTTGCTGAGTAACTTCATAAGCATGTTTTTTGCTCTATCTTCTGTAGGCTTTATATCACCATGTATGTATCTCCAAAGAGTCGGTATAGAGATCTCTAAGATATTTTCAAGTTCTTTGAATTTTAGGAATCTCTTAAGACTAGACAGTAGCTCTACTACTAGTCCTGAATACTCTATGGATTCAGACATTATACACACCTGTAAAAACGTTTTTTGTATCCTAGGTATATACTGTTTCCCAGACTTTTATATCTGAAAAGTATATATGCTTTAAGGTACAAAGATATGATGCATCTAAATCTTGATACTTAATATATCTCTAATAGTTCTTTACCAAGTTTCTATCTCTTCATCTGTTACTCCTGCTGCTAGTGGAACTCCCATAAATTTTCTTTTCGATACTACTCTAGATATGCCATCTATTATCTGCTCCAATGATTCTTCTTCATCTATACATTCAACAAAGACCTCGTCTTCAACAGCAATACCGCTAAAGCCTTTGGAATTTGATGCTAGAAATATATGTACATTAGCATAATGCCGAACATATTTCCTGGCTTTACTAGCTATAATGATGCATCTAACAATATCTTCAGGTCTGGTTCCAATTACTATAAGTTTGATTGTTTCTTCATTCATAGTTATCCATAGATATCATAGTATTGTGATAATATATAAGCAGGAGAAAAAATGATTAAAATATATAGGCGTTTTTACTATTCATGATAAGAAAGTTTATAAACCTTAATGCATATACTGTATTAGGTGAGTAGATGGTGAAGCTTAAGAAACTTTATGAAGATGAAGATGTAGAGGTATTTAAGGCACCTACAGAAGAGGAGTTAGAAAGGCTTGTTAAAGAATACATTAAATCTGCTGGAAGACCTCTAGTCTGGAGAGAGCTTAGAGAGAGATTTAGTGGTATTGCAGGTGAGGACAGGCTTAGAAAGATACTGATAAGACTTATAGAAAGAGATGAAATTGTTGAGCTACCCGACGGTGCTTTCGGGCTTCCAGGCATGGATCAAAACTATGTGCCTAGAAAAACAGCAAAAAGAGTAAGACCTCTAGTTCCATCAAAGTTTAGATCTAGATGGGGCTCTATGGCGGCAAAACTCAGGAAAACTGGTCTACCTCTTGGTGAAGCCCTCAAGATTTTTGAGAAAAGTGGTTTAAGATTTTCAACAGATACGTTGGAGCATCATGAGGAATATGAGGAAAGCGAATACATAGAAGATGAAGATCTGTTCTAAATGTATACAATATTCTCTTAGAGAATTTCGGTAATTATACTGATTGAAGGGTTTAGAGATATATGGTAGATAAATGTGAAAAAGCTTCTGTAAATATTTTGGGTAAGATTGCTGTAATTAGGACCGAAAGAAAAGGTAAAGCCATAGTTGGTCTAAATAGTCTATGTACAATAGCTAAAAGACTTGGCCTCTGTATAGATGGTTATAAGTGCTAAATTCTATACATGGATAGTAGGCTCCTCATTTTAGCATATTCATGATACTTCACATACTTTTTATTCTCTAAGAAGTACTTTACTCTTGGAGCTTTATCCACAGCCTCTAGTACTTTATCGGTAATGAGTATGCTAAATGCATCACTACCAGCACCACTTCCAAAAGATACAGCTAAAACTCTTTGATTTGGCTTTGCTTCTTCAAGAATTTTCGCTAAACCTATGAGCATTGAAGCATTATATGTGTTTCCAATCCATGGTGTTACTATCCCAGGCAACACCTTCTCTTTCGGTATACCAATCATAGACGCTACTCTTAAAGGAAATCTACCATTTGGTTGATGAAATACTGCGTAATCGAAATCTGAGGGCTTTAGACCCAGATTCTCCATTAACATCTTAGCTGCTGAAACTATATGGCTGAAATATGCAGGTTCACCTGTGAAACCTTCTCCATGTCTTGGATAAGGAGCTCCATCCCTTCTCCAGAAGTCTGGTGTATCTGTAGAATATGTAACCATACCTTCGAATATAGCTACAGATTCACTATATGGTCCAATTATATATGCGGCACCTCCACTACTAACTGTGAACTCTAGCACATCTCCAGGACTTGCTTGTGCTGTATCAGAACCTATAGCTAAGACATACTTTGCATGACCGCTTTCAACAAGCGAAACACCAATCCTTATAGCCTCTGATGCTGCTCTACATGCGAACTCTAGATCTGCAACAAGATGTGTAGGTTTCACACCTAAAGCTTCAGCTATAATTGTTGCACCAGGTTTTACTGCATAAGGCTTACTCTCAGTTCCTAGATAAACAGCATCTATAGATCTAGGATCTATTCCAGCTCTTTTAATAGAATACTGAGCTGCTCTAAAACCTATCGTAACGCTATCTTCATCTATGTTGCCTACAGCTTTTTCCTCAATCCATATACTATTCACATATTCTTCATCATATCCCCAGAAAGATGCAATATCTTTAGCCTTAATACGATATACAGGTATATAAACACCCCATCCAATAATTCCGCTTTTATTCATATTTAGTACCACCTACTACGTAAGCCTTAAAGTAAGAGTGAGATATAATAGTCTTACGATAGTTATTAAAAGAGTTGACATCTTGCAAAACATTAGTTAGACATTAGATCATACCTTCGCTCTCCATAATCATCTTAGTTTTCCTTACAATCTCTGCAACTAATTCTAAAATATTTCCACATATATCTTCTCTAGATACTTTCAACACATTCTTTTTACCGTTACAACCTATAGACCAACCCTTGACCACATTATATATACCTGAAAAAGATTTAGAGACAACATAACCATATTCAAGCCATGAATCTTCACAGCCTATTTTAAGTAAAATAATATCTTCAAATAAATTAATATTGTTTTTGTATAGGGTCTCTATCTTCATAGTAATACTTAAAACATCTGTATACAGTAGATTACTCCAGCTGTTTCGAATATTTTTACAATCTAATAAGTATAATGTGATAGAGAGGTAAGGATATCTTGTTAGAGAATAATCGAGTAGAATTTCTATACAGTTATCTTGATGCTTAACAATATCAACAAGAGTATCAACAAAAGTGCAACATTTTATTAAAGCATCTTTCTCACTTTCTCCATCCATATGTGCATAACCGTATCATGAATTATCTATAGAGACACATTTCATTGTTAAATACTTAAATGTTTATGCTCATACTTAGTGATTTCTTTGAGTATATGTTTAAGGTATTTTCAATACCTTCAATAACTCTGGATACAACTATCCATGCATCTAAGGGTTTAGGAAATATCGATACATGTTCTCTAGATAATGTTAAAAACTCCCTTCTGAAATCTCCGTGTTGAAATGCTCCAATAATTATACATACACTTCTATCATTCTTCATATCTCTAGCTATTGATCTACCTAAAGAATTTGGAGGTATTAGGTCACCTTTTTCATGCATTATCAGTATTCTATCAAAAGATTTTTCAGATATAAATACTGTTAGAGGTTTTTTCTCGATAAATATTAAAGGATTAGTGCTCTCTGGAGGAACTTTACCAACAAGTAGTAGTTGCTCCATTAAACCTACGAATCTATTGTAGTTCCTAGGAATGCGTGTAGAAGGATGTATATAGATTATTCTATCGTCATATGTATGAACATATACTCTCAAAAGTTTTACCATGTTTAGTGGACTAGAAAATGCATTAAGTAGAGAAATGTGAACAATATCTGGTCTACCTCTTTTATACCATTCATTAAGTTTTTTCATAGCTCTGTAATGAAGAGATATATCAAGTAGTATGTGAGAAGGATCCTTATTCCTTCTTCTAGCACTATTAATAACTGATGGATGGTTTTGAATAGATTTTGGTACAAGTTCTATACCTGACTCAGCTAGCACTATGGTTAGTGGCTTCATATTCTTCTCAAAACTTATATTATTCCAAGCTAAAAAATGTTTGTTGAATTGCTACGTAATTACTAGATTCCTAGCTGAGCAAAATATTCATATCTTTCTTTCTCTACATAAGTCCTTTAGTATACAGGTAGAACACAATGCTTTACTACATCTAGTTTTGTTATACACATACGCTATTGTTTGAATCCATCCTGATAATTCTTTAAACGCTTCTTGAAACCTGTAATATGAACATGTATATTTTAAGACACATGAGTTACATATGTATTTTTTACACAAGTCTTTTCTCGGTATTTCTACAACAATATTTGATGTTAATTCAAACCTCTTTAGAAAATTTACCAAATTTCTGTCTATAGGGGCATAGAATGTATTCTTTTTCACGAAAAGCATATATGCGTTAAAGACCTTTAGACCCACACCCTTTATGCCTAAGAGAAGCTTTTTGAGCAAATATGCATCGTTTAGCGATAGTATATTGTCTCTTAACTTCATGTATATCCTTAAGACATACATTAGTTCATAGATCTGGTAACTCTTACCAATATATTCTGAGATTTCTCTCATATCAATATTCAATAAAGCAGATACACAGCCATACCTCTCTAACATATTTCTAATCCATCTAACAACATTTGTATGAAAGTTTGTGTTTTTAGATAGAAGTATAGATGAAAATATTTCTACATCATCTTGAGAAGACGTGGCTATACCAAACCATTCATATTTTTCAACAAGTCTTTCAACAAAATCTCTATATCTTCTACTAACATTAGACGCTATACGTTTTGGTAGAGACCATAGACCTAGAATTTCTTCTGCATACTCTAAACATTCTGTTCTACTGTGATATAGCTTAATTTTATCGTTATTTTTTTCTATCACGAGTCCTGCGCAATTACCCCAACGCTTCCTTACTTTATCTCTATGTACATCAAGTAGCGGTAATGCAAAAGATGGGTAAAAAAGTAACTCGAAGTCTAGATCTATACTAATGTTTATTATCTTCATGATCCTACGGTTGTTCTAGATATTTTAGCATAGAGATGAGGTTTCTTGGAGGTTTTACAGCTAACGCTATTGCCCCTATCAATACTATATCTTCTCCAAGAGGTGTTAATTCTATTCTTGGCCTATATGTAACTACACCTTTTGAATTTTCGATACCTTTCCTTATAGGCTCAACAACAAGTGTTGGAGGGTTCTTGAGCGCTATAGCGCCTCCAATAGTGATTATCTCTGGATCATAAACATTTATTATGTTTTCAAATCCAGCAATATTGTATTTATTGATCTCATTAACAATTTTGAGGGCAAGTTTATCGCCTTTAGATGCTTCTCTATATATCATCTCAGACGTTAATTTTTGTTCAATAAATGCTTTATATATAGGTGATTCCTTATCTTCATCATTTAACTTGGAGTCCTTTATAATATTTGAAGCAAATTTTGGAATATTTGCGCCACCTGCATAGGCTTCCCAATGACCTTTACCGCCACAACCACATTCCATTCTACCCTCAATATCTACAACCATATGTCCTACCTCATGAGCGTTACCCATCTTACCCAGAAGTAGTGTATCGTTTACAATGACTCCTCCTCCTATACCCGTACTTAAAGTTATATAGACTATGTTGCTTTTATCTTGACCTAAACCGAATAGCTTTTCTCCCCATACAGCAGCAATACAGTCATTTGCTACAATCACAGGTTTTTTGAACTCCTCTGTAAGCGGTTTACCTAATTCAAACACATGTATAGGTATGTTGGGTGCCCCTATTACAGTACCTTTGGATAGATCCAGAGGTCCTGCTGTACCTATACCAATAGCCTCAATTTCTTGGATGTAACTAGAAAATATATTTCGAATTATTTCAGTTATAGTATTTGCAACTGTGTATTTATCTCCTTCCCTAGGAGTTGGTGTAATGTATCTCTTAGTTATAGAGCCATCTTTTGAAGCTAGTGCTACTCTAATCCATGTACCTCCTATGTCAACCCCTACAACATATCCCATATTCTCACTCTACCATCTTTCTTCAGCACTCTTACCGTTCATCATTATTCAGATAGGAGGTGCAAACATCATCTAACTGTAGTCTACTTTAGTAAGCTAAATATTTTATTTAGAACCATGTGGCCCCTTTCAAAAACTCCAAGCGATCCTTTGGTACAGCATTCAGCTTCTGTAAATCTAGTGAATCCATCGAATTTCTTTAAACGTTTATGTGCTACTATGAATGGAACAGCATCACCGCTATGTGCTTTTAACTCTGGAGGTGTGCAATGATCTGATGTTACTATTACTACGACATTATTTAAATCAATGGATTTTATAAGAGGTTGAATATAATATCTATCTATAGCCTCTATAGATATAACCTTTCTCTTTTTATCACCATCATGCCCTGGTTCGTCTGGTCCCTTAAGATGTACATAAACAACATCATTTCTATTAAGAAGCTCTAGAGTTTTTTCTACTCGTTCTCTATACATATCTTCAACTGTCCCTGAGATCGATACCCTAGATATATCCATACCCAAAAGCACACCTATACCTATTTCTACAGGCATTTCTGCAATAATTCCAAAAGATTTTCCATAAACTTCTTTAATTGGTTGAATACTCGGTACTCTGTCTTCGGCATCTCTCAAGAGTAGAACATTAGCCTTCAATAAACCTTTCTCAGCTCTTTTAATATTCACTATATGTTTCTCTAGAATGTCTATAGCTTTAGATGTGAACACATTGACTAACTCACATGTGATTTTAGCTTCTTCAGAATCATCAAGTGGTCTACAAGGTGATACAGTAGGATCGAAGCTCTTCAGAGCTACCGAAATCCTTCCTTCTCTTTCATATGCTGGATCAGTATTAGATACATTGGCACTCAACTTTTTACTTCTGCTACCTATGATCACAACAGCTCTATGACCTATTGTAGCTACAACTTTTGCATATCCATCATATACTCCAAGCTCCATACCATCTAAAGCCTTAGCTAATTCTTTTGCTTCTTCTGAAGAAAGATTTCTACCAACTCTTCTATCTAAGATTCGTAGTGTAGAGGGATCGATAGTAGCAAAGTTGGCTCTAAAAGCTACTTCATAACCTTCTCTAATCTCTATACCAACACCTAACGCTTCAAGAATACCTCTACCAATATTTATATTCTTCGGATCATACCCCAGTATAGAGAATACTGCAGCATCACTCTCTGGTGGTGTACCAGGATCTATTGGATGGAAACATCCACCAACAGCATATTGCGCTAGAGTGTCAAGACCTGGTGTATAGGCTAATTCTAGAGACGTAGGTCTGAATCTAATGCCATCTGTAGCTCCATCTATTACTATTAATATTGTTTTAATCATATCTGATACCCTTGTCCTAAAGTTTATCAAAATAAAGATATGTATTTCGTATATAAAGATTAGACTCTTTCTTTGCTAAATAAATGTCATGATTTGTTGAAGGAACCATTTAGAAATAAATACTGGGAGTCACACTCATATAACTCGCTATGTCTGAGTGTAATCTATATCACCTAACTTCAACTAGAGTGATACCATGGAACAGTCGATAAATGTGAGAAAGATTATTAGAATTGGGGAAAGAAGTGTAGGTATAACGATACCAAAAGAATGGCTAAACTTTCTCAACGTCGATATAGGTTCTTCAGTAGAAGTAACTATGGGTCCAGGCTATCTTCTAGTTAGACCTTTGACAATTACTCAACCTAGAATAGCTAACATGATTACTTTAAAACATGATGATATGAACCAACTTGAAAGACTTATTGTTGCTAGCTATATAGAGGGATACGATATTATATCAATAGATGTTCCTAGGAGTATCGCTAGAGAAGTCTTCTATAGAATAGCTATGAGGTTGCCAGGCTCTATAGCTATGAATGGCGATATATTTAGAATCAAAGTTTCTGTTGATGAACTCAATACCGATTTAAACGATATCTTAATCTCTATGAGAACCACTATAAGCACTATGTTTGACATGCTTATAGACTATTTTGAGTCAGGCAATATTGAGAAACTTAAAGAGATAATAAAAGTAGATGATGATCTTGATAGATTCCATTTCCTAGGCATGAGAACGATAAAGAGAACATCATTTAGAGATCCAGTTACAGCACTTGAATATGCTATAATCATAAAAAGTCTAGAACATATAGGTGATACTCTTGATCGTGTTTCAAACACATTTCTTAAAACAGGGCTGAATATAGTTAAATACGAGAAATGTCGTCAGAACTTCAAGGATATATTTGCAAAGGTATCGTCCTATGTTTCTAAGGCTATAAATTCTCTAATAATGCATAATATGCAGCAAGCTATGAAAGTATTGATACAGCGTGAAGAACTATCAAACGAGATCTTATCCTCAGCTTCAGAATGTATAGATGTCACAGGTGTTTTGGCTGTATCGCATGAAGCTATGGTAGCAGTATATGAGGCTGCTGAAATAGCTGAAATAGTTACACTTAGATTGTTAAGAGAAATGGGATCTAGTCAAAAGGAAATTCAATAAGAAATTAGACTACTTTTTTAGCTACACCTATTATTACTTCCATACTATTTTCTACATATTTTATAACTTCATTTACTTTCTCTTCAAAATCTTTACTAACAATTCCTTTTCTTAATGTGTTCTCAAATTCATTGTAATCAATTATATTCAGTTTACCATCTCTATATACTATATCCACATGAAGATCTATGTAGCTTATTGTCCTATTCTCTATACATATTTCTGGAGGTGTATTAATATTTATATAGATCCCTTTCTCGTTTCCATTAATACCTATATATCTATGTACTATAAACCATTCATCTATGGGTATCAATGTTATTGCTACATCGCCACGCTCTTTAGGTACATCTAGTCCATCATAAATCCCTGCAGTCTTAATGAATCTTCTACCTATGACGACTTTACCTAATTGTGTATCTACTACGTTTATTATCTCTAGACCGTTTAATTCTATTTTTTCTCCGGTAAACTTTCTATGGATAATCTTGAATATTTTCCCAAGAGTATTGTCAGCTATGGCGTACCTAAATGCTCTATATAGAGACTCTTTATCAAGATAATTAGACATTCTGTCAATTATATCAACAAAACCGTTATTCCTACAGGATCTTGCTATATGATGACCTAAGGCTGTCGATACTACTCTATCTCTTATAGTGTCTAAATACTCTTTCGAAGGTCTTGATAACCTAATGAATGCTATAGCCTCACCTTCAATAACAACATCACCAACACTATACTTCTTGACATCCAGATTTTGTAATGTTTGTAAAGCTTCTTCTAAATCTTTGGCAATTTTCTCAAGTTCTGCTGATTTAGCTGAACTTCTCCATCTTATGCTGTAACCCATCCTGAGTATATGATTCGATAAAGTTAAAAGTGTAGACCTTCTTTCTGGATCTCTTATATGTTCACTAAAGAAAACCTTACTCATACCATCATCAAGTAATACTAAAGTATCTTTTAATATAGAGACTCCTGGAAAAGCTATAGCAGTTCTATTCGATGATACTGCAGGTTTCACAATATGCACAACCACTGGTTCGCCTTCTACACAATGTCTATAGTTTTGAACCATAAGCATCATATCATTAAACGTAGCAATACATTGATTATCCTTAAAACCTTTTACTTGTGCTACAACTGTTGTATAAGGTCCATATCTATTTATTTCGCTACCTATGTATGGAACAGTAGATATTATAATGTTGAATAACTCTTCTACAGCCTTACTTAAACCGACTATAACTATGGTACTTGGATCATCATTGCTAGTCTTAACAGTTGCATGTGGTACTTCTTCTCTTCTCGGCGGTAGAGAAAATCTTTGAGCTAGTTGTTCAGAAAGATCAACAAGTTTATGACCTGAGTCTATAATTATTTTAGCAATAGCTGTTGAATAAGGCCCCCTAACTCTGTATGTATATGTCATTGCTTCCACACTTAATCTTTAACAGTTTCAAGAATTGAGATAGCAGACCATAACAACGTTCTTGCATGCAAAGGCATATTGGGATCTTGACCCACTTCATCAAGTATACCAACAGCATTAGCTGCACGTACACCAGGTGAAAGTTGTTTTTCATTTAAAGCTCTTATAGCAAACATAGCTGCTCTTCTAATATTTCTAGGAATTGATGGATCATTCATTATTCTCGTTAATATCATTAGTGCTTGTCTAATCTTAGCTTCATTATCATATATAGCCTGTCTAACATTAAATCTTTTATCAATTTTAGTATTTTCCTGGGATCCTCCTACATCTTGATCAAAATACATGGATCTCACCCTTCAATCAACATTTTACTGGTTTGACTCTAAAACCGATATTAACTAAACTCTAGCAAAGCTATACTCTAAAAATATAAAAAGTTTTAATATTGTTAGTTGCTTTATATAGTTAAAAAATGGGTGTATATAATGATTACTGTAAGGTGGCATGGACATGCATGTTTTGAGATTGTAGCATCTAATGGAGTGGTTATAGTTATAGATCCTCATGATGGAAAAAGCCTCGGTCTAAAGACTCCACAGGTTTTAGCCGATATAGTTCTTATAACACATGAGCATTTTGATCATAACGCTTATGCTGTTGTTGCAAAACCTGGTGCTAAAGTATTCTCTATGAGTGTTGGTGAAAAAATTGTTGACAATATTAAGATAATGGGTATAGAGACGTATCACGATAAAGATAAAGGGAAGAGAAGAGGAAGAAACGTTCTGTATAAAGTTGTAGTAGATGATATATCTATTCTTCATTTAGGTGACCTAGGTCATACTTTTAATGGAGATATAGCCTCTAAACTCAAGCCTATTGATATAATTATGGTACCTGTTGGAGGGGTTTTCACTATAGATGGTAAAGAGGCCTGGAAAGTGATAGAGGTTCTGGATCCGAATATCGTTATTCCTATGCATTACTGGATACAAGGTTTAGAACTTCCACTAAAACCTGTGGATGATTTTCTAAAGCAAGCTCCAAAGGATTGGATTATAAATAGAATTGAATCTAGTTCTATATCTATAGATAGAAGTACAATAAAACCTAAGACAGTATATGTGTTAAGTTATTCCTTATGACAAGTTTCACTAAATACAAAAATTAACGAAATACTACATCAAACTTTTTAATAATTACCATATTTAGTGACACTTCTACACATACCTTTATCGTTAAACTTTTAAGTAGAACAAGATTTAAATTAGTGAGGATGCTGCTGATTGAACATTAAGTGGTGTTAAGAGTTGTCATGGGAATCGTATGGAACTATAAGAGTGCCTTGGGTTCCAACACGAGAAGAACTTTTAGATATAATAATGAGGTTAGCTAATGTGAAAAATGATGATGTATTCTATGATCTTGGATGTGGTGATGGTAGAGTTGTTATAAGGGCTTTGAAGGAAGGAGCCAAGAAAGGAATATGTATAGAGTTGAATCCAACACTTATAGAGAAGGCCAAGGGCAATGCAAAGCTAGAGAATGTTATAGATAGAATAGAGTTTATTAATAATGATTTCTTTAAAGTTTCTTTGTCAGATGCTACCGTTGTCTATATGTACTTACTTACATCTGTTAACAAGGCTCTTAAGCCTAAGCTGGAAAGTGAACTTGTTCCTGGTACCAGGGTTGTCACATTAGATTTCGAGATACCTGGATGGAAACCTGTGCAAATTGTTGAGGTATCGTTGCCTATGAGAACTGCTAGACTGTTTCTCTACATAAAAGGTGTGAGCGATAAATAAAGCTATTCTATTCCGGAGATTTTTTTCGCTTCCTCAATTATCTTTAGAGCTTCTGAAGACACTTTTACTGACATTCCTTTCATTTCTATACTATTTTCTATTTCTAGAATAATGCTTTTCGAGATATCATTCAATCTATCTACAAGAACTGAAAGTATCGGTGGACCATATTTCATATTCTTTTTGAGTATCTTGATTACGTCTTTTAGTGCTACTGCTGCTGCAACAGCATTACCTGATATTGTGAGTGTCTCAAGTCTTAGTATAATGCTCTCTAAAAATATGGAGACACAATCTAGGTGTTTATGCAGTATCTTGAGAGACTCTATCTCTCTTTCTACATTTCTTGTTTTCTCAGGAAGTATCTTGGATGTTTTAGCTATATATTCGTTGTACTGAGCAATATTTTTATTGACAACAGACTTATAGTAGTTGACTTTATTGTTTAGCTCTCTGAGTATGGCTATACTAAGTAACACCTTAGACTTTATCGTTGATACCACTAGCATCACTAAGAATAAATATAGCTTGTTTACAGTTATTAACTGTAAAACACTTCAGCTGAACATTCTTCTAGTTTCTGCATACCATTTCAAGAGCTACTGAACTATCTGAGGAACGAGATAGTGAAATATTTATACTCTCTAAACGAGATATAAATCCTTTCTCTAATTCCTTCATTTTCTTTTTAGCATATATCAAAAACAACTTCAATAATGCTCTCACAGGCATAAGGTATGCTTTCGATAGATAGTATCTATTGATTATATCCTCAGCCCATCTAACAGTATGCCAAAATGCTATCTTCATCGCTTCAGCATGCTCATGAGTAAAATTAAGACCGGTGATACCGCCTTCAGAACTCTTTAGAGCACCCATGGGTACAAATATCATGGGAACGATAACGCTTCTATAGTTCTTTAGTCTTTCTAACAACTCTATTGTTTTAACAACATCTTCAGGTTCTTCTCCAGGAAATCCTAGAATAAACGTTGCTGCAGGTATTATGTTATGGTCATGCATGATCGAAAACGCTTCTTCAACTACGTTGGGCCAGTCAGTTGGTTTAAATGGCATAGCTTTTGCGGGCATAATTATTTGTGCAAGTCTTGGCGATCCTGTCTCTATCCCTACTTCAACACCTAAGTAATTTTGATTGAGGTTAGAGTAAATTGTTTCTGTAACTCTAGTTATTAGCTTGTGTTTCCTTTGAGCAACAGCTATAGCTGCTAAAGAGGCGTGAGCCCACGCTAACGTCTTAGTTTTTTTCACAACTTCTTCATGGAGTTTTATTAATGCATCAGGATTAGGTTCTATTCCTAGTGCTCCGTAGAGTACAACATCTTCACTATGGAGAATTGTATGATCTATTCCATGAGAAATATTAACCTCTATTTCCTTCAATATTCTCTCTATAGGTATGTGTCTCAAAGGTCTAAGTGTCACACTACAGAATTTGCATCCTCTCGGACAACCTCTTGTTATCTCTACAAGACCGTTAACACTTGGAGCCTTTATCAGAGGTATTTCATCAATACTTGGAGATTCTTTTGCCCCTATAGATATATACCTAGGCACTGGTTCACCATCCATAATTTTCTTAGCTATATCGACAATCAATTTATCGGCCTCACCTTCAACAATAACATCAATACCCCACTTCTCCACGAGCTCAGGTTCCCATAACCATTGCCATGCCGCAGGACCACCTACAACAATTTTCACACCTTTCTTCTTCATAACTCTAACTGCTTCATTCTCCATTAACTTGAAGAAGCTTCTTCTATTGATTGGTTCTTTCTTTGTTATAAGCCACCATTCAGAACTTGGAGGACCATAAGCAAAATAATCATGATGGCCTATCATCAGTATCTTGGCTTGGTCTACATATTTATTCAGATAATCAGGATCTATTATATATGCATTAAATCCAGCATCTTGAAGTGCTGCTTCTATCTTTCTTAATCCATAAGGTGCTTCTATGGGTCGTCCATATCTATCCACTTTTGGCTTTGGACAACATATATACATCCATAATGATTCAGGAAAGACAATAGGAGGTGCTGTAGCTATGAATCCTAGGAACTCTTTTCTATGGTGATTCGTCATCATAGATCTATCTGTAGTAATCACTATATCTACATTTAGATTCATTCTATAACCTCAATTCATAGTCAATAATCTTTATATCTGTTTATATACCTAATCTTAATCGACTTAAATAGAGAGTGCATGTATGTGCTAGGTGGTATAATGAATATTAAGAGGAAAAGAGTAGCTGTTATAGTTAATGCGTGGAGTAGAATAGTTAAGGAGAATATATCAACTAGAGAACAAGCTGTAGAAATATTAAAGAAAAGCTATGAAGAGATGGGCATCGAACCTATAAGAGGTTCTAGTACTTCTCCAGATTTATATGATAAAGATATGGCGTCTCTATATATAATTGGGAAGTTTGGTTTAGCAATAAATGAAGAGCTTGCTAAAGAAGCTATCGAAAACATCTTCTCTATAGAGGTTATGCTCGAAAAAGTAGTAGATATAGTAAAAAATGTTGAAAGTTATGATCAGCTCTGTAAAGAGTATCCAGGAATATGCAAAATTTTAGATGATAAGCTTGTAGCAAGATTACTTAGATACATCTTCACTATGTATTATTTTGGTTTTATAGATAGATCATCATTCTTTGAGTTACTGAAGAAGACGTATGTAGTGTTAAGACCCTTAGAAGAGACTATAAAACGTTTCACAAGGTTTGTTATAGCTTACGAAGTAGGTAAAAAGATATCTGAAAATGAGATCAAGAATAAAACTAGTCTGAATATGGTTAAGAACATGATAGCTCTCGATATAGGAATTCCACATACATTACCATCAACAAGATACGTAATTGATGTCGCTAAACATTTTTTCGAGATTCCTCAAGATCTTATTAATAGCTTAAAAGGTGAGAATAAGTAACTTTGTGGAAAGGTGTTACCTAATGATTAGCATAACAACAGAAAAGGTGTATATAGTTAGGAAAGGTTCAAAGAAAATTATTGTAGAGTTGTGTAGGACATCTGATGGAAAATTATTTGTAGTACCTCTACAGACTCTTCAACATAAGTATGTAACAAAAGAGGAAGAAGAAAAAGAATGGTCCTACGATACAGCAAAAGCAGAAGAAATAGATTATATGTCTCTACCACAGAATATCAGGAAAGCACTTTCACACCTACATACACTCTGAACTTCGATTTTATCAGAGGTACATTTTTTAGCAGGTAACTACAAGTAATCATTTTTATAGAGATTATATGGCTAGTATGCCGAAACACAGTGTTGATAATGTCTAAAGAATCTAGTACTGGAAAAGATATAGTTTATGCCAAAGAATTTGATGATAAATACGTACTTAGTTTTCTGCTTGAACCTATAGCAACATGGTTTAAGGAACATTACGGATCTTTAACTCCACCTCAGAAAATGGCTATACCCTACATAAAGCAAGGACATAATGTACTTATCTCAAGTCCTACGGGTACAGGCAAAACTTTAGCAGCATTCATACCCATAATAGATGATTTAATTAGGTATGCACTTAATGATGAAATCGAAGATCATGTCTATGCTCTCTATGTATCTCCATTGAGGGCCTTGAATAATGATATGAAGAAGAACCTTATAGTCCCTATCACAAATATTAATGAGTACATAAGGAAGTGGTACAATAGAGATGTTAGCTTAAGAGTTGGTGTTAGAACTAGTGATACCCTTCCTAATGAGAAAGCCAAAATGCTTCGAGAACCACCACATATACTGATTACTACACCCGAAAGTCTTGCTCTAACACTTAATGCTCCAAAATTTAGAGAAAAACTAAGAAACGTTAAATGGGTCATAATTGATGAGATACATGAATTAGCTGGTAATAAACGTGGATCACATTTAGCGTTATCACTTGAACGACTCGTAGATCTTACAGATAATGAGTTTCAGAGAATAGGGTTAAGCGCAACTATATCACCTTTAGAAGAGGTGGCTAGATTCTTAACCGGATTCAATAGTAATGGTGAACCTAGACCAGTAGTTATTGTTGATGCTAGATTCGCAAAACCTATAGACATAGATGTCCTATGTCCCAAAATGGATCTAGTATACACACCTGCCTCAGTTCTAAATGAAGCTATATACGATATTTTGACAAACCTTGTCCTCAGTAATCGTACAACACTTATCTTCACGAATACCCGTAGCGCTACGGAGAGAGTTGTCTATAAACTTAAGAAGATATTGAGTAGCAATGGAGTATTTAATGTAGATAGCATTGAAGCTCATCACAGTAGCCTCAGTAGAGAGGTAAGACTTGAGGTAGAAGATAAGCTAAAGAGAGGAGAACTAAAGGTTGTTGTATCTTCTACAAGTCTTGAACTAGGTATAGACATAGGTTATATCGATTTAGTGACTCTTTTAAGTAGTCCAAAAAGTGTTACTAGACTTCTGCAAAGAGTTGGAAGAGCGGGACATAATGCTTATGCTGTAAGTAGGGGTGTCATAGTTGTTGTTGATAGAGATGATCTTATAGAGTGCACAGTACTAGCTAAATTAGCGAGAGAGAGAAAGATAGACAATGTAAAGATACCTTTAAAACCACTAGATGTATTGGTACAACACATAGTTGGTATGTCTCTTGAGAAACCTAGGTCTATTCAAGAAATTCTGGACATCGTTAAAAGAGCGTATCCCTATAGAGGGTTAACTGAAGAAGAGCTCATGAGTGTTATAAGATACTTAGCTGGTAGATATCCCGGTCTAGAGGACTATAATGTATACTCAAAGATTAGGTTTGATGAAGAAACGAAAATCGTTGGTAGAAGAAAAGGTGCAAGAATGATATACCAACTTAATGTTGGTGTTATACCTGATGAAGCTAAAATACCCGTAATATCATATGAAGAGAATAGAAAGAAATATGTTGGAGATCTTGAAGAAGGTTTTGTAGAGATACTTAATCCTGGAGACATATTCGTATTAGGAGGTAATACGTATAGAGTTTTAGCAATTCATCCAACACATATATATGTATCACCAGCTGAAGGAGAAAAACCTACTGTACCAACATGGTTTTCCGAAATGCTACCGCTTTCTTATGATTCAGCACTTGAGGTAGGTAGGTTTAGGAGAAATCTAGCAATACTGATAGAACGTCTCCCTAGAGAGAAGGTTATCGAGATTCTTGTTAAAGAGTATGATCTAGAGAGACATGCTGCTGAATATATCTATGACTATGTCTATCAACAGCTACAGTATATGGGGAAGATTCCCTCTGATGAACTTATTGTTATAGAGGTGTGGAGAGATTTAGAGTTGAAGTCTATAAATATAATATTTCATGCACTATTTGGCAGAAGAGTTAATGATGTTCTTTCGAGAGTTTATGCATACATGCTCAGCAAGAAACTTGGGGAAAATGTTAGAATAACTGTAACAGACAATGGATTTATACTAACACTAAAGAATATAACTATAGCTGATAGCATGTTGAAGGAACTTATCGATGATATCATAAGAGAGGTCACAGAAGATCTAGTTGAGGAAATAGCTAGAAAAGCTATCAGGAATACAGAACTCTTTAAGAAGAGATTTAGACATTGTGCTGAAAGAGCCTTCATGCTTCTCAGAAGATACAAAGGTGTTGATGTAGCTCTAGCCAGAAGGCAGATAAATGCTGAAAAACTTATAGAAGTTGTAGAAAAGTACCACAAGTTTCCTATAATCGAAGAAACATATAGAGAAATACTGGAAGATTTTATGGATCTTACGCATGCTAAAGAAGTTATTAGGAAGATACACTCTGGAGAAATAAAGATAGCATATACCTTTAGTCGTTACGCGCCTAGCCCATTTGCACACAACATGATTGCATATGGTTATAGTGATGTTGTTTTAATGGAGGACAAGAGAAAGATTATAGCAAAACTACAGGAAATTGTAAAGAGTTATCTAGAACAAAAAGTCATTAACAAGTAAGTACATAGAATTATTCTCGGTTATCGTTATCGAAGACACTACATTACATAGCAACTCTCTGTATCGATCATATATTTACTGTTTTTCGATAACGATATAAATAATTGATCCAATATTCAGATGTCTAATTCTTCTTATAGAATCTAGCGTATGCAGCATATACATCACGTGGTGCTAAAGATACTGCCCCCGTAGGGCAATTAGTTGTACAGGCTCTACATGTAACACAGTTTTCAGGATTTATAGCAATAGATTTTTTGTTAACAATTTTGAATACATTATTTGTACATACAGCAACACATTTGCCACATCCAATACATTTTGTTTGATCTACCCATACTTTTTGCCTCAAGATATCTACACCATAACTATCTCATAATCAAGACGTCCTAAACCCTTTCTATAACCAGCCTCCACCTGAATATATGGATCTTTGGCATGCAGTTTAAAGAACTTATTTTCTCTTGGTTTTATATCTGCTTTCTCAGCTATAGATCTAGGAACAATAGGTGCTTCATTAATCATATCTAGTGTTGCTTTCTCTAGAGCTACAACATCCTCTGAGGCAAGTATCCCTATATCAGGAACTATAGGTATATCTGACCATGGGGCACAATCACATGTAGGTGTTACATCGAGTACGTAATTTATGTGGAACACTTTCTTAGGCTTGTTAAGGATAACACCATGGAATGCATCAACTAATGCCTCTTGAAATGCTCTACCATCGTTATCGAGTTGCTCGAGATTATGTATTTCTCTTCGCGTATTAGGTCCTGTGCAACCCATAGCTATGTTCTTTATGGCTCCACCATAGCCCGAGGCTGGATGACCTTTGCTATGAGCAAAGTTTATAATGACATCTGCATAGTATGCACTTCCACCAACTTCTACCTCGTTCAATCTTAATGGGTTAGGTACGTAAACCTTTACAACATCATGTTCCTTTATACCCGAGACAGGTATTAATGGTGCTCCAACAGCTTCATAGCCATATCCATTCTCTATACCAACTATAACGTGATTAAGACCCCATGTATCTGTTAGAAATGGTACTCCACCGACACTTTTAACATAATCAACAAGTATTTTAATGAATATTGTCCTAATGGTTCTAAAACCTCCATGAGACATATCACCTACATGCAACTTTATTGCGACAATGTTGCCTGGCTCTATAATGCTACTTAACGATGAATTCTTCAACAGATTTCTGAATTTGAAAGGCAAACTATACTTTTCATCTAGTTGCTCAAGTTGAGCTGGAGCAAAAAGTACAACACTTTTTCCCATACAGTTCTCCCAATAACATGTATACTAGAGCCCTTGCTTTAGGAACCAATATAAATGTATATGAAAAATATTATTAGAACAGGTCATCAGAATGTTCATGAGAATCTTGATCATAAATCTACATAATCCATACGATATACATCTTGTTAAATCTTCACAACCATGTATAGTAATAATTATTAGACATCAAGTTGATAATGCGGGGGGTGGGATTTGAACCCACGCAGGCCTACGCCAGCGGGTCTTAAGCCCGCCCCCTTTGACCTAGCTCGGGCACCCCCGCACTACTTGTTTCCCGAAATTATATTAACCAGTTTTTAGGGGTTAAATGTTTATTTACCTATTGGGTGATGATGAGGTACGAGCGTGTTGAATTGTGATAGATGTCAAGGTTGCTGAACCCAGAATAATGATTACATGTGATATCGGTAATGAGGAAGGTGTATGTAATGATGTATTAGACATACTATTTAGTTATGGTATTGAGGCTAGATGTTTATGGTTCTCTGATAAAGGTTTTGTCATAGTATATATGGAGAAGCAGCTCAATGTATATACTGTTGTTAGGTATATAGTCTCTAGAAATATTAGAGGCTATTGGATAATACCTATTGATTTTACATGTTCTACAGGTTATGAATATATAGCGAGAAGTGTTGTAGATGCTATTCTATTGAAGGGATATAGACTCCCAATAAAAGCTATAGGAAGATGTAGAAAGCGTGGCAACATTATTGACTCCTGTTCTTCCTTACTAAGATATATTGGCAACATTATCGAGAATCTCGGTATAGCTGTGATCGACTTTAGGAACTATGAGTATATCATTAGGATTGAGGTAGTTTATGAGAACACCTTTATATCTATATACAGTAGAAGCGATGAGAATTTGTTTAGAGTTAAGAGACCTAATGTTATCTAGAAAGCGCCTTAACTATATGTAGAGATGTTGACCATATCTCGTCATCTATATGTGATAGATTTTCTATACCTCTACCCTTTGTATTAGGAGCTACATCTATGGAATTAACTAGAGCTATACCTACTGCTACGATATATCTTTCTCCAGGCTCCATTATAGCCACTATATCTCCTTTGCTAAAGCTCTTGTTTATCTTCTTTATACCAGGTATCATTAAGTCTGCTCCTCTTTTCAAAGGAGCTATAGCACCTTCATCTGTTGTTACACTTGGTACAATAACAATCTTTTTGCTACTGTATAGCATATTCAGTACATATAGTGTTGGTATATAGATGCCTCTATCTAGCTTCCTAAATAACGCTGGTATTGAATCAAATACTATTATTTCAAACCTACTGCTTATAACTATCTTAACTTCTTCATGCTCCCTAATTATTTCCAAGAAAATCGGATCTATGTCTTTTCTATTTTCAAGAAACGTCAGAATACTCTTTACAGTTTTTTTAGAAAGGTACTGTATCTTGAGTCCCGACATACCTTCAGCATCTCTTAAAGTCTATAGAGCATCTAAGGCTACCTAACTCTGATTCTCATACTAATGATCACTACTATTTTTGTCAGAGTATCGACCCTTCGTCATCAATCCGTTTACGTCGACATCATCATCTAGCTCTACTACTCTATTACCCTATACTGTATAAAGTTCCATTTTTACTTTATCTGGTAGCTGGTCTTCCCTAATAACTTGAGCATTTAATGGAGGTTCTCTAACTTTTGGACCCACCACTATGTATCTAGATTCTTCGTCAGTTCTACTCTTCAGTACTCTAATCTTTACATAATATCCATCTGCTCTAGCTACATAGATATACTTTTTATGCTTGAGACCCATAGAGTTCCACCAGACTATACACTTTCAGATCTTGTACATATAGCTATAAAATATAAATGTTATTGTGTTTATTACACATCTAGTAGTGCGCCATAGAATATTGATATACTAGACAGATGTGGTGAGTCTCCACGAATCGGTTTAAGTCTTGGGAAGAACTTGAATCTAGTATAAGGAGCTGTAGTAGATGTATTCTACATAGATACAGGAAAAACGCTGTACCTGGCGAAGGTTCTAGAAATGCTTCAGTAATGCTTATAGGAGAAGCTCCAGGAGCTACAGAAGATGAACTTGGAAGACCTTTTGTTGGTGCAGCAGGTCGTTTACTCACTATGGTTTTAGAGAGCTTGGGTATTAGACGTGAACAAACCTATATAACTAATGTTGTTAAGTGTAGACCTCCACAGAATAGAGAGCCGAGAGATGATGAGATAGAGAATTGCAGTATATATCTAGAGTCTCAGATAGTTATGCTCAAGCCTAAGATTGTAGTAACATTGGGGAATATCGCTGGTAAGAAGGTGTTCTCGATGTGTAGTATTGAGTGGGAAGGTATTATGAGAATGAGGGGCAGAGTCTATTCAGTAAATCTGTTGGGTTTAGATGTCTCAGTAATACCTACAATACATCCTGCAGCAGCGCTCTATAACCCTTCTCTACGAGAGATACTGACAAGTGATTTGAAGTATATAAGAGACTTAATGTATGGATCCATCGGTAAAGAGAGTAACAAAAGAGATACTAAAACGCTTCTAGACTACATCAAGAAGAGGCATCTAGATTACGTAGAGAGCGGCATTTAGTCTTAGCCTTGTCCTTTACCTCAGGATTTACAGGATAGAGCGGTTCACCACAACTAAGCACTCTTACAACTTCTTCTGCAACTGTTTTAGCCATAGCTATTCTGGCTTCTTCTGTAAACCAAGCTATGTGTGGTGTTAGTATAACGTTATCTAGCTTCAGGATTTCGTCATCTCTAGGTACAGGTTCTATAGGAAATACATCTAGAGCTGCACCTGCTATCCATCTCTCTTTTAGCGCTTTCAGTAAAGCTGGATAATCGATTACAGCACCTCTAGCTATATTGATTACATAAGCTGTAGGTTTCATCAATCTGAGCTCATATTCGCCTATTATTCCTCTTGTTTTTTCTGTTAATGGAACTGATAGAACGACGAAATCTGATTCTCTTAATAATGTATGTAGATCTGAATAAACAATACCTAGACTTGACTCAAGATCCTCTTTTCTAGCTATATCGAAATATATCACATTTATACCAAGCCCTTTAACCTTTCTAGCTATTTCAACACCTATCCTACCTAAACCAACAATCCCTACAACCTTCTTCTCTAAACCTATACCCAAAAGATCCTCATCTATCCACCCACCTTCTCTAACACGTCTATCCGCTAAACATATCTTTCTAGCTAAACACAGGATCAATGCAACAGCATGTTCAGCTACAGCTTGAAAAAGCTCTTTAACAGGAGTTATTGTTACCCACACACCATACTCAGTAGCTGCTGCAACATCTATACTGTCATAACCTACACCATTTCTAGCAACAATTTTCAGATTACTACATGCTTCAAAAACCCTTCTAGTTATCTTCTCAATACCGCGAACAGCTACAATGGCATCCGGATTAATTTCTTTAACTACTTCAATAATCTCTTCCTCATTCAACAATGGCTTTTCATAAACATATACATCAGCTCTCTGCTTAAGTATATCAATACATATATTGTGTATAGGAGCTGTAATCACTACCCTAGATCTATATCTATCCATTTAAACCACCCACACATATACATTAACTGATCTAGCAAACCAATAATAGCGAACTAGACCTTAATCTATCTATACACACCCATAGAGTATATATGATTAATCAAGAGTTTGGTAATGCTACTTATCTCGAGAAAATCAGAACAAACACACTTAACCACAATCACTACTTCTAATAAAGATCATTAAACTAGAGAAATCAAACACAAATACCCATCATCATGAAAATCGATCAAAGACCTCTACAAAACATAACCATACTTCAAAACCCATCTACATCAACAAAACCTTCAATCACTCAGATAACAAACATCGAATAACTCTAGAATATGATTTAATGTATATCCAATGCTCTCGAATACTGATTTTAACTAAATCTCTACCCTCGAAAATCTAAAGAACATAATCTGTTGATCAATATAAAAGAACTTATTAAAAATTTCCGAAATCTCTTAATATATCAAATGTTTTAATCTAATTCCTTGATTTCTCTAAACATACTACATACTCTAACAACATTAGGAAGTATATGGATAACACCCACTAACAATTAATCAAATTCTCTACATCAACATTATTTAAACCAATGTTCTTTAATTGATTTAGTCTTTATTTCCTTGTCTTACAGAGAATATAATATATATTAGGAAACCATGCCTCTTATCCATATACCGAATCAATATAGTTACAATGAATAGAGATGTGGTTATTTCTTTCTATACCACCTACAAACAACTCTATACATAATTCTGGTATAATTAATAAATCTTCATAAGGTATTAACACCATATTTGATCTAGAGCTATCAGATATTAATCAGCTATAAACTTGTTTAAGAAAGGACTGAGTAGTGAGTTGTTATGTCTGTATCTACTGATGTGAAGGTGTATAGGAATAGTGATGTTGTTAAGGTTGTAGGTTTTATTCCGCCGAACCATAGACATATGAGGTTGATTCTTGTTTTGAAGGACCAGGTCATTGTTCTACATGAGGCAACTGTAGCAGCTATTGCTAGAGCTTACATCAATATAGTTTCTCATCCAACTAGAAAGGCTGTTGAATATATTCAAATGAGCCTCGATAAAGGATCCAGGAAACCTAATTATGCTGAACATCAACTCATTGAGCAAGAGAGGGCAGAAGAAGAAATAATTCGTGAATGGTGTAGAGTGCTTGGTTTCACAGAGTGTTGAATCCACTAGATCAAATCCTATCTCCCTTTCATCTCTTTAGGGTGGTTATGAGGTGTATTTTGGAGACGAATATTTGGGGAGTATTAGACAGAGGATAATGAAGCTTTTAGAAGCAACAGAAGCCCCATTATCTGCAGAAGAGATTGCACAGATTATGGGGATAGATGTTTACGATGTTTATGAACATTTGGTGCATATAGCGAAAACCGTTAGACGACAAAGTGGAAATAAAAAGCTATTGCTCATGCTACCTGCAAGATGTAGAAAATGTGGCTATGTGTTTTCTGAACTTGATAGACCTAGAAAGCCATCGAGATGTCCTAGATGTAGATCAGAATGGATAGAGCCTCCGAAATTTGTCATAGGTAATAGGTAGATGTAGAGCAATACTCTACATATAGCATGCTCTATATCTGATTTGATTGCTATATAATGTCTTGTGATGATACTGAGTAACTATCTAGGATGTCTATATGTATGGAATCTTAATGTAATAGCCTAGGGTATGTATACAGCCAACGTTTACCCGAGTATATATGTAGCTACGTGTTCTGTATATCGTATTCTATAGATTTTTGAACATTATTCTCAAGATCTGTGGAGAATTAGCTCCAGCTTCTCCCCAGGTGTTCTAAATTGCTATCTTTATTTAGTGATTTGGCTAATGTATTAGTATATCTAGGTATAGCATTGCATAGAACCCTATGATGAACCCTAGTGTGGCTATTCTTCTATTTCTTGCTTGTCTATGGAATATCTCTGGAAGTATCTCTTCTACTACAACATATATCATAGCTCCTGCAGCTAGCCCCATACCTATACCCAGGAATATTCTACTCAATGTAGCTAGAGCTGCTCCACCAAATGTGGCTAGTAACTCAATCACACCACTCATAATGCCTATGGCTACAGCTTTAAGACGTTTTCCTTCAGCAGAGGCTAAAGGTAGTGATGTAGCCATACCCTCAACTACATCTTGAAGCCCTATAGCTATAGCTGTTGCCAATCCTAAGTAAGGGCTATAGATTGTTGCTACACCTACTGCAAGTCCTTCAGGTATGTTGTGGATAATCATGGCTAGAGCTACTAACCATGCTTTGCGTATTTTTTCCCTGAAACGTTCTAGACCTTCATATCCCACACTTTCATGCTCATGAGGTAGAACTTTATCTAGCAATAATATCAATAGTATTCCTAGAGCTATGCCGAGACCTACATCAATATATAAGCCCTCATCTATTGCAGGCATTATCAGGCTACTGAAGCTGGCAACAATCATGATTCCTGCAGCAAATCCTAGACTTAGATCGAGATATCTGTCAGAAAGTTTATATCCAAAGAAAGCTGTTAACGATCCTAGAGATGTTGCCCCCATAACTATGGATCCATTGATTAAAACCAATAGTATTGGTTCAGATACTGAATCAAGATACATCAATACATACCTTCTCTATCGACTTAAATGCTGCGAAAGGTAAACCTATATACTTTAAAGATTTAAATCACACTTGATTTTAATCTTTCTTAACCGACAATAGATAGTGGTAAACAGAGTTTGCAGCTATAGCTCCTTCGGCTGCAGCCACGATTATCTGCTCGAATCGTACCTTATGGGATCCTCCAGTAACATCTCCTGCTGCAAATACACCTGGAAGATTTGTGCTCATATCTGGTTTAACCACTATGTATCCTTTATCATCGAGTTCTAGACCTATTTTTTCCAAAAGTTGTTTAGGTGGTTCAGAACCTATCTCTATAAAGACTCCATCAACCTTCAGCACCTTTTCTTCATCTGAATCTGTTCTAATTCTTATGGCTTCAACTTTATCTTTTCCAAGTATTTCTACAATCCTTGAGTTCATTATCACCTCTATCTTAGGTTCTTTCAATACTTTATCAACATATGCTTGAAAAGCTCTAAACATGTTCCTTCTATGGATTATATAGACGGTTCTAGCATATGACGCTAGATGAAGAGCGCTTGAAAGTGCTGAATCACCTCCACCAACAACAGCCACAACCTTATCTTTAAAGAAAGGTGCATCACAGACTGCACAATACGATACCCCTCTACCAAGAAATCTATCTTCTCCAGGTACTCCAAGCTTCTTTTTCTCACATCCAATAGCTACTATAACAGTATACCCATAAAATGTTGATCCACTAACTGTCTCTACACACCATATATCACCCTCTCTCTTGAGGTTCACCATAGGCTCTCCTACAACAATCTCTACACCAAATTTTTTAACATGTTGTTCAAAAAGATTAGCAAGCTTTATCCCAGGTATCTCGGGAATACCGGGATAATCATCTACTAGAGGAGCTATAGCCATCTTACCTCCAACATCTCTAGTCACTACAATAATCTTTAAGCCGAATCTAGCGAGATATATTGCTGATGTAAGTCCAGCTGGACCAGCACCAACTACAACACAATCATATATCTCTTTACCTGTTTTTGTTCGAGATATAGATAATCTAAATCTAGACATACTCTTCCCCAAAGCCTTATATGCTTCAGAGTACTGATGAGTGTTGAAGTGTTGTACAATATTGTGTATATACATGTAGTTCTCTTGATTTAAACTTTTAATAATATTTACACAATATGTTATCTAGCTAGAGTACATAATAGATTAACTAAGATTGACTTCATCCCTAGTAACTTTTGATATAGATACTTTATGTTAACACTCTCTATATCTGGTCAGGTTAACATTGTACTGAAGCTTGCTATTATTAATGATGACTATTATAGTGGATCAAGATCTACTAAATTTATTAGGGTATACATAGAAATGGTTGACTAGAACTGTTTCAACGTGTATAAAATGAATAGATCTCCAGAAAATCCGTATCTTATCGAGAAACTGAAAACATTTGAGTTGAGGAATAGAAGCGTAAGAGAACTACTTAATGATCTTGCCGATACAGCTTATCAAGGTAGAGCTCTAGGAGAAGTTTATGAAATTATAGTATCTATGTTGAAAGATCCTGATAATGTTGTGTTTCTAGGGTTAGCTGGATCTATGAGTACAGCAGGTATGTGGAAGATAGTTAAGTGGTTTATAGAAAAGAGATATGTAGATGTTGTTGTATCAACAGGCGCAAACATATCTGAAGATATATACGAAGCTATGGGCTTTAGCTACTACAAAGGGTCTCCGTATGTAGATGATTACGAGCTTCTAAAATATAGGATAGATAGGTTCTATGATGTGTTTGCAGATGAGCTTGCATACCGAAAGATGGAGAACTTGATAAAGGAGTTCATCTACACCTTGCCCAGAGGATCAAGATATTCTACAGCAGAATTCTTGTATCTCTTTGGAGAATACTTAGATAGAAGAGGTATAGACTGTATCATTTCAGCTGCTTATAGAGTAGGTGTACCAGTATTTTCACCTGCATTAGTTGATAGTGCTTACGGTATTGCAGCTATTCTAGCCTCTAGGGAAAGGAGTCATGATATAGTTCTAGATATGGTTAAAGACTTCAATCAAATAGTAGAGATAGGTAGAAAAGCAAAAAAGATGTCGGCTATATACATCGGTGGAGGAGTACCCAAAGACTACATCAATTTAGTAACAGTCGCTCAAACACTTATCGAGCTAAGCGAGAAAAACGAAGAACGCTACAAACCACTAGAATATGTTGTACAGATAACAACAGATGCGCCTCAATGGGGTGGATTGTCTGGCGCTACTCTAGAAGAAGCCGTTAGCTGGGGAAAGGTATCTTATAGAGCTAGAAAAAGGGTAGTATATGTCGATGCAACAATAGCTCTACCGCTAATAGCTCAAGCACTATATGAAGAAAATATCGAGAGAAGATCTATACACGATCTAGGGTGGGTGTTTCAACAGGTTCGAGAAATTCGATCAAGTTTCTAGCAAGAGAGGAGAGCAATGATTTGGGGAGATGTATCATTAAAAAATGTTTTAATTTATATGGATCTATTTATGTTACGTGAAGATGTATCTCATATATTTGGTAGATATAGCTAGATAGCTACTGTTCTCTTGTATAGAATTTTATGTTAGCATTTAAATCAATTGTGTCTTTATTACTCATCTTTATTGCATCAAGAGTAATGTTTCCAAATCCTGTTGGATCTACATATAAGAATACCTTTCTACAGTTAGTTCCATTACCATTTTTACCAGAGTTCTCTATACATAGATTGGTTATCTCTATCTCGCTATTTATAGGCTTTATACTGAGTTCAAGAGCATCATTACCAACAGCATAACCTTCAATAACAATATTTATAATCTTTCTAAATATTTGTCTCCTCATAATTATCATAACCCACCAGAGACTCTATAGTTAGAGGTATTATCTTTCTCCTGTATTGTGTCTTATAGTTAGGTGAATTACCTAGGTATAACCTCAGAGTTTAAATATGGGTTTCAGCAGTAGAATTTCCTTAAGCATTCTTCTCTATGGCTACTGTATTACTAAAACCAACTTGTTATTGAACTCTAGGTATATGTTTATTATCATTTTCGTCAACAGTATCCATAATAGTGTGTAATATCCTTACCAACTGGGTGCGCCTATATATAAAGATTACTGCAGTAGACATACTTTTCGAAGATGTACTCTAACTATATCCATGTGTATGTAATGTAGCTATATAGTTACTTGAACGCTACTGTAGTATATAGTACATATACATATGGTTGTAATTGATCATTATTGATGTATTTACACCATAAATTCTGGTATGTTTTCTGGTTTGAATGCTATTCTTGGTTTAAGGTTATGTCTATTTAGTATTTCGATAACGTGTGGATACAATATTATGTATTCCTCATCTATTGTTTCTGAAAGTATGGGGTGAATAGTCTTTAGTTTTCTCTTGAATTGTATATAGTTTTCGTCTTGAGTGAAGCTTAGCATTACAGCTGGATAGAAATCTTCCCCAGGTTTCATGCCACTGTTTAGAAGATTTTCGAGAGCTTTAAACTGGTACTCGAAAAACCTAGATGAAGCTCCAGTAAGTCTATGGAATTCTTCAGGTGTTGTTCCTTTAAATGATATTCTTACAATTATCCTACTGTAATTTGCAAGTTTTTTCGCTATTTGTTCATCGTATCCTATCATTATTCCGTTTGTCTCTACTATGAATATGAGTTTTGTTTCTTCAACTCTATTCAATAGATAAATCATGTGATCTATTGAGATTGTTGGTTCTCCACCACTTAATCTGATATATCTATAACCTCTATCTAAAGCTATATCTATAAGCTTCATGAATACTTCTTCAGGTGACATAAAATAGCCTTTATCAACGCTATGAGTATAGCGCCATCCCCAACAGAATCTACATCTGAGGTTACATCCAACTACATCACCTGTAGCTATACCTCCATACCATCTACCTCCTCTAAATCGATAATATTTTCGTTCCTCGATATTGTTACGTGTTTGTGTAACATGTTTCTTGACTATTTCCGTTAATTCAATTGGATTATATCCTTCCATTTATCATCATACTCTAGATAGAATATTCCTCAAAAAGATATTAAGTTTAGTGTTCATCATGTGTATGATCTCTATGACTTGCACTAAGAATTTGAAGAACGTGATTCAGATAGGTATAGTTGTAAACGATGTAGAGAACGTTGCTAGAAAATGGTGTATGATCTTAGGTCTCGAGAAGCCGAAAATCATTGAAACAGATGATTGGAGCAAGACAAAAGCAATGTATAGAGGTAAACCTGCTGGAAAAGCAAAGCTAGCTTTTATAGAACTAGATAATATTGTTATAGAATTGATAGAACCTATAGATGGTGATAGCACTTGGAGTACATACCTTAAGAACTATGGTCAAGGTGTTCATCATATAGCTTTTAAAGTAGAAAATGTTGATGAATGTATTGAGAAACTAAAGGATATTGGTGGTGATATTGAACAACTTGGTTATTTCGAAAACGGTATGTACATATATGTAGATACACGAAAAAGTTTAGGAACAGTTATAGAGTTTCTTAAGTTCTTCGACAACTAGAAGATTAGAGAGGAGGTATCTCTTGTCAAGTATTAGAGAGATTCTTGAGAAGGTTGCAAAAAGAGATATTGATGTAGATGAAGCTATTAAGAGATTGAAGATTTTCGAGCTAGAGTATATAGATGATAAGATTAGATATGATTTAGGTAGAGAACTTAGGAGAGATATACCTGAGATTGTTTTCGCTGAGAAAAAGGATTTAGAAGAACTTGAAAAGATAATAAGGAGTGTTGTTCCGAAAACCGGTAGAATAATTATATCTAGACTTAGGAAAGAACATATAAATTATCTAAAGAATTTGCAGATAGATGATCTAGAGATAGAAGTTTTTGATAGAGGAAGGATAGCTGTAGTGAGAAAGAAGGATTTTGAAAGAAGGAAGCATCAATGTACTATTGGTATTCTTACTGCTGGTACAGCCGATATATCTGTAGCTGAAGAGTGTAGAATAGTTGTAGAGGAGATGGGATGTAGAGCTATATCGATATACGATGTTGGTGTAGCGGGTCTTCATAGAGTTATAGAAGCTCTTAAGAAGGTAAAAGATGTTGATGCTGATGTGGTTATAGTGGTAGCTGGTATGGAGGGAGCTCTCCCATCAGTTGTAGCTTCACTAATAGATGTACCTGTTATAGCTGTACCTACATCTGTAGGCTATGGTCTTGGTGGAGAAGGGATAGCTGCTCTATATTCAATGCTTCAAGCATGTCCATTGGGGCTTGCCGTAGTGAATATAGATAATGGTGTTAATGCTGCTGTTCTTGCAGCACTAATAGGTAAACGAATTTCATTATATAGAGAAAAATGTAAAGAAGGTTTGATGCAAATAACATGATTGTGTGTATCAATATGAAGAAGATTGTGGTTTTAGATCCAAGCATAGCTGGAATCTCAGGTGATATGTTTTTATCAGCACTAGTATCGCTTGGTGCCAACATAGATAAAATAAAGGTTCTTGAAGATGTTGTTCCAAAATATGCTGAAGGTGTCGAAAAACTCGAGCTAGATTTTATTGATGTTGTAAAAAGGGGTATTAAGGCTAAGAGTCTCAGAATCAAGGTTGAAGAAAAGCATAGGTATAGAACAGGACAAGAAATGATAGAAATTACTAGAAACATATGTTCAAATATAGATCTTAATGATAATGCAAAAAACTTTGCTCTAAGAGCTATAGAGATACTTGTAGAAGCTGAATTATCTATTCATGGAGATATTGATCTCTACACCACACATATGCATGAACTGAGTTCTGCTGACACATTTGTTGATATAATTGGTTCAGCAATAGCGCTTCAAACACTAGACCTCATAGAGTCTCACTTTATATCACTTCCTATAGCTATTGGAGGTGGAAGAATCCATTGTACACATGGTCTATATCCTGTACCTACACCTGCAACATTAGAGATACTGAAAAAGGTAAAGGCCAAGATAGTTGGAGGCCCTATAGAACAGGAACTTACAACACCAACGGGTGCTGCAATAATTGCAGGCATTGTTAAAGAATTTACCGAATACATACCTTCTATTCGTATTGAATCTATAGGATATGGTGCAGGATCAAGGGATTTAAAGGATTTGCCAAATATATTGAGAATTATTGTCGGATACGACGATACCAAGTTTGATATTGAAGATCTTGCGTCTGAAGATATAGCTGTAATTGAAACTGATATAGATGATGTTTCTGGAGAAATCATAGGCCATATATTTAATAAGCTTATGGAAGTAGGTGCTAGAGATGTAGCTATAGTTCCTCTATACATGAAGAAAAATAGGCCTGGATACACTATTAGAGTTATAGCTGATTTAGATAAGGTTAGTGAAATCGCCAGAATTCTTATAGATGAGCTTGGTACCCTGGGTGTAAGGTATACAAGATACAGAAGATTTGTTGTACCCATTAGGGAGAAGAGGATAATAGACGTAGAAATTAAAGGCACTAAATATCCAGTTGTATTCAAAATTAGTAAAGATCTAAAGGGTAATGTGCTGGTTATAAAACCAGAGTACGAGAGTTTGAAGGCTATAGCTCAAGCTACAGGTCTACCATTGAGAACGATTCGTGATTTAGTTTATAGAATGATTAAAGATAGAGGTGAAGTCTATGGCATGTAGAGTAGAAGTAGTATCCCTATAAAAATTATTGCCACAATTAAAGCTATTTCTTTAGCTTTAGGTCTATCAATAGATATACAAACATCTCTAGGGAATCCATACAGATAGAGTGCTTGTGCAATATCTAGAGCCAGTATAGCTGATTGAACTACCAATGGTTTCACAGCCTTGTAAACTCTTCGTCTACCTAGCTTCAGAAATACTGCGGTATATGATTCTGCATAGTTATTGAATAGCGTAGGCATAACTGCCATCACTATAGTCAATATCTTTGCTAGACTGCTTAACCTGATCATCTTCAATACACATCTGAATTCTCTAAAACTTAACCATTGAATAAGAAGAGCTATAGATATGAAGATCAATGAAACCTTGAATGCAGACAATATTAAAGAATATATTGGTGGTGGTGTAAGTCCTAAAAACATAGATATGAAGTTAACCAGAAGACCTAGAGCTATAAACATGAATGGTAGAGTGAGACTCCTCAGTGCTCTTTCTAGAATCTTCACGATATACATAAGTGACAAAACTACAGTAAAACCATATACCGTAAAAACTATTCCTCTGTCTTGGAATGGCTGAAGTGTTGATACAATAGATATAGAGCTCATTGATATAGGTAGAAAGATCCTTGTGTATATCGAGAAAACCCTGCTACCTATAGGTATAAATAATTCAGCAAATCTCTTAACACTACTCATCTATACATCACCTAACAGTCTACTGGTAAATCAATTTAGAGAGCTCCACAATCTTTGATATAGTTATGTCTCGATATTCAAAAGACTTTAACGTGCCTTCATCAAGAATATATGTTCTAGCATCCTTAAACAAAGGTATATAGTCCTTACTACTTAACGTAATTATTTTCGCGACATTGTCTAACTTTAGCAATAGATCAATGATATTGAAGCTATCTAAATAAGTAGAACCTGTGAAAGGTTCATCAAGAATCACTACACCATTTCTTGAAGCTATATATGATAATAGTACAGCAAGTCTTGTTTGCTGACCCCACGACAAGTTTATAGGCGGTACATCAAGATTGGTGAAACCAAATTTTTTGAGAACCTCTGTTCCTTCGTTTATACAAGTATTGTTTTTAATTGTATGTCTACATATTGTCTTTACCTCCGAGAATACACTATCTTCAGTTATGAACAGGTACGGTACTTGAGGAACGTAAAGCACTTTAGCATAAACCTTTCTAATACCTCTTACAGGCTTCAATATCCCTGCTATAATGCGTAGTAGTGTTGATTTACCGCTACCGTTGCGACCATAGATTACTATATTATCTCCTCTACATACATTAAGCTCTACTCCTTTTAACAACCAATCTGAACCTCTGTCATATCTAAACCATACATCTTTTAACTCTAGTACTGGTCCTTCTCGACACGTGTTCTCATTAATACCTCTATATTTATATGTAGCTTTATCGGTATTAGTTCTATCATCTATTTTATGAAACACCATATCTCTATCTAGCTTATATAGATGCCCATTATTTAAATTATATACATTGTCAAAGAGATTTAGTAGACGTAGAAATCTATGCTCAAAAACTATTACCGTTTTTTTGAGGCTCCTCAGCGTTTTTAGAACACTCATAACCAGATCTATTCCATCAAAATCGTCAAGCCACATCAGAGGTTCATCAAGAACCACTATCTTAGGATCGGTAATAAGCGCTTTAGCTATAGCTAGTCTCCTTAATTGACCTCCAGATAGATTGACTATCGGTTTCCTAGCTATTTCTTCAACTTTGAACATCTTTAATACATGATCAACTATTTCATAACTCTTACTTCCGTAGATTCCTTCAGCATATGTAATCATGTCTTCTATAGGTATAGGTTCAAGGAAATGTGTATATGGATCTTGATTCACGATCTGTATACATTTCTGAAGCTCGTATAAATCCATCTGATGTACAGGTTTAGAGCATATCTCTATCCTTCCTTTTATCTCAACTCTAAAGATCTTCTCAGCTAATCCACATAGTGCTCTAGCTAGTGTTGTTTTTCCACCTCCACTTGAACCAACTATTAAAACACTTTCACCTTTACCTATATTAAGATTGACTCCCTTAAGTACCCAATCACTATCTCTATACTTTACCCATAGATTATCTACGTAAACCACATGATTAAAAAATGTATTGTTTATTGAATTCACCTTGAGAGACCCATACCAATTTTCTGTAGAGAGTATCTAAGTTTATGACGGTAGTATGTACTTCTTAACAGACTTCCATATAGCAGCTGCTATAGGTACCACATAGCAGACAACTATGGCATTAAATAGAGCATTAAACGGTAAATATGTAATAGTGAATCTATACGCATCTTCGAGAGTCTTCATCCATCTAGCCCATACAAGCCAGTAAGGTGCTACAATATAATTTAAAAGTAGCATTATAAGTACACGAGATGCTAAAGCTATTGCAAACCCTATGACAATAGTCTTGAGGCTTTCTTCCTTAGATCTCTTGTATATGTATGCAAAAGGTAATGCTGTTGAAGCTTCTGCTATTGTCTTCATAGAAGGCCCTATAACTCTTGTGGGATCTGTGGTAAGTAGGAGTGATCCTACCCAAAATATTGTGAATCCTATTCCCCCCAACTTTAGTGATATTAGCGACAATATTGTCAGAGGTACTCCGGCTAAATCAAATTTAAGCCAAGGCGCTAATGGAAATGGATACTGAAATATGTGTAACACTATAGCTAATGCTGAAAACACTACAATGTAAGCTATCGTTGATGGTGCGAAATGAGTAGTAGAGGTTCTTAGACGTGTTTGTTCTATCTCCATTGTCCATACCCACTTTTACAGTATTGCGAATTCATTAAACTATTAAACTTTATCATTAAGTATTTTCTAATAATTTAAATTCAGGATTTGGAGCATCATCTATAGAATACATTTAAATTATTTAAATAATTTATACCTAATCATAAAACAATCATGATGTATCTTAATTTAATCTATATAGGTCTGACTTAAGGAGAAAAGAATATTGATTAAGTAAACACCTTAGTTATGATTCTGATGCACATAGATACCTAAACGAATCTGGAGCTAAAGAATCTACTACAGTCTTCATCAATTTTTTAAGCTTATTAACGGTATCTAGATCCATATTTGTGTTCCTATTCTTAACTACATATACATAAGCTTTAAGTACTTCATTAATTACACCTAAGAATTTTGGCAAATGTAGTGATATCTCATCTATCATATAGTTTAGACCTTTATCAGAGATCTTACAAACTGTCCTTCTATTCTGTTTATAACATTCAATCATACCCTCATTTCTCAATCTCATCAATATCCTATAGAAAGTACCTATCGATGGCCTCCATCTAGCACCTACAGCTTCCTCTATTCTCTTGTATATTACATATCCATGCATAACCTCACCGCTTGCTAAGATAGCTAGTATAAGGTTCTTTAGCCATGAGTATCTAGCTCTCTTGACCAAACTATCAACCTCTACGCTACATATATTCTCTATCAGAACCTTAGATAGATATTTTAAGCTTATATTTCTGAGGAATATGTTCCTCAGAAATATAAGGTATGTATATGGCTAGAACCATTCCAGGAGATAGCAGCAAATATCGTGAAGCTATTGTAAGTGGTCCAATAATAACGGTATTCTTACGTTTGGGTTTACCATTGCTTTTTGTGAGATTGGTTCAAGATATCTATGGTATTGTTGATGCTTTTTGGCTTAGCAGATATAATCAATTCGCTATGGCTGTTCCTAGACAAGTGTGGCCTGTTTATTCTCTTTTTTCATCATTTGTAATGAGCTTTGCATCTGCTAATCTTGCTATACTTTCACAGTATGTTGGTGCAAAAATGTATGATAATATAAATGATGTAGTGTCTAAGATGTTAAGTATATCTATAGCTAGCGGTATTATATCTGGTGCATTATTCTATTCGTCGTCTCGATACATCTTCAAAAATTTTGTAGCAACACCTAACGAGATACTAGATCATGTTCTGTTATACTCATACATCATGAGCATAGATATAGTTCTTCTATCCCTAAATCTTACTATATCAGTGCTGATCCAATCCATAGGTGACACCAAGACTTCTGCTTTTTCTCAGATGGTTGGTGCCCTTACTAATGTTGTTCTAGATCCAGTACTTATAATGGGCTTTAGCTATATACCTCCAATGGGTACAGCTGGTGCAGCTCTAGCAACAGTTTTGAGTAAGATTGTGAGTATTATAATTCTAATGGAGAGACTGTTTGAAAGATATTCATGGATAAAACTGAGGATATCGTTTAGTATTGATAAAGATTACCTAAAACTAGCTCTAAGAATAGCGACACCATTACTGATAATGAACATATCGAACACTATTGCTTTTAATCTTCAAAATAGATTGATTAACACCTTTGGAGTTATAGCCACTACTGCCGTCTCTATAGGTTTTATAGTGTTCGATTTAGCTAATACAAGTTTATGGGGACTAACGGAAAGTATAGCAATTATGGTGGGTCAAAATCTTGGAGCAAACAACAAGAAACGTGCTAGAAAAATTGCGATAACTACCTCGTTATTCATATTCTTATCAGTATTTGCAACATCAATTATTGTGTATTTTGTTAGAAACAACATTGTATCAATATTTATAACAGGAGAAAATGTTCCGAAAGACACTATCGAGATGATATATAATGAAGTTGAAAAATTTTTAACAATAACCATCTGGACTCTTGCATTCTTTGCTTTAACATTTTCGGCCATGTCTGTAGGTCGAGGCTCAGGACATACACTTATGCCTACAGTTATAAACATGATTAGGCTATGGGGTATAAGGATAGGTATGGGGTATATATTAGGTGTAGTAGCAGGTCTTGCTACACTAGGTATATATATTGCTTTTGCTTTAAGTAATATAGTTGGTGGCCTCTTATCATTTTTATGGATATATAGAGGATCTTGGAGTAAACCTATCGTTAAAAAGGAATTCAAAATATGAATATCATTAGTTACTTAGATTTTTTATTAATCAATAATCAGCCAAAGATCTTTTTACACAAATCAAATCAAATTAAATACGATTTGAGTAAACATTACCAAATTACATATAGATCTGATCCCTATATCCATGATTGTTAAGGGAATCACAAGGTATTTCCATTTTTCTTGATACCAGAATGAGTAGTTCTACATGAACATTTTGTATGTGTTTTTGATTTGTTATACACTAATACTCGCTTACCATTTTTCAGCTGGTATAGCATCTATTATTATGGTTATCCTAATTTGTTGCTACTGATACATAAATCTTGGAATTCGATACACAATGAAACTCAACAATCTAAGTGCTAGGGTATTGAAAACAACACTATATGATTCTATTAATAGAAATGTGGACATTAATTCTTCGTTCTGCTTCTATATGCTGAGTAACTTAAATAGATATCTATGTAGAGTTTACTAAGTGGTGAAAACATGTCAAATTTGAGTAATATCGAAATAGATACTGATATCATTGCAAAGATTACTATTGCTGCAAAAAGACTTGGCATTGATTCAAAAAGTCTGGTAAACAGTATCCTTAGTGAATGGCTAAAAAACAACAAAAAACTAGTTATAACAGCAGATGAAATTCTATATGAGTATGAAAAATCACTTAAAGGGTATTCAGAAAGCACGAAAAAGACAAAACTAAAGACAATTAAGAGCTTCCTAGAATGGTGTGAATCAAATAGAGTAGAGCCCGACGAAGAATCACTTGAAAAATATTTAAACACCATTAATTCACAGTATAGTAAATCATATATATCACATGCAAAATCAGCTTTAAAAGATTTCATAGGGTGGTATAGAGCAGAATTACATTAATGTAATCATTTTTATCTATTACTAGTATGAATCTATAACATAGAATCAGATTGAAAATCATTCATATGTATTGTATAAAGCGATTGTTTTAGAGCATTAGAGCCTTTAAGTATCAAATATGGATTGTGCATCGATATAGTCTAAGACGAAGATGATGACTAAGATTTGATAAAACATTACTCTACAATAGTGTAAAATTCTGCTACATCATAAGTTATGAGAAATAAAATCATATAGTAAGAAACTATACATCGGAAACAGTACAATATTTCTCATTGAGAGATTCAGCCTTCCAATTAAGCCAAATATTTTCATAATCACTAGCAATATGTCAAGTATGGAGATGCTTGTAACAATCATTATAGTCAACATAATAGTTTACGAAAATAGTATAATCTACATCTATAATATTTATGCCAAGATCTATGGATCCATAGTTAAAAAGAGTTAAATAACATATATAATGAGGCTGTCAATAGATTCAGGTAATGTTTAATTGGGATTCAGTAATACAGAAGCATATCAAGAATTCACCTATAATTTAATAACTTATTATTATACATTATCTTGTTACTTGATAATAAGCTGTATATAATTTCTATACATAGTTATGGGAATACATTAACTACAGTCTTAACTATTAAACAATTGAAGTATTGTACTATATTACGCGTCTCTCTATATACATAATCTATACTTGTTGATATACCTGATGAATGAGTTTCATGAATATGTTGACAATTCTAGCTTTCCTCTAACACTTCTATACATATACTTGGACATTTGTCTTCAAGTTCTTCACAAACTTTTTCACAAGTATCATTACTACATGTACTACAATCAATAATATCATCACATATGTCGTAACATTGTTTTTCTAAAGCTATATGGAATCACCAAGTGGTTTTGTATAGCTTGTATTTAAAAGTTTAGCTAACCTCAATAAGATGCAACGCATTATAGGTAATCTGTTTGATGTGATAGATATGATAATATGTTATAAAGTGAAATCTTTATTATATAATATAAAGATAAACTACTATTGCTACATCGATATTGTAGACTTTGATATTGATATTTTCAGTATTTCTACATTAATTGTTTATTGAGGCTGAAGAGTGAGAGGTATAGATGCTTGATGTTCCTCTATTGAGAGATATTTGTGTAGAACGTATTCGCTATCAATTATTCTGAATCCTATGGATATAAGTGTCTTTAGTAATGATGATTTTGTAGAATCTACAGGAATGATTATGGATACTTCAGAGTTTCTGTCCATATGTATCTTTATAGCATTTATAAGTATCTTTAATGATTCTGATGGTTTATAATAAGATATAGCTAGTCTCTCAACAGTAATTTTGTTGTCTTCAACTGTTATTTGAGCTACACCTGCAACTCTTTTACCGTTATATACAGCTATATTTATTGCTTCTTCTTTACTCATTCTATAGATAGCTTCATCTACATCCCATGTGAAATTGCTCCATAGTGCCGTATCTAGGAGTTTAACCTTGGGGAAAGATATTTTCTTAGCACTATCCATTTTAATTGATATCTTATCTAGGTTTTCTGTATGAACATCTATATCACTAGATCTAGCTTCAAGAATAAAGATTATATTGGATATCTTGTATCCGTTCTTGATGTAGATACCTAGTGCTTTATTGTTATGGTTTTTAACTGTTAGGTATATCTTTTCAACTCCTTCTCTAGACAAGACACCCTCTATGTAGCTTAATAGACAACTACCTATCCCCTTACCTCTATACTTAATGTCTACAGCAAGAGCATCGATATAGGCATTATTTCTTTTTTTGTAGACTATGGCGAATCCGACAACTTTTTCATCAACTATAGCTACATAGATTCGTGCTCTTTTACTTCTTTTCCTTATTATACTCTCTATCCATTCTTTACTTTCTTTATCTAGATACTCAATACTATCATTGTATATCTTAAAGATGTCATCAGCTTCAGAATGTTTGGCTTTTCTGAAGATTATATCTAAACATCTACTAGATGAATCATCTTCTCCAGATTCAGAGCTCTCCATAGATTCCACAGTCGGTGATCATAATACACTCTTTTGTAAAGGTTAAAAAGTTTTTGTAGTTAAAGCTATGGTATCTTTCTATATGATCCTAAGATCTTGACTGATGTAGTTCTAACAATGAATTCCTCTAATACGTCTCTAATCTTACTATCCTCAATCGATCCATTGAAGTCCATAAAGAACATATATTCCCATGGTCTACCTTTTATCGGTCTAGATTCTATCTTCGTTAGATTTATACCTCTTATAGCGAAGGGCTCTAGAGCTTTATAGAGTGCTCCAGGAACATCTCTTAAAGTAAATATTACTGAGGTTTTCACATCAGTACCTTTATCGAGCGGTTTATTGCCTATGGCGATAAATCTTGTATAGTTTTCTTTATGATCCTCTATCCCTCTAACCAGGATCTCGCCACCATAAATTCGTGCCGCTAGTTCTGAGCCTATAGCAGCTGCATTCTCTCTTTCGATACATTCTTTAACAGCTTCAGCTGTACTCGATCTGGTTTCTATCTTTACATTCTTAAGCTTTGTGTAAATAAAGCTTCTGCACTGAGCTAAGGCCATAGGATGACTTAAAACTATTTTTATATCCTCTAATCTGGTTCCAGGTTTAGCTATAAGATTGTGGCTGATTCTCACCTCAGTTTCTCCACATATTTTAACTGATGTTTGTGCAAGCATATCGAGAGTCTCACCAACACTTCCTTCAAGAGAATTCTCTAAAGGTACAACACCATACTCTACTTCTCCATTTTCTACAGCTCTAAATATATCGTATATAGACGGATAAGGTATAAGTAGAGCTCCTTGATCATTAAACATTTTGAGAGCTGCTTCTTCGGTAAAGCTTCCTCTAGGACCTAAAAAACCTACAGTTAAAGGCTTTATTGATTCTATCGCTATTCCATCTATATAGCTAAATATATGCAAAAGCATATCACGTGAGATACCATATCTTTCTGCAAGTGCTTCCACAGTATTCTTTCTTCTAGAAATGAGCATATACTTCAAATAATTATAGTCAAACTGCTTAAGGATCTCTATACGTTTTAGTATAAGCTTCACAATTTCTGTATCTATATACATTAACTCCTTCTCGTAGACATTTCCACCATTCATATCCATATAACCCACTAACCCTGATCTTCTTAACCTAGCTTAACATGTGTTGTACTATACCTTATTTATCTCCAAATATAAATATGAACAGCTTAGATCTCTATACACCTTTAATGAACTACATAAGCAAATACAACAATTAGATCTCAATATATCTCTATAATGTTTTAGTAAACCAAAACATGATATCAATTACCCATCACATGATAGCCTTTCTCAACATCTTTGCTGTAACGATGCCTGATACTTACTAAGATACTTGATTAAGATGTTTCTATAGAATTTCTGTTTTACTGATGCTAGACACTATGTTCTGTATCTCAACACCTTAATAATTTCCCGATATTCTAAGTCTTTTAAGTTAAGATTTAGTTTTATTTAAATAATTATGTATATTGATCATGGATTTAAGTATATCTATGCAGAATATCCATTTATAAAACCTGTGTTAAACAGTATAACGTAGGACTGAAGTATGAGTACCAGAGACTGTAACGAATTTACGCTCATAACTGGTAGAACACGATTTCAGGCAATATCCATGGAAAGTAGCGGAAAATTTGGTAAAGAGTATGAGAAATCTGTTGCTGTAGTGTATATGAATCCCACTGACATAGATAAGTTGAAGCTGAACAACATGGTTAGAATTATTTCAAATAATAGAATTATTGTACTTCCTGTTAAAGAAGATCCTTCTCTACCTAATAGAGTTATATTTATTCCTATAGGTCCATGGAGTAATTTCTTGATATCCTCTAAATCAATAGTAGGTATGCCTAATTACAAATCTGTAAAAGTGTGTGTAGAGAAAGTAAATAATGATGAATCTTTACCACATTTGGAGGATCTTTTTGCCAGTATAGGTAGACCTTTCATTACATTTACTGGTAAAGACCTAGTAGAACAATATGGAGTTTGTAATAACGGAGTTAAGCTGGCTACATGTACTTTTTGTGGAGCTGTTTGTAGTAATATTGTTATAAAAGTGTGTGGTAATACTGTTCTTGAGGTTCTAGATGGATGCTCTATTTCGGTTTCGAAGTTTATTAATAGACATAGGAATAGAGTGTTGAGACCTTTAATAAGGATACCAAATAGCTTCGAATTCAAAGAAGTAACGTTACCTATAGCCATGAATAAAGCTGTAGATATTTTACTTAATTCGAAACATCCACTTATCTATGGACTTTCAAGTACTTCGAATGAAGCTATAGAGATAGCTATAGAGATAGCCAGGATTCTTAAGGGTGCTATAGATTCAACAGCATCAATATGTCATGGACCAACATTATTGGGTTTAGATGGAGCTATTATGAAGAGTTTCAAACTGGATATGTTAAGTGATATAGATACTGTTGTTATATGGGGAGCTAATCCTGCTGAAGCTCATCCAAAACTCATGTATATCATTAAGAAGTATGTAAAGAGTATTGCTGTTATAGATGTTAGAGAAAGTGAAACTATGAAGATGGCTGATATTGGATTGATTATAGAGCCTGGTAAAGATCTAAAGCTCATACGAACTATAAGGTCTATTATCAAGGGATATAAAAATGGAGTGAAACTCATGAATATAGATACCGATATCATTGAAAGATTCGTAAAAATTTTGTTGAACACTAAAAAGGGAGTCATTTTTACTGGTCTAGGTCTATCTATGAATAGAGCAAGATTCATGAACATAGTAGAGCTTGTAGAACTAGTTAAAGAGTTGAATGATTATGGTGAATGGTATCTACAGCCTTTACGAGGACACTTTAATGTGACAGGCACCAACATTCTACTAAAGAACTCTACTGGATACCCATTTGCAGTTGATTTCTATAGCGATACACCTATTATGGCACCTGGAGTAACTACAGCCATAGATTTGCTAAAGAATCGTGAAGTAGATTCTGTAATTGTAATTGCTAGTGATCCCGCTGCACATATGCCTAATGAATGTGTTGAAATTCTAGCTGAATTACCCCTCATAGTTATAGATAGTAGATGGTCTCTAACAGCATCGCTAGCCGATGTAGTTATACCTACATGTTTAACAGGTATAGAATGTGAAGGAAGTATATATAGAATGGATTATAAGATGATCAAAGTTAATAAAGTTATTGATCCTCCAGAGTCTATGTTATGTGATGTAGATGTACTCAAAATGCTTCTCAACCACATAAAGAAAGGATTGGGTTATGATTGAAATAATATTTAGACTTCTCCAAAGACCTAGAGTACCAATAGACGTAAGTAACATTTCTCCCTCAATTATCTCTGGATACACAATAAACGAAGTGAAATCTATAACCATAAGATATGGTAACAGAGTTTTGAAAGCCGAAGATCTTTTCGAAATAGATTGTTATAATCATCTTCCACAAGACCCAAAATCAATAAAAATTGTCTTTAAAGGTATTGGTACAGAAAAACTATGGTTTGTAGGTAAGGATATGAAAGAAGGAGCTATCTATGTCGATGGTGATGTAGGACCTTTTGCAGGATACAGAATGAAGGGAGGATATCTGATAGTAAGAGGATGTGCTAGAGAATGGTTAGGCGTATCTATGGAGAATGGAATTATAGAAGTACATGGCGAGGCAAGCAGTTTTGTAGGAGCTAAACTATTCTTTAACAATTCTACTGGTATGAAGGGAGGAAAAATTATCGTTCGTGGCAATGCTCAACACTATGTAGGCTTCTGTATGCAAGGGGGATATATAGAGATTTTTGGAGATGTTGGAGATTTCTTAGGAACTAAAATGAGTGGAGGCACTATAGTTGTTCACGGATCTAGTGGTGTGTATCCAGGTTTAGAGATGACCAATGGTCTCATAATTATATGTAAAGGTGTTGAGGATATGGATATGGGGTTTCAAGCTCTAGAGATTCAAGATCCTAACCAAAAACCATATAGCTATTGTTTTAAAGCTTTTGTTGGAGATAGGTTAGCTAATGGATTTGGTTTGATATTTTTACTGAATAGATGTAAGTAATATACTGTAGAATGTTTTAAGTGATACTATTTATTTAACAGCATTCCATCCAATTATTTCTAGAATCTTTCTATAATTTAGCATGGGTCTGCCATAAACAAGGGTATAGTATATTACAGGTATTTTTAGTTTCTCGAGATACGGTTTTAGTTTTTCATCAGCAATAACTATAATGTTTTTGGTAACTTTTGAAATCTCGTTCAATTTATATATTTTTTTCTCAATGTATTCTTTTCTCCAATAACCAACAACCTCTACATAAAACGATTCACTATTTACAAATATTTTAAAGTCCGGTATATATACTAAATCTCCTAATGCTATAGGTTCTTCCTCCCTAACTATATCTATACCTAGTGAACGAAGTACATTATATATAGATTCCTCTATAGAGCTATCAAAAATCTCTTTTAAAGAATTTTCTTGATTTATGGAACCTATCAATGGTTTAAAGTTATCGGACATAACTATTGTTTTTAATGGAGCTCTCGATCTATAGATATATGTATATATAGACCATCTACTCGATCTAGATAATAGAGGCAGTATACTTGTAATCAGTAACGTTATTCTAGAACCATATGACGATAGAGATCTCTTAAATAATGCTCTAGGACCTTCTATAGTGATTTTTAGTAAATCGTTACTATACCTCATATCGTATACAATTCCATGAAATTTTGAGGTTCTTCCAACGATTTTAGCTATAATCCCTATTGATTTCTCATACTTATAGATATCGATAAACAGTTTATATGAGTTGACAAATATTGTATCCAATGTCTCTAAATTAAACACTTTAACTACATCCTCTATAGATACTTCTCTAACCTTTCTAAGTACTGCTTCATCTACTTCATCAATCCATAGAATTGAATCTAGACATCCTTTAAAATCTATTCCCAACAAATTTTTTATTTTCTCAAGAGCTTCGTCTCTGATATTTAATGGTACAAAACCTCCATAAAGTTTGTTAACAAGTTGGAAAACCCTAGCCCTTAAATTTTTTGGGTCTAGGTTCTGTATGTTTTCATTTACAGGTTTATAGAAGTATTTCATAATCTTCATTAAAGCTTTATAGAGTTTATCGTCGCCAACAATGATTCTAAGTTCTTCCCAATCTATATCGCCATATCTTTTCCCTACATTATCTTCATAAAACTCTATCACATCTCTAATTAGGTCTCTATCTCTATCCACATCTAGATAGTAGGGGTAACATATATTACGCTTATATATGAGTTTGAGGTTTTGTTTGCCGTAGGTCATCTAGTTTCATCTTCATTAAATATCTCGAATTTTCTTCTTCTTTTTGCTAGCAAGGGTTCATCTGTTCTTTTAGTTATTATCTCGATAAGTATAGCTTCTCTATCTTTAGGTCTAAGTATTCTTCCAAGCCGCTGAATATACTCTCTATAAGAACCTGTACCACTTATAACTATGGCCATAGATGCATCAGGCACATCAACACCTTCATCAAGAGCCATGGCTGTTGCCAATATCCTTATCTCTCCACGTCTAAACATATCTAGATACTTTTTCCTCTCGTCTTCAGGAGTGTCATGAAGTATTCTAGGTATGAGGAATAGTCTTGATATTTTTCTGACTATGTCTGTGTATCTAGAGAATATCAGTATCTTCTCATCTCTATATTTATTCAGAAGCTCTTCAACAACTCTTATCTTTTTATCTGTCGATAGAGCTATTCTCCTAGCCCTATGTTTAGCTCTTAAAGCTTCTCTAGCTTCAGGATCTCTACCAGCCATTCTAAGAACTATCTGGAACCTCTTTTTAGAATCTCTGACATTGGGTAACCTCTTTTCACAGAAATCTAGATACCTCCTCATATACTTCTTATACATTTCTAATTCTTCTCTAGATAATTCCACATAAATCCTTTCCTCTCGATGACTAGCCAGATATCCTCTAGACTGTAAAACATCCTTCTCTATAGAGTAGATTATAGGTCCTATGATATACTCATAATATTTGTGAAGCCCATCAGATCTGAAAGGTGTAGCTGTTAATCCTAATCTACATGGTGCTGTACTCATGACTAACGCATTTCTATATGATCGAGAAACTGTATGATGACATTCATCGAGAACAATAAGTCCAAAGATATTGAAGTATTTATGAAGATTCATTGAAGCTGAATCGTAAGTCATAACAGTTATATCTCCTATATCTCTACTACCTCCACCATAAACAGCTATAGCATCTCTAGGTATTCCCAAGAACTTAGCCATATT
>JAWBDT010000006.1:64145-87182 GCA_038821645.1 Ignisphaera sp. | reverse complement strand
ATAGGCGTTATCGATGGTAAACATTTCTGGGGCGATATCAACCATCTAGGTGAAGTTGTGTGTTCTTCTCAATAGCCCGACATGATCTTATGTAAACATCTACTTATTAGTAGAGCTTTCTTTTATTTAACTAATTTTATTTAGTTATGTTGGCAACAATATTGGTTAACAGCATAACTAATGATATTGAATGTAATTATACAAAGTTAGTATAAGTCTGATGTTGTCAAGAAGTCATTGCACATTATGAAGACACAGAGATTCTGTTTGCATATCTTCATTGTACATGATTAACGTTTAGTTGGGGTACCTTTCTAGGTAGAGAGTTAGTAGAGGTTTCACTACACTTCTATAGGGCTTCTGTTACACGATTTACACTCTAGTAGTTGTTTATGTCAACTTCTTTCTATTCCTAGAATTATTTGAAGTCATTGGCTTCGATATACTATAAAACAAATACATGGTCTACATACATTGTATTCAATGTACTTTCGGATACTGTTTATAATGTATTAATAATTGGTGCGGCGGCCGGGATTTGAACCCGGGATCTCCGGCTTGGAAGGCCGGCGTCCTAGACCAGGCTAGACGACCGCCGCCATAAAGATAACTCATTTTGTCTAACTAAATAAGCTATCATGGCTTAATTAAGCTATCTTCTGTTCTATTGTTTTGTCTGTTAGTATTTCTTTTATAGTTTTTTCTCTCCATTGTGCTATTCTTCCAAAGAGTATAATGTCGTGGTTTTCTAGTAGTTGCTCAAGTTCTTTAAGGATGTTTTCATTTATTTTATTTAATAGACCGTAGGTGATGTTTGTATAGTGTTTCTTCAGCGCATCTATTGAATTCGTTATTCTATGTTTTTTTAATTCGGATACTATCTTCTCTCTTATTCCAGGTATAAGTGGATGTTGTTTTGTGTAACTTGTTGCTGTATACATTATCTTTTTGTTGTGTAGGTGTAATGCTATAGCTGTATGTATTTTTGATGCCTTAGTTGCGTGAGTATATATTGTTATCAAGTTCTCTTTGGATTCTATACTTTTAGCTAGAGTTGTGTAAATGTATAGCGATACGTATTTTAGTTCAAGTTGGTTTAGGAATTGCTCAATAATGTTCTTAATGCTGTTTGGATATAGGTTTTGAGGTAAGAGCTCTAGAGGCCATGTGTATACTATCTTGCTGTACTTTATGATTGTTCCTGTTGATAATGCTAAAATCTTTTTCTCTACATCGATCTTCCTTATATTAGCTACTGAATGGATCGGTCTGTATGTTGGAAATTCGTATGATTTCTTCAATTTAGCGAAGAGCTCTACATCAAAACAAAGCTTATTGCTATTTAGCCATCTTGTAAACCAATTCATCTGGACATCGATATCAATAAAACCTACCGTCTTTAGAACATAGTTACCTGATTTTAAAACGTTATGCTTAACCTCATAACATTTAACATCTATTCCGAGACTATGCAAAAAGTCTGCTTCGTCAAGGTCTATGAATAATGGAGCTTTAGCAACAGCATCTTCTCCATCTAATAATTGGATATATCCTCCATCACCTCCATGAACATCAACAGCTAGAGCATTCCTGTTGTAGAGTTTTGCTACATAAAGTGCTTTTAAAGCTGAAATCCCTGAACCTATTACAACAACATCTATATCCATCATAGATGTTCCAAGAGGCAATATACTGTATACGGAATTAAAAATATGAAGAATTCATTATCACCACAACTCTAGCTAGAGAAATAAGAGAATCAAGTCATCGTACTCTAGGCATATGAGAATCATAGCTAAATATAATAGGCTATACAATTGTGTACAAAGATTGTGTTTTTGATCATGTGGTTTCGTGATTAATGAATGATTATATCTAATAAGAGTTGAGCTGGTTAGTATTTAATGATCAAGTTATTGCAGCTGAAAGAAGTAAATGGTCTTTCTCTATAATACCTGCAGGTACAAGTGCTTCATATCTCTTCCTTCTTTTGTTCTGTTTCACGTGATCGAGAACGTACTTAATGATTTCTTTAACTGATGGTGCATAACCTGTAAAAGCTTTTGAACCACCTATGACTATTATTGGAAGAGACTTGATTGAGGAGTTTATGGTGTCACTCCACGTGTTGTAAGGCACAATCAGGATCTTGATGCCGTACTCTTTTTTAAGAATTTCTGCAGCATGCTGTAGATTCTCTAGAGCGTTTGTACTCACAGGATCTAATCCTATGATTGCTACTATCTCGATTAACATGTATATATCCCACAGATAAGAACTTAAACATATCGATACATATATTAGCAGGCAGACACATGGCTGAAACTATGTGGTTCAATTATAGAAAGACACCTCTAGGTACAGCTGTTAGAGAAACAATGACTGCTATAGTAGGTGTATATACATCTAGAGAAGAAGCTGAGAAAGATATGAAACAACTTAGAGAAATTCTTTCAGCAAATCTAAAGATAGTAGATATAGATGCTAACCAAAACTATGAAAAAATGTATCTTCTTGATCCAGATATCGCTGATATACATGTACAAACTAGAGGAAGATACCTATTGATAGCTGTATGGAGTGCTGCTGAACCTTGACCACTAGATCAAATGTTTAGTGGAGGAACATTCATAACATGCGCTACGAGACTTACGGCTATAGGTAACGTTAAGTTGTCTTCAGGACTTAAGAGCTCAACAACTACTGCTACAAAACTCAAAGTAATAGAACTAACAATATTCCGATTTAGGGTATATAGTAGTAATGTGAATATCGAGAAAGTTGATAGAATGGATATGTTGGTATGTTTTAGGAACTTCCTTCTGGTGTGCGTAAACATCGAGATGATAGAAGAAAGAGTGTCGACAATACCCAATGCCAAAATCCCGTATACAGCTACATGGCTGAAAAGCACATAACTTATTGTTATAGATAGCAGAGCAAATGTTACACATATGTAGCCGTACCTTAACTCATAGCTTCTTTCAACACTTGAAATAAACTCTATAAGCTTTTCCTCATATCGTGAGAACATCTTGTCTATGTTTTCAAGAATATCAGTATTACCTTTCATAATTGTTTCTAGACTACTTAAGAGTTTCTTTCTAAGATCTCCAAGAATATGTATGAATCTATTTCTTAGATTTGGTACACGTATCTGTAGACTATTTATGAATGCTGCTGTAAATAGGAGAATAACCATAGTTAGTAGCGTAGGGTCTAGAGAATAAGAGAGTAAAGTGTTCATGAAGTCTCTATAGGGTTGTGAGAAAGGAATTATTAGTATAAGAGATAATGTTAGATGTATGGTTTTTCTCAAGACATTCGATGTGTATATTGTTTTGAAGCTCTCCGAAATTATATTCATTAATTAGTTTCACCTGCATCAGTTTTTACGTAATCACGTATCTCGAATTCTATATACTCATATCCACCACTTTTCCTACCTCTAAAGCCATATATAGCTAGAATATTCTTTCCAACAATATCCCATTCTTCATTACCTTGACCCATATCCACCTTGATTATTCTTGATGAGGGTGGAAATATCCAATATGCTACATAATCATATTCAACTACCTCGGGACTATATCTATTCTCATATATATTCAATCCAATTCTTATGGGAGCTCTAAATCTTATACCGAAAACGATGTAAGGTCTTCTTCTGCTTCCCCTAAAACCAATATCGATCATAACAACCCTGGGACTGACTCTAGTACCGTTGATAACTACAATCTCTCCATCAAGAAATTTCTGCATATTCATCCAAAGTTTAGTTACTTCGTCATTGAATGCTTTTTCATCCTTCACTATAGTTCCATAGTATTCGTAGGGATCATTATAATCAAACACTAGATAGTAGGATATGCATCCCAAAGAGACATAGAAAAACCCTTGTGCATAGATAGGTTCCACATGTTTACTCGCTTCTTCTAGAAATTTTTGAGAAGCCATAGAGCATCAGCTCATTAGGTGTTCTGAAGAATATTAAAGAAGTATGAAGCTTCTGCATACTCTCTATTCTCTACATTCTTTCGAGGTTCTAAACCATATATCCTTTTCCTTATATACTCTTTTATCTTCTCCATAACCTCTTCATGATGTTCTCTACTTTCTCTACGCCATGCCTCTGGATCATTTAGAAGTATGGAAGCAACAACATGTTCTACATAAACTTCAGCTACAGGACAATTGTATACACAGAATCTACACCCTATGCATCGATCTCTATTGACGAAAGGTCTAATTCTTCCATTAAAGTGCGAAACTTTTGCAGCTTCTGAAGGACATATCGTTTCACAAGATCTACATCCAGTGCAGAAGCGCCATCTATAGAATAGTTTCAGGATATCTACGAGTCTTTCAATACCGCTGCTTTCTATTAATGTTAAGCTTATTCTTCCCTTAATGTCGAGTGATATATAGGCGTTAGACCATTTAATGAACGCATGGTTTCTATCTACATCAACTCCGTATTGATCTGGTTTAAGTATAGAGATCTGGTTCTCTAGAAACTCTATATCTATAGGTGTTACCATCTCTACTTCAAAGCCGTTGTCATCTCGTCTAACTATATCTATGTCTGGATCTAGCATAGATTTAAAGCTTTGGAACCAATTATCAATGCTGTCAGATACTTTAAGTCTCCTAGCTAGCATAGACTTATATCTTGCGGGTCCAGTCCATCTCCATAATCCATAGTCTATCCATTCTCTAGGCATATTCATTCTCTTAGCCCAATACTCTAGAACTTCAAGCCATTTACTCCATAAATCTCTATGTGTTTGTGAAACAAGCTCAAGCTCCGCTAAAGTTGAGGCAGGACACATAAAACAACCGATTCTTTCATAACCCATGAAGTAGAGAGGGTTTGCAGGTAGTTTATTCATGAATATGTAGAGCCATACCTCAAACTGAGACCATTCATTTATAGGCGAGATATTCAGTAACATTGGAGCCCATCGCAATCTCCATACATTTGGGCTTTTCGCTCTATCTATAGACTCATACGCTCTTTGACCAACAACATTTAATCCACCAGAACTCCACAAACTTTTTACAGTATAGGCTAGAGGAGCTAGTTTACAAACCTTGCAGCACCATCTATAGTCTCTACCAGGTATTCCTAACTCGTTTACTGTTGTCCAGAACTTATCTTGAGCTGAAGCCTCGATAAGTTCTAAACCATAGCTTTCAACAATATTGTAGACAGTTGATATTGTTTCAGGAAGCTCTATACCAGTATTATTGAATAGCACTATGGGTTTCATACCTAAATCCAGCACCAGATGAAGACTTACGAGACTATCTTTACCACCACTAAAAGACACTATCACAGGTTTATCTATCTTCTCATTCATAATAGCTATAAATTTCTTAGCTCTTGAAACCAGTATGTTCATATATTCCTCATGAGCTTTAACCACATCATCTATGGTAGTCTTTCTATATACATCGTTATTTGGGACAATTCTATCTGTTACCAAAGAACCCCACCAACTATGAACCATTACCTTTCCTTTCCCCTTAGAGTAACCCAGGCCAACAACATTGTTACTAGAATCAAGTAGAATTACCTGTTTCTCAGGTTCTATAACTTTATCTATACGAATTATATCAGAATGTTTATAGTACTTCTTATGTACAGTAATAGTTTCAACTACATCGGGGTAACAAGTATATAACTTTATTGCAGAGGTTCTCGACAACCTAAATCTCCATTTTCTAAGCAGGGGATCAAAATATAAGCGCCCCACTTGAGTTCCATCAGCTACAATTTCCTTCATTTCGTCGTAATATGGAGCTTTATTCACAAGCGCTATAGATCTACCTATAATATCGTTAAATCCTTTAGATGTACCAAACTCATAGATATATGCTGCATAAAGAGATTTATAGTCTCTTTCAAAAGCAAGTCTAGCATCTCCTGGATCAGATAATTGAATTCTCGTTGTTCTACTTCTGCATCTAGGGCATATTTCTTGTAGTACAGGTATGTTGCAGTTAAGACACCACCAGATCTTCTTAACCTTTGGCCAATAGATTCTCTTAGGCATAAATACTTCACTCACATAACTACTATAGCTAACCTGTATCTACGTTTAAATAGCTGAAAAACCCACCGTAGTGTTCTAGAATAAGTGTTTCATTAGCAAACAAGATATTGGCTGGGTAATCTAATGAAGGAAAGCAAAATGAGCGATATTGTGGTAAACTATTTTATAGAAAAGGGCGAGCTCTTCAGAAGGATTATGGACTCTAGGATCATGACTATGAGAGCTAAGAAGATAGCTAAAGGTATAGCTAAGCAATTGATGATGTTAGGCATAGAGAAAGGATATGTACTAGATGTGGGATGTGGTACTGGGCGGATAGCTCTAGAACTTGCTGAGATAGGTTACAATGTAGTGGGTATAGATATCTCTCCCATATACATAGATATTGCTTCTGAAAGAGCTAAATCCAGAGGTTTAAACAATAGAGTTACATTCATTCTCTGTGATGCAAGATTCATAGATCAGTGCAACTTTGATTCCATGAGATTTGATGCGGTGATATTTGTATGGTCTTCCGTTATAGGGTATTATGATGAGGAAACAGATGTACGTATACTGAGTACCATTAGGAATATGGTTAAAGATAGTGGAGTGCTAATGTTTGTAGATTTCGTGAACAAAGATTATCTAGTTATGGAGTTAGGGCTTATAGGGCCTAGGTTAGTGGCATATGATTACGATGATGTTATAGTGCTTGAGCACACAATATTTAATCCAGTTGTAAGCGAGATACTAATAAAGCAGCGATTCTACAGAAAAGAAGGACTTAACTACATATTTCTGGATGAAGCTATGTTTAGAATGAGGATATACAGTTTAAGTGAACTTGTAGATATAGCTAGAAGAAGTGGTTGGTGTATCCATAAGGTTTTAAAGGATGTTGAAGGAGAGCCCGGCTATACACCGCTTAAACCATTAAACATTATATTCACGTTATGTAGAGAACAAGAGAACGCTAGATAGTGTGCATAAGCTTCAGTTCAGTTTTTAACTCAATAAATATGTATAGTGGTTTTGGATGATGTATGAGTCCCGCGGAACAGATCAAGTAATGATGTAACCACGACCACTGACATTACCATTATGTCTCGGTGTTATAAATTGGGAAACAATGAAGATATATGTCTAGAGAAGATCTTTAGAGTAGCTCCAACTACATTTAATGATATAAGGAATAAAGTGTTGGAAACATTTAAAGAAAGAGTTTCTGTACCCTATAGAGCTAAAGGGAATCAAACTAGGATCTGGATACATAGGTATCTTCTGAAGTGTGAAAAAGTTTTCCAGGTAATAGCAACAAGTCTAGGTTCTATTGCTAGACTTCCTACAGATCTACATCCATTCTATCTAGATATGCTCAATATAGCTAGCAATAATAAATATATCGACATAGTTGTCAATGCTAAAAAAGCTGTAATGATAGTAAGCAATCTATGGAGAGAATATCGTAAATACATCCTCAATAGCGCATCTCCTGAAGAAGCTAAACAAAGAGCAAGAGAATTCGTTGGTCGAGTTCTTTCTGTTGTTAAGAGAAATACCAGGTACCTCAACTATCTACCAGATATCGTTAAGACTGCACGTACTGTGCCTTGTATTGCTTCATCTAATCCAACTTTCATAGTATCAGGAATGCCTCAAGTAGGAAAATCAACACTTGTATCCAAAATCTCTACAGCTAAGCCCAAGGTGTCACCGTATCCCTTTACTACTAAAACCGTAGTTATGGGTCATATAACTATAGGTAATGTAGTTATACAGATAATCGATACACCGGGGCTTTTAGATAGACCACTAGAAGAGATGAATGCTATAGAGAGGAGAGCAGTATCAGCACTTAGACACATAGATGCCGTAGTCATATATTTGATGGACCCCTCTAGTGATGCCTATTACGACTTTGGATTACAAATAAATGTACTTAAATCAGTTGAATTGCTCGTAGGTAGAGACAGAATTATTGTTGTGTTTAATAAAGTTGATAAGGTTGATAAAGATAGGATTGCCAAGTGTATAGAACTCGTTAAGAACAGCACTGGACACGAAGTTAAGGTAACGATAAGTGCATTAAATGGATACAACCTAGATCTACTTGTTCTAGAAGCTCTAAAGAAATATGATATCATCTATAAGACTAATTACTCTAAATACCTCATCAGATAGCCAATCAACAGCTATTTACATGAGTTACTGGGGCTCATCTTCAATATCTATAGATATCTCTGGTTCTTCCTCATATGAAGTTGCCTTTGCACCTTCAACATCTTGACCAGCTACCTCACTACTTACGGTTTCAACGACTTCTTCTTTCTTTTTTTCTACTGTTTCGCTATGAACTATATCGAGTACCTTTGAGTATACCCAAAACTCATCAGCTATAGATGGAATCTCATCGAATCTATGTTCAAAGCCACAAACACTACATACAACTTCTGCACTCCTTTTCTCACTACTCTTATCAGTTTTTATCGATATGGATAAACTATGAGGATTACCACAAACAGGACACTGCTTAAGGCTTTCATATGCCTTGACCTTTCTAGCTTCCTGCATCATCTTTTTAACTACTTGCCAAGTCCTTCGCCACTTGCTTCTACGTTTAGCCATATCTATCACCTGCATACAGAAATTAATCTAGCCTATTTATATAGTTATGGCACTCTAGCCAACAGTTTTCTAGAACATTATCTATAAGATGTTCTATAAATTTTAAAACCCGCATAGCTTAGAACTGAGAGAGTGTTAACTCTAATGCTCTAGGTGTCTCGATATGAGTGAGCATAGAAGAAAGAGAAGAGATATATTCGATATTTTTGATGAATTGTTTAGAGAGCTACAAGAAGAGCTAGAGGATTTCGAGAGAGAGCTCTCTAGAATACATTTGATGAATCCTGATGAGTTCTCGAGTATCCATAGAAAACCTATAGTCTATGGCTTTAGGATTGAGATTGGTCCAGATGGTGTTCCAAAGATATATGAATTCGGTAATGTTAAGAAAGGTGGTAGAGCACGTATAGTTGTTACAGATGAACGTGAACCTCTTGTAGATATCTACGAGGAAGAAGATAGGGTAAGGATCGTAGCAGAATTACCGGGTGTTGATGAGAACAAGATAAAGGTGGAGGCTCTAGAGAGTAACAAGATACTTATTGAGGCATCAAATCACGATAAAAAGTATAGAAAAGAGATAGATCTACCAGTTGAAGTAGATATAGATACAGCTGAAGCTACCTATAGAAATGGTGTACTAGAGATAACGATAAAGAAGAAACAGAAAGAAAAGAAAGGAAAACCTATACAAATCAAAAAAACATAACCAGATACACATTTCCTCAACATTTTTTCTTATAATTTTCTCTATATGTCTTCACAACCCTTATACCTCCATATAGACTCATCAATCTAATAGTTAGTGGCTTTACATTTCCACTAATTATATCGTTAAGTATCTGTAGAGTATCTATGCAGTTATCAGCTAGCTTCTGGTCTAAGCACACAATCCTCATTTTTTCAGCTACTTCAAATAAAATTCCATCAACAGTTATGTAGCTACCTAATGTAAGCTCCTTGACATCTACTTCTACACCTATTTCAGGAATACTTATGGTTGTATCTTGAGGTATGTAAAGTAATGTATTAAGGTCTTTGGGCTCTTTGATCTCAATTTCTATACATTTTTCTATGCTTTCGCTGGCTATCGGTATTATATCGCTTCTTCTATAACTACAGTAATTACATTTTAAGGAGATGATCACTATGTCTTCATGTTGTGTCGAATATTCAGATATCGTTATCTCGGCTTCGTTTCTGCATATGGGACACAATATCGTCTGTTTTGACAGTAGAGATACAGATTGATGATTCATATCATCACCTAAGTCTATCTCTTGATTACATAGATGAGGCATCTCTAGACGAAGAGATGTTACTAGACACAGTATTCAATAAGTTTGAGAAGAACATAAACTTAAAAGCTCTTCAATGAATTTGGTAGATATGAAGGTAGGTCATTTATGGTGCTATCGAAGATATATGGAAAGGTATATAGTTTCTGGGATAGTCATTCTAGACTTATCGCAGCAATATTAGTTCTGGTTGCATCTATTGTTGGTTTCTGGTTAAGGGTTCAACAGTATCTTAATGTCATCAATATTGGTATGGGGATTGTGTATCCTGAAGCTAAACTAGATGAATTAGATCCATATGTGAATTATTGGATAGTAAGCTATATGGATCGTCACGGTCTTGAATCTCTACTTGACCTAACGGAAAAGAATCCAGCTACATGTTTATTCTGGTATCCTGAGTGTCGGAATCTTTATGCAACAGAGTTACCAGGTCACTTACTCACGATATATTTCCTGTATCAATTTGTTAAATTATTTGGTGTAGAGTTACTAGATCTAATGGCACTTATACCGCCTATGCTTGGCGCTTTAGGTGTGATTTTTACAGCATTAGCAGTAAAAGAATTGACTAGGAGTGATATAGCATCAATTATTTCAGCATTTGCTTATGCACTAGTTTTTCTAAGTAGAGAAGTAGCTGGATTCACAGTTAAGTACAGTTTCGGATTGTTTACAGCTCCACTAGTTCTATGGCTCCACATACGTCTACTCAAAAAACCAAACCTACTTAATAGTGTATTGGCGGGGATGGCTATAGGATATGCTGCAAGTGTATGGACAGGTATAGGGCTTACAGCAGTACCTATCTATGTAACTTTAGTTCTTGCACCAATTTTCATAGATTTAACACAAGTAGATAACTTTAAGAAATATACACTAGTTTTTGCGATAGAGATAGCGATACCTATTATAGCGATGATCTCTATGAAGGCATATCATGGTGGAAGAGCGATAATATGCCTAGCATTTCCTATAGCTTTCGCCTTCTATATTTTTGGAGCCTTACTTAGTCTGTTTCTAGGCTCTAGAGCTAGGTCGTTATATGCTAAAAAGTCTACTAAGAAGTCTAAGGGTATTAAGAGAATATTTACAGTATCTCCAATGAAAATATACATAGCTGTATTACTTGTACTAGTAATCACAAGTGTAACGATATTAGGTCTAGCGGCAAGTGTCCCCGGATTTCTGCAACAACTCAATAGAGTTATACCTATTGCTGGTAAGATTTTACTAGGCCTTGGTATTAACCCTGGTGGTGTTGCAGCTACTGTTGCTCAGTACAGACCTGGTGGTGAATATCTTGAGTGGTACATGGTTGTATACTTACTGTTGCTGATATTTATATTGATTCCTACAGCTCTGTACGATGCCTTTAAGAATAGAGCGTATATATCATTAATATTCTCTATATGGGCTTTCTTATCATGGTATGCAACCTACAATACTGCATACTTTAGCGACTACACTAAAGTGGTTTTTGCTTCTGTACTAGGCTATAGTGTAGGTAGATTACTGTTTCTCGCCAAACCACAGATAACATACATAGGTAAGGCAATTAAAGTTAAGATGGACTTTACGAAACTTATCACACTACTTATAGCTCTATCTATCACCATTCCATCTATATATTTAGCTTATGCTTCTTCAGTAGTTTACAACAAGTATCCAATGATAGCGATAGCTGAAGGTTTTTACACACCTACAGATGTTTGGATATCTGCCTTAAGGTTCTTACAGAGAAATACTTCTCAAGATTCTCTAGTCATAAGTTGGTGGGATTACGGCTACTGGCTTTCGGTAATAGGGAACAGATCTACTGTAGCAGATGGAGCTACAATAAATTCTGAGAAGATACAAAAATTAGCGAAATTCTTTACCAATAGCTATAATGAAACCTATAGACAGCTGAAAGATTTTGGTGTGTGCAGTAAGAAGGAGGTGTATATAGTTATATTTAGTCCAGTCGATGTCTATATAGTTCCAGAAGCCAAGAAACTATTCATTGCTTTTCCTGTATATCCCCAAGGCTTTGGCGATATACCTAAGTTCATAAGCGCAATAGTTTATTTAGCGACAGGTAGATGGGCTCAAGAGAATCTTACTTACAGTACTTCACTCTATCAGTTTGATATATATAACAATGAATGGATTAATCATGTGTTAATCTCAGGTTCACTAGGACAGAGAATCACATCATTTGTATCTCTAAATATAGATTCAGAAAGAGTCTTAAATGCAACTCTTCCAAGGCTGTTTATGTGGTCGGTATCAAAGGCTTTAGAAGATCTATATCCATCATTTGAACAAACTATTGTATCCACACTACTTGCTGTAAGTCATGAAGGAAGTTTAGCTATATTCCCTGATCCACTAATCTTTGGATACTCTCTAGATCCAGCGAAGCTTAACCAAGATATTTATGATATAGCTTACATATCTATCTCACAACCAGTAGAATTAAGCAACAACATGTATAGATATGTGTTTGTGTCTATACTGAAACTTAAAGACGAGTTTTTAAACATCATCTGTAGCTGAATCTTCTTCTCCTTCCTCTTCAAAATACTCTTCTCCTTCTTCTTCCACTTCACTAGGTATGTGTTTACTCCATTCTCCGGCTTTTGCATGAGCCTTCATATGATGGAATAGATCTTCAGAAGAAAAGAAAAATACAGCATCTGTAGATATAGAAGCTGTTGAAGGTTCTGTGAAACTGGGACATAAATACGATATATCTACACAAAGAGGACATACTATAAGACCTGTAGACAAATCCTGACAAGTCTCGATTTCTAATCCTTCACCCATTTTGTATTTTCTGCGAATCCATTTAGCCTCCCATCCATATATCATAAAACATCACTTTATCTTAACATCTAACCGTTACACATACTGTACAACTAAAGTTTATTAATCAAAATCATTAAGGCTGTAAAGTTGATGATACTCTTTCAGATAGATTTCTCAATTAAGTTCAAGGTGTATGAATTCTATACATATAGATCGTAAATCATTGTATCGACTTAGAGAATAGAGTCTCCAAAATTTTTACAAAACAATTTATTACATACTTATATCAAATACTATTACCTATAGATGTATCCTAATGAATGTCGATAGATAGGTTGTGAAATGTTGATGCGGGGGGTGGGATTTGAACCCACGCAGGCCTACGCCATCGGGTCCTCAGCCCGACCCCTTTGACCTGGCTCGGGCACCCCCGCACTACTCTATAGACTTACACATATTTTGTGATTTTCTGCAGAAACCTAAAAATATTTATTCTGGTTCTCGCTTTGGTGTTCTGATGATAGAGGTAAATTATCTTGAGCTAGTTAAAGCCTCTACAAGGCTTTCTTTCTCTTTAATTTCCTTGACTTGCAGTATGAATATCGTAGGTCTGCCTGGTAGAGGTGTATCGCTACATTTAACTTTTCCATAGTCGTCGAGATATGAATATCTGCATCTTTGTTCTTGTGGTGGAGGAGATGATATTACGAATATCTGTTGATCGCTAGCTGTTATTATCGTGAAGCAATTTCTGGTGTTACATAGTAGTGCCGAGTTTATGTTCATGGTTGTGAGTCTTGAGTACAGAAACAGTACCATGTCTTCAAATGATGTAAGCTCTATAACCGATACCTTCACCTTGCGGTTCACCTTTATTTGACTCACTTATCTTTCCAACCTATATATCTTAATGAGAGGTACAGTCTAGATTTCAAGCAAATACCTTTTGATCTATATGTATAGTTGGATCCTCGTCATGTGGATACGACTACAAATTCTTAACTATCTTCTGCTTTATATGTATTATTTCTCCCAACACAATTCTATCACTTAAAGCTTTAACTATCTTAACTCTAGCTAAATAGCCTATGTATCTCTTGGAAGTCTTTATTAGAGTTACAGGACCGTGAGTTAATGGATATCCAACTAGATAGTGTTGATGTTTATGATGTTTTGAAGCAATAACCACATCAATATGTCTACCAATGAGCTCCATTTTACGATAGCTATTAAACTTTCTAACCTCTTCTTTCAATATTTCTCGATATTTTACTATCTCTGGATCAATAGCTTCAACAACTTTATCTATTTTTTCGAAAGCTGTTCTAGGTAGAGATCTAAATCTGTAGAGTACAATTCTTTCTACGCCTAGATCCTTCAGAAGAGGTATCACTCCTATAGTTTTCTTTATATCTTCTACATCTTCGTGAGGAAGTCCGTGAATCAAATAAACGTAGGGTCTTAACCCTTTATTGACTAGGAGTTTTATAGCGTTTAAAACATCTTCACATTTCGAAGGTCTACCAACAATATTCAGAAGTTTATTGCTACAGCTCTCAAGCCCTATGTATATTGCTGTATTCTTGAGATATTTGCCTAATACCTCAGCAACCTCTCTATTTACTAGACAAGCCTTAATGTTTTCAATAGATATAGATGCTTTGCCTTCACTTACTTGTTCAACGTTTGTAAGCTCTTCAAGGAGTTTCTCTATCATATCTATATTTGGTGAAGGGTTGCAGGGATCTGTGAGAATGTCTTGAACTTTAGCATCTCTACCAAAATCTAGGAAATCTGGAGCACTTAGAACAATTCGTGTAGCTCCAAGATCAATTAGTTTGTGTACTTCTTCAACTATAGAGTATATGTCTCTCGATCTTGCATACCCATGTACTAATGGAACATTACAGTAGCCACAGCCAGGTGGTATACCTGCTGGACATACAACTCTTTTACTTAAATCTTTAGAATTACATATTCCACATTCACTACATAAACTAGTAATAGATGGTCTACAGAAATTACTACATCCTCTAACAACTTCTACATAGATTCTACATGCCCAATAATATGGATAATTCTTTACATCATTAATTTCGGGTATAACTTTGAAAAGCAGATCCTTAGGTACCCAATAACCTAGACCACCACTTACAACGTTATTTCCACGTTTTATAGCTAAACCTTTTGGAACTTCTCTACTGTTACCTATTTCGTGAACTAGTTCGCGAAATGAGCGATAACCACATCTATGGAATAGATAGTGAAAAGTGTATTCAGCTTCACCAATAAATGCTACATCAAAATCTAGAATTTTAAGAACATCTTCATCTAGAGTTCCTGGACCACCTAAAACAACAAGACCTCTGTTTTCTCGAAATCTTTTCAATGATTTTAAAAGTTTTTGTACAGCAACAATATCGCTGACCATAAAAGATACAGCAACAACATCATAATTTTTAACTAGTCTCGGGTTATTTATAATATTTTCATAGGGATGAAGAACAGCCTCAAATCCGTAGCTCTTGAGTAAGGCGGTAATAAGTCTTGGACCCACACCTATAACATCAAGTGTAGCAAACCTCTTTCCACTACAACGCGCATTTGCATCAATAACAAGTACTTTTTCCACATCAACCAAGCCTTTGTATATCAACATAATACATTCTTAAACAACCTATATAGCTTTGTTAAAGCTATAGCTGCATCAGCTACAGCATTAGGTGCTCTATATGCATCTATTTCACGCATCTTCACTATTCTCCCCATAGCTAAATCCTCTTTAGTGAATGGGGTTTCACCTGCCTGAACAACTACACCGATATTCTCTCTATCTCTAAAGTCTATTTCACATATATCAGGAGCATCATCAACATTATGGACTATGAATAAAGCCTCATCTATCTTAATCATCTCCTTCAGATCTTGAAGTCTAGGAAACACCAAAAACCTTCTATCGAGCTTATAAGCAAGCTTAAAGACCTCGGGTAGACCTGTTTGAGCTGCTATACCTACGGGTTTTACAACGATAAATGCTGAAACAATACTCATTGAAAAAGCCAGCTTAGCTAAGTCATAAAGTCTATGAGGACTTGAAGGGGCATAAGCTATCAAGTATAGCTGTATGGATATAGTGCTTCACCTCAATCTAGATATAGTTCTCACGTAGATATAAGGCTATAGAGTAAGATAGTGGTGGAGGAACAGCTTCACCTACCTGATTATATTGCTGATCTCTATCACCAAAAAATACATGATCGTCTGGAAATCCCATAAGCCTTGCTTGTTCACGTACAGTTAATATACGATTTTCATAAGGATGTAAAAACCTTGATGAACCTAGAACAGTTGGAGCTAAATCATTTGGATCTAGTCTTATATAATTTGGAATTCTTTTTAAAGCTCCCTGATAATAGAAGAGAGCTTTACCCCAGCTAATCCTTACTATTCTCTTCAACTTTCTATCAGTAGGATATAGACATGTATTGTTAGGCAAATCTGTTTCACATGAGATATCCTTTAACACATCTCTCACCAGCACCTTTCTACCAATAGGCTTAGGCTTCAAAACGACATTAGATACAAACAATCGAGTTCTTCTACTTGGAGTTCCATAATCTTCTGCCTTAAGTAGATTAAAGAAAATCTGGCTGTATCCAATATAGCTAAATTCTCTAACTATAGATTCTCTTATTTCAGGCACATTTAATGCTGGCACATTCTCCATTATGAATATCCGTGGCTTAAGCTCACCTACAAGCCTTATGAAGTCTAGAACAAGAGTTCCTTGTGGATCCTTGTAGAGACGATCCAAAGGATCTTTCTCTCTCTTAGGGTTTGCTCCTGTGAATGGTTCACAAGGAGGGCTACCGATGACTATATCTGGTGTTCTACCAATAAAGTATGTTATATCTCTTCCATCTATATCTCTTATATCTTCAACTAAAACTATTGTATTAGGAAAATTGAACTTGAATGTCTTTCCACATACTGGGTCATTATCTATAGCTATAGCTATTCTATAGCCAGTAGCTCTAAAGCCTATAGAGAATCCTCCACCTCCACAGAAAAGATCTACAATTGTATATTTCATAGCTATACACTTTTCTTCAATTCATCTATTAGCTGTCTAAGATACGACACAAGTTTTCTGTTATCAAGCTCCACAAGCTCAGCTCCACATTTTAGGCATCGGAAATTGTTTTCGAAAGCTTCATCAAATGAGTATTGCGTTGAATCCATAGGACATATATATGATGTGTGGAGCTCTTCATACGAAAGTCTCTCCTCTAGAATTCTGATTATCTCTCTCTTTCTCTTCTTTACCGCTTGCTCCAGCATGGGTCTATTTGTAAACCATGTATAATCATGCCATCGAGTATCACTTCTTGTGGATCTATTGTAGGCTACAAATCCATGATTTGCTAATTCATAAAGTAATCTCCTAACATCGTTTACCCTTATATTAAGTTCATTGCTTAACTCTTCATCACTTTTACCTGTTTCTGATTCCAGTAGAGATACCACAATTCTTTTACCATTTTCACCAGCTATAGCCTCTACAACCTTAAGGAGGACATCATCACTCAACTCTCTTCACCACCTTACTTTTTGTACTCGGTATAATATAGTATTTTGCGTCATGGAAACATAATCCTAGTTCTACACCTTTCCAGAGTCTATCGAGAAATAGAGCTAATGCTGATACTTCTGAATGAGGCTGACTGCCTACAGCTATATTGTAATCAGCAAGTTCATAGAATATCCTCTCGACTTTTTCAGAACCTACAACAACTAGTATCTTGTTACAGTTCTCTCTAACAACATCTATAACGCTATCGAGAGGTAGACCATACATAGTTAGATGTACAATACATCCACCACTATTTCTAAAGCTATCAATAAGATTTACAGGATTTATCCCCATCTCTATCTTGAAGTATCTACCACCCCAACGATCTATCACCTTCTCTATAGATCTTCTAACATTCTCATCAACAATCTCAGCAATATAGATTCCTCTAGCTCCAAAAGCTCTAGCAACAAGCGCTACATGCGTAGTTACTCTACGATCTCTACTAGGCCTATGTCCAAGCCTAAGTACATAAACATCTATACCAAGTTTCTCTGGACTTGTTGTACAGTACGACATAAAGCATCCTTGAGTAGGTCTATGTTGTATCTCTTTAAAGCTGATATAGTGATGACATCTATAAGCTGTGTTTTGTATTCATTAGTGTTTATCTTAATTAGTTCAACTATATCGCTAATGTTTGCATCATTTGCTACATCTATTTTATTTAGAGCTATTATCAAAGGCTTGCCTAAAGCCCCTATATCCTTCAGTATATTGAGCGAGGTCTTTAACTCAATTTCTACTTGATCTAAAACTTTACTTCCATCTATTACCAGTAGCACTACATCAGCATCACTTATCTCTTCTAGAACAGCTCTAAATGCCTCTATAATTCCTATAGGTATGTTCTTAATGAAACCTATGGTATCTGTAACCACAATGTTAATTCCACATATCCTTATCATATACGATTTGGGGGAAAGTGTTGTAAACATTTCGATTCCTGTGGGTTTAACAAGATTAGTTAAAGTATTGAATAGAGTGGTTTTACCAGCATTTGTGTAACCGACTATAGCTACATGTATAAACCCTTGCTTCTTTCTCTTCTCACGTTCATGTGACCTCTTGATTCTAAGTTTCTCAAGCTCTTCCGATATCTTTGCTATACGTCTGGTTATATGTCTATAATAGATATCTACAGCATATCGGCCTAAGCTTAAGAATCCTGGAAGTTCGCCCGCCTTTATCCTTCTAATCCAGTCACGAATAAGCGGTAACTGATGCTTTAATCTCGCCATCTCTATCTGGAGAAGGGCTTCTCTAGAACCAGCATGATTCTGAAAGACTGTGAGTATCATTAGAACTTTATCTATAACCTCTATCCCTAGCTCCTTCATTAAACATGTAACATGTCTTGGTCTAAGTTCATCATATACACACAGCTTCTTGATACTGTTATTCTGAACTATAGATTTAACTTTAGAGAGTTGGAAAGAGCTTAGATAGCATTTGCTATTCGTCTTTCTCACATAGATAATCTCTTTTACATTGAAACCAGCCTCTCTCGATATAGATAGTATTTCATCTATATTGTTGCTATCTTCAGCTCTAACTACTAGTATTGTTTCTTCCAGTATGTTGTCTACCTCTTATCACTTCTTATATCAACTATTTCTCCCAAGGTTACGTACTTGTCAATCTTTTCGTTTTTCAACTCATCTTCTACAGCTGGCACTAGTAGTTTTATGTTCAGAACCTCTTCAAGCTTTCTAGCCAGATCTAGTGTAGGTCTAAGTTTACCACTCTCAATTCTCTTTATAATATTCTCACTAACTTTTACCTTTATGGCGAGTGTTCGTGGATCCCATCCAAAAGATTCTCGTGCCTTCTTTATCTTCTCGGAATAATCTTCAACAAGCTCCCATCGCTCACTTGGGATGGACTTCCTATCAACATCGAGCTTACTCTTAGCTTTAGTTAGGCTAGAGCTAGTTGCTGTTTTACTGGCTATAGGCTTTTGTATAACTTGTTTTGTCGATTTATCTGACACCAAATTAGTTCTCGTAACAACTTGTTTTGATGTTCTTGGAGATAGTTTCGTATAGCATGACTCACATACTGTTAATAAAATATTATCTACAGTTACTCTCTTTTCTGCTCCTCTATCAATTGGATTTCCACACATTTCACAATAAATCTGTTCGTTATTTTTCTTCAGTTGAATCACCAAGAGATATTAAGGTGGTAAACTGTTTTTATCTTTATACTTGGTAAACAAGTATCTGGTGGATTATGATGGCTACTGAGGACAGTAGTAGTGAACATTACTCAGAATATCTAGAGTTAAAAGTTAGAGAACTAGAGACAGAATTAGAGAATCTTAGAGAGACTTTGGCTAAGTATGCTGAAGAACTAGAGTACTACAAGTCTCAGGTAGAGAAATTAATGGCACCTCCATTAGTTGAAGCAACGCTTCTAGATGTACTTGATGGTGATAGAGCATTAGTTAAAAGTTCTTCAGGACCTGTACTTGTTGTATACATTCTTCCAACAGTCGATAAATCTAGACTTAAACCTGGTGCTTCTGTAGCTCTCAATCAGCGTGGATCAGCTATAGTAGAGGTTCTTCCTAGATCTGAAGATCCATACGTTAAAGCTTTTGAAATTGTTGAAAGACCCAGCATCAGGTATGAAGATATTGGTGGTCTAGAGAAACAAATAGATGAATTGAGAGAAGCTATAGAACTTCCGCTAAAGTATCCACACAAATTTAAGGCAATGGGTATAGAGCCTCCAAAAGGAGTACTTCTCTATGGTCCTCCAGGATGTGGAAAAACATTACTAGCTAAAGCTCTTGCTCATGAAACTAATGCAACATTTATAAGGCTTGTAGCTTCTGAATTAGCTCAAAAGTTTATAGGTGAAGGAGCTAGAATTGTTAAAGAACTTTTCACTCTCGCTAGAAAGAAGGCACCATCTATAGTTCTAATAGATGAGATAGACGCTATAGCGGCTAAGAGACTCGATGTAGGTACAACAGGTGAGAGAGAAATACACAGAACATTAACACAGCTTCTAGCTGAAATGGATGGTTTTGATCCTTTAGATAACGTTAAAGTAATTGCAACAACAAATAGAATAGATGTACTTGATCCAGCAATTCTTAGACCTGGAAGATTCGATAAAATCATAGAGATACCTCTACCAGATATTAGGGGAAGATACGAGATATTGAAGATACATACACGCAAAATGCCTCTAGCTCACGATGTAGACCTAATTGAGATAGCTAAACTAACTGAGGGAGCTACAGGTGCGGAAATCAAAGCCATATGTACAGAGGCAGCTTTAAGAGCCATTAGAGAAGGAAGAGATATCGTTACATCCAACGATTTTACGTACAGTATAGCCAAGATTTTGAAAGAACGATTCAGACCCTACATATCTAGACATGTATCTACAAGTATACTCCATCTATAGGTCTAGGTGTGTAGAACTGATTCCAGCAACATTAAGATGTAGAAGTATAGATGAAGAAAGTATAGAGATGTTAATGTATATGCTCATCTATCAGTTTGGTGAAGAATCTTCGAGAATTCTAGACCTTATAGATGTAGAGAAAATCAAGATCTGTTTTTCTCGTAAAACTAAGAGAGTTAGAGCTTTTCTTTATGGAGACAGGATTTTAGCTATGGTTAGAGCATCAGACTTCTATATAGTTCCACATATAGAGCTAGGTATATTGCTTCATAAAGTCCTATCCTTTCCTAAGCGTCGGGTTGTGGTAGCCAATGAAATGGTGGATGATATAGTTAAGGGAAACTCTATATTCGCTAAACATATTATGAAAGCAGATGAATCTATAAGGCCATACGATGAGGTGCTGGTTGTTGATGAAGATGATAAGCTTATCAGTGTAGGTAGAGCATTACTAGACTACGAAACAATGATAACAGCTACCTATGGTGTAGCTGTACAAATTAGAGAAAAGTTGGTGAATAGAAATGAAAATGAGAAAGAGTTATAAGCTTAAGTTACTTAAAAACGAGTTCAAAGGTGATAAAACGTATCTTGTTACAGGATTCCAAGGATTTGGAGCTGTAGGGTTCTTAGCCCCTAGATACATTGTATCTAAACTCACTATGGATTTTATAGGCTATATAGAGCCTCCTAACATACCTGATTTCACATCTATTGAAGATTATGGATTCAGTATGCCTCACGAAATATTCTATAGACATCTAGACAATGGATGTAGCGTAGTAGTGTTACTCAATAGAGTAAATCCAGAAAGAAGATATATGTTCAGCTTCATTAATGAGTTTCTAGCTCTTCTAAAGAAAATTCAGATAGCTGAAGTTGTGTTGTTTGGTGGACTTGATGCACGTTTTAGAGAAGGTGAGGAAGAGTATAGATGGCTTAAAACATCATCAAGCAAGAGAGAACTTAATGCACCCTACTTTATAAAAGGAGCCTACATAGTAGGTCCTCTAGCCTCAATCCTTATATCTCTTCAACAAAACAATATTCCAGCAGTAGCTATTCTACCATATACTCAACCAGAAACAATAGACCATAAGGCTGCAGCAATAGCTGTAAAAATACTTTCATCAATTATTAGCACAGAAATTGATGTAAGTGAACTACTTAGTTATGCAGAAAAAGTTGAAGAGATAGAGAAAATGATTCAAGAGCTCTATGATCAACAGATCAAGAAGAAGGAAAGCGTTATGCATACATAATCTAATTTGTTAAGCTAAGCCAATAGTGTATACAATATATGATTCTGTTTGCTTCTCTAGTTTATCGATCCTTCACATATGGATAGATATATTCTTCGCATTTTTATTTTCCATGAATCACAGTATTCTGGTTAGTCTTAACTTCTATATTACAACTTTTGAGATAGCTAGCTTAGAAGATAAAACTTGATACGTTTATAGCTCTAAAGCTGATACATATTGAAATACATTATACATAGACTAATTGATTAATATCTAATTCTCTGAATCTAATTAAACGCTAATAAGTACAACTAAGAATCTATCAATTATAGAGATCTCATGAATATATCCAGTTCGATAGTGAAGAGTAGCAAAATGTTATATGTATAATATCTTGGATGAATCTTTTTGGACAAACGTTTAGCATTTTTAGTGGGATTCTCCATACACTTATGGATAAATGTACAAGTATTATTGTACAAATGTTTATATAGCTTGCAATATATAGTGAGGACAGAATATTTAGTATCGATTAAAGTGTGGTGCACATTATTGAAAAGTGTTGATGAAGTGTTGAAACGAATTGAAGAAGATAACGTAAACTGGATACTGCTACAGTTCACAGATCTTCTTGGCTCGTTAAGGCAGGTTACAATATCTAGATTCGTTAATACTCTTGTTGGTAGATTCGATGGTAGTAGTGTTAAAGGGTTTGCAAATATCGAGGAGAGTGATTTAAGTCTTAAACCTGATTTCTCAACATATGCTTTAATTCCATGGAGCAATAGTACAGCTAGACTGATATGTGATGTATATCTTGCTTCAACACGTCTTTCAAAAGATCCGAGATATGTTGCTCAAAAAGTTGATAATATTCTACTTGATCAAGAAACTAGAGCATTTGTGTCAGCAGAACTAGAGTTCTTCATATTCGATAAAATTCATGTAAAAATAGACACATGGAGACAGTACTACGAGAT
>JAWBDT010000006.1:0-64049 GCA_038821645.1 Ignisphaera sp. | reverse complement strand
TACGTTGCTCAAAAAGTTGATAATATTCTACTTGATCAAGAAACTAGAGCATTTGTGTCAGCAGAACTAGAGTTCTTCATATTCGATAAAATTCATGTAAAAATAGACACATGGAGACAGTACTACGAGATCTGGAGTAGCGAAGGTTACTGGAGTTCTGAACCACCATTTAATCACACCAAAGATGGCTACTATTCGCATTATCCTAGGGATAGATTTGAGGATCTAAAGATCGAGATAGGTAATACCTTAAATAACTACTTTGGGTTAAAGGTAGAAGTTCTGCATCACGAAGTTGCTGCAGCATCCCAGCATGAGATAAACTTTAGGGGAGGATCTGTAACATATCTGGGTGACGCTATTCAAACAGCTAAATTTGTTATCAAATCTCTAGCACATAGAAGAGGCTTTATAGCCACGTTTATGCCTAAACCTATCTATGGTGATAATGGTTCTGGAATGCATATCCATGTAAGTATATGGAGAAATAATGTCAATCTATTCTATGATCCAAATGATGAATACGCTGGCTTAAGTCAATTTGCTAGATACTTTATAGGTGGCTTAATAGAGCATGGAAGAGCTCTTTCAGCTATAGTAAGTCCTACGGTAAACAGCTATAAAAGGTTGGTACCAGGTTATGAAGCGCCTGTGTATCTTGTATGGGGAAAAGCAAACAGAAGTGCTGCAATAAGAATACCGGCGTACAATAACTTTGATAATAGTACAATAAGGATAGAATACAGGCCACCAGATCCAAGCTCTAATCCATATCTAGCTTCTGCAGCAATAATTCTTGCAGGACTTGATGGTGTTAAAAAGAAGATAGATCCAGGAAGTCCTATAGACGAGAATGTGTATAAAATGAGTAGAGAAAGAAGACGATCATTGGGAATAAAAGAGCTTCCAAGGTCATTAGATGAAGCATTAGATGAACTGGAGTGTGATAATGAATGGCTTAAACCAGCATTCTCTACAGAACTTATAGAGACATATATAGAGCTTAAGCGTGAGGAGAGTAGGAAAATCACGTCTTATCCATCACCTATAGAGATATTCAGCTATATAAATGTCTAGAACCTATACTCTAAATAAGATGGCTTATGCCTCGACTCACATTAAAACATGTAGTGGATATAGATTACAGTGCTGTTGAATACTCTCTATCAAGTTTCTTGATGAACTATCTAGAGGAGTCTAGAGGAAGTGGTTATGTAGTTGGGGTTAGCGGAGGCATAGATTCTGCTACAGCATTAGCTCTTGCTGTAAGAAGTGTAGGACCAAAGAAAGTGTTTGCATTAATACTACCAGATACTGATACCACTCCTAGAGATGATGTGGAAGACGCTATAGAACTTGTAGAGAAGTTTGGTATAGAATACCACATAATAGATATCTCGAGAGCTGTACAAATATTTAAAGAATTGATACCTCTCTACAGTAACGATACAACTGATAGACTTCCTCTAGGAAATCTGAGAGCTAGATTAAGAATGTGCATCCTCTACTACTACGCAAATAAACTCAATCACCTAGTCCTAGGAACAGGAGATAGAAGCGAATACCTTATAGGATACTTCACGAAATATGGTGATGGTGCAGCAGATATAGCACCACTAACAATACTCTACAAATCACAAGTGAGATGCTTTGCTCAACATCTAGGTATACCAAACAAAATAATCAGAAAACCTAGTGCACCAAGACTCTGGCCAAACCATTTAGCAGAAGAAGAACTAGGAATAAAATACGAAGACATAGACCTAGTACTTACAGCATACATAGACCTAGGGATACCAGAAAACAAGATACCAGAGATAACAAGCATTGATAAAGAAAAAATAAACAAGATACTGAAACTATATAGATCTAGTCACCACAAAAGACAAGGAGTAATCATGCCAGACACAAAATTACTCATCACAATACAGAAAAAAATACATGAAAACTTCTACAATCAAGTTCAAGAATAACATGAACATAAAACAGTAAATACATCAAGTATACATCTACAAAACGTTAAAAAGCCAGACAAAATGAGTTATCTCTATGGCGGCGGTCGTCTAGCCTGGTCTAGGACGCCGGCCTCCCAAGCCGGAGATCCCGGGTTCAAATCCCGGCCGCCGCATTAAACAACTAGATATTCACACATTCAAATAGTATCCAAAAGTATATTATATGCAATGGTTATTGATTATATAGCTATATCTATAATCTGTTAGTGTCAATGAGTTAATAACATTAACAGGTACAAAGGATTTTCTAGGTGAAAATCTATGATTTAGGTTTATTTTATTGTATAAGTTATTTGGAAATAGTCTAATATATTGGTATTTATGATGATGTTTTCTGTTCACTTAATTTGAAGTTCTCTAGTTTATGAATGTTTTTGTCTACTTGGGTTTTCACAATTGTGTGAAGTTCAAGACATGTTGTACATAAAGTCTAGTGGTAGTGGTGATGGTAATTGTTGTAGGTTTGGTATTGGTTTATCTATTGTTAATTCTTCTTATGGCTAGCTCTTTCTATTGTTGAGATTATAAAGGATATAAGTTTGTTCGTTTCTTCAGCAGGTATTCCGATTCGATAGCTTCTAGCTATTGAGTAGAGATCTGATGTAGCATGGATTGGTATGTACCCTAATCTGTAGGCTTCAACAAGATATTCAAGATTATCATCGATAACGATAGCTTCATCACCTTTACAAAGTTCTATGCATTTTTTGTAGAGGATCTTCTTTATAGGTCCAAATCCACTGTCTCTACCAACAATATAATCTATAGTGTTACTCAATCCTATTTTATCTAGTATAATGGTCACTACATCTGTTGGCTGTTTCGTAGCTATACAGATTTTTGTGTGTTCTCTAAGTTCATTTAGTAGATTAGGTTCTACAAGCAACTCTACACTATCTACAGCTCTAACCTCGTATTGTTTAACTGCATCAGAAAGCTTTTGATATAGATCTAGATCTGTATTCCAATATCTAGTGAGAGCTCTATTAATAGTCTCCCACTTATGCAGAAAACCTTTTTCAATCAATAACCTTCTTAACTTGATCCAATTAATAGGTAGCTTAACTAATGTGGCATCGAAATCTGATACCACAACCCTTTTAGAGCTTAGTAAAAATTTTTGAAATCTGTTGAACCAAGTGTTTAGCTGTTCTCTTGAACTAGATAGATACTGTATCCATCTATTTTTCTCAGACCCAAATTTCTGGAGAGCTTTTATGATCTGGATAACAACTCTAGGTCCATCACTTAAATCTACATCACTTCGTATGGGATTCGACAGACTTACCTTAATGAACTTTAGCCATGTTCTAGGTATCTTCGGTAGGTATCTAAAACCATCGAGAAGCCATACAAACGATCCATCTCTAGCATATAGTCTTTCCTTTAACTCTAAAGCACGATCGACACCATAAAGATATAGAGCTACTAAAAGTGCTGAAAACCTATACCCCAGCGATTCAGAGAGATCTATGCTTCCCCAGAACTTAGGGTTCAATTCAATTATATAATAGTCACCAAATTCATCAATATACCTAGTCTCGACCATTAGTACCCCATTCCACCTAAGTCTATCCACAATCTTTCTACCCAATTCAATAAGTCTAGGGTCTTTCACTATACCCTGAGCTGCTAAACTAGCTCCACCAATAGGTGTATACTCTACAACTCTCTGGTGAGTGAATTCGATTATTGGGACTCCATTGAACGCTAACGCATAATACCCTCTAGCAATACCTTCGATATATTCTTGAACAACAACAGGAGATCTAGATAAAGCTTCTCTAACTGCTGTTTCATAACCTAAATGAAACGATGGGTTAGAGGCATCACCGAGACCCTTAACCACTATAGGTGGCTCTAGACTATAGATTTTTTCGATATCATCTTCTTTCTCTATAAATACTTGGCGTGGATATAGAGCAATATCTCCTAAGATCTCTCTACATTTAACTCTATTAGATGCTAAAACAACACTCTCATGTGGAGGAGAGATGAGGATTATATCGAGATCCTCAAAATATCTTCTATTTTTCGAGAATATGTAGAAATCTATAAAATCTATAGGTAAAACAGCTCTACATCGGCATTTTTTAGCTATATCTAATACCAAGTAAACCCACTCGTTATCGCTTCTATCAACTCTAACCATATACACTTTATCGAAGTACCTAGAGAAGATATGCGGATGACACGTATGAGCCACGCCAACAATTGCAAGCTTTAGTAAACTCTTTATAGATTTAGCTATAGCTACAGATTTTCTAGATGCTATAGAGGCTAAAACTATGCAATCTCTCAACTTACCTCAGACACAAACCACTTTAGGAGGTACTATATATGCTGTTAGTATTGACACACGATGTTGATTGGGGACGGAAAGGCCCTTCTGTAAACCATGTTCTAGATAGATTAAACAGATTCGACTTAAACGATAGACTAAGATTCTTCACTTTACGAGACAATATATACGATGGCATAACACTCGTAATGGAGTATGAACAGAGACAAGGAGTAAAGTCCACCTTCTTCTTTAGACCAGTATATGACGATGGTTCAACAGTTGAAGAGTATAGCGATATAGTTTCAGAACTTAGAAGAGGTGGATGGGAGGTTGGTCTACATGCAAACAACGGCAAAGATCTGAACTCTATAGCTAGCGAAAAGATGATGGTAGAGAAAGTGTATGTGGAACCAGTTGTCAGTATGAGAGTCCATTACCTAAGGATAAACCCCAACGTGATACCGATGCTTAAAACTATAGGTATAAAATTTGATAGCAGTTTGATGCCCTATAGATATGGAGTTTCAAAAAAGAATAGCGGATGTATACTATTTAAAGATGTTATTGAGTTACCTATAACTATTATGGATACATACATGTTCTCATACTGGAAAATAAACCCATTAAACACTTATGAAAAACTTATAGAGATACTGAAGATATTATCAAATGAAGGGATCAAGCTAGCCACAATTCTTTGGCACACCAATAGTGTCAGAATGATTGGAGGTAAAGACTATCTAAAGTTTGTTGAAGAAATATGGAGACTAGAATGGATTAAACCTATCTGTATGCAGGATCTCAAGGACTATATACATTTATGTAGATTAGATCTATGAAGAAGTTTTAACGATTTACTAATCTGGGGTAAAGTTTTAATAAACTCAAGAATATTGTTAATAAACATAGATTGTATATATAGCTTAATGTTATAGCAATTGAAGGTACTTTATAGAACCTCCAGTATCCCAAACCAACTATAGAGAAAATCGTTATAAGTGTTACTCCTAGTATAGAGACTTTCGTTATACTATGAACAATCAGTGTTAAGGTGATTAGCATTAGTGGTAAGCTCCATATAATATAATGTGGATAAACAAATGGATTGAGTAGAATTAATGCTAGAGATTCTATAGTAGCTATTGCATAGATATTAATTAAACTAATAGATTTAGTGTATAGAAGTAGTAATAAAGAGAGTATCATTGGAATCACTAAGGAGAGTAGACTTGAATATGGAAACCATGGAATTAGAGATAAACCCTTATCTTCTCTATTAATATGGAATAAGAATTGATCTTTAATTGCATCGTCTAGACATCTATATACAGACACAAGCTCTATCGATATTATTATCAGTAACACTAGAACGAAATATCTACCTATACTATCTATCTTTCTCTCTCTTACGAATATAATGAATAAATTTATTGGTAAGAATATTATAGGAAAGAATTTAGATGCAATACCTAGAGATAATGCCAAAGCCGAAAATAATATTTCTTCGTTTAATCATCATAAGTAGTGATGAAGTAAAAATAGTGTTGGTATAGAATCGAATAGTCCATACCAAGAGGATGTTACTATAGCTAAGGGATTGAAACACCATAGAGATTGAATGACAATAGATACTCTTTCATCTATACCTAGACTTCTTAGAGTAACGTATATGAGGATGGATAGAGCTACATCAAATAATATCCTCATAATCTTGTATCCCAAAGTGTTCCAACCAATAGCAAGTATGTCAATGAGCTGTAAATATGCATAAAGCGGTGGATAATTGTAGTTAGCTAGACAGTAAGGGGAACCAGTTAGAATGAGGCTTCTGACACTCTCTACATGAAATAGGATATCTGTTCCATGCATACCTCTATCCCTATAAATAACCTGATAATGAAACCAATTAGAGCTATACTTAATGATATAAAGTAATACCTACTACTTAATCATAATCTTCCCTAGAGTAACCTCATTCTCAAAGCCAATTATTTATATTTATCTTTTAGTTGCTGATATTCAATAGAACACTACAGATGATATCTTCTTTCATTTTTCATAAAACTCATTAATGACGTCTCTAACAATTATTCCGCAGCTATATCGGTTCATGAATATTAATTATTGTAATATAGCGAGAGTCTAATCTTGTTGTTATGAATTATCATAGTGATATCATCTATGTAGCCTTAGAAAATATATCAGGTATCACTATTCTAATTCATATATTAAGGTGGATAGAGTATTTGATTAAGTTGTATGTAAAGGGTTTTTGAGATTAATTTTCTTGAATTTGTTGAGTCTATAGATAGACTTAGTCAATCCAATTATCCATTATGTGGTATTTCTAGTTAAGGGTTATAACTAGTTAAAATGTTCTACTACAAAACTTATTTTATATTTATACATTTTATGTTATATCTAGAGAGTGAGTAACGATGGGTGTAGGTAGTAAAAGGTTGTTAAAACTTTTAAGTAATGTTGGTACTGAATTCTCATTTAATGATCTATTGAATATAAGTGGACTTTCTTCTTCAACATTACGTAAGTATGTTAAAGAGTTAGTTGGGATGGGATATATTGTTGAAAAGAATGGTAGGTATGTGATTTCAGAAAAAGCTAAACTTGTACTTGAGGGTGAGAAACTTGGACATAAAATCGTTAGTAGAGATGCAGCTTATCTGTTTACAGATGAGAAAGGATTGCCATTACCCCTTGTGATTGATAGTGTTGAGAAACTCTATATAGCGGTAAGATATGGATTTGTTTCACCAGAAATTGTTGTAGAGCATATAACGAGAGGTTATTTAACTAAATGGCTTTCAGAAGTTCTTGGAGCTCATATACTAGCAAAACATATCTCAAATACTAAGAATATAGAAGAGATTCTAAAGATATTGGAAGAGTATATAGGATATCATGTACAGACAACTAGATAATTAGCTAGCTATCTATACTATCCATGTCTCTAACTACATATACTAAGAATATATCTAGATCTCGACACACCATCATTACTTATCGTGTAACTTAAAATCAATTACTTTACTATATTTTAGACACATCTAAACTTATAAAACAAGTTTCGAATTTGTATTTAGATGGTCATAGCTAGAGGAAATGTGATGCGGCTGTGTCTTGGGTAAAGGGTGTAGAACTTGGTTATAGTATCGCTAGATAAGGTAACACCAGGTTCTTGTGTAAAAGTTATCGATGTAAATGTGGATCTGCATTTAAAGAGTAGATTAATTAGTATGGGTATATATAGAGGAGCTATTGTAAAGATTCTTGGTGTTTTTCAAGGACATGTAGTAATATCTCTGGATTCAGGTCTCGGTAGAAGAATAGCTCTATCTCACGGTATAGCAAGAAAAATTCTTGTGAGCAATGACTCAACTGATCTGAGCTAAGAGCAAAGTCTGGTTAATGTTATTTGGTGATTGTTTTGAGCTCTATTGTCTCTAGATATATTGAGAAATGTTTTGGTAAAGAGTGTCTCAATACCATTTTGTGTGATTATGATGTGAAGCTGTTTAGTAAAAATAGGTACAGAGAACGTGTTTGCTTAATTCCAAAGAACATGTCTACAATAGATCTAATCAACATTAATGTTGTAGCTGTAGGGATCATAATTGGCTGGATCGAGAAGAGTTCGGTATTTATACCTTCAACACATCTATTCAATATGGTTAGAGAAAAGGGGTTTAGTATTGGCTGTAGCGTTGTAGCTAAACAGCATGGTGTTAAGGCTTTTCTATATGGTAGAGATCTTCTAGCTTTATCTGTTGAAAGATTTCTTTATCCTGTTGAAAAAGATATGTATGTTGCTGTACTAGATTCCGAAGATATGAGTGCTATAGGTATAGGTAAGCTAGTGATAGATCCTTCTGACTTAGGTAAACTCTTATCTGAAGGCAAGATTCTTGCACTTGTGGTTAAAAATGTTTTTGACTTAGGTATACTCTTAAGAGATGAAGAATATGTTTAGCATTAACTCAGTATTCTCTCCAAGTGTATCCACATTTAGCACATTTATAGAAAGTTGTTGGCGGTTCATCAGCAGCTCTTGTCTGGATCTGCCATGCATAGACCTCGTTATATTCACACTTAGGGCATCTAACTTCATTCTTTATTAATACAGCTGTTGGTGGTGCAGAAGATTTTTCATTTTCTACAACAACTGTTTTCTCCTTCTCGACATGCTTTATTACTCTCGAATATGTATGTTGTTTACTAGCACCTCCTTGTACAAATTCGTAACCACATTTACTGCATCTCCATATACGTTTCTTTGTATCTAGATTCATTATAGATCCACATTTGGGACAGAACATCATTGTTCTACACCATTAACAAAACATGATATGTTTAGTCTATTTTTGTTGACTAGAACTTTTAAGTGTTTTACATTGCACTAGTTTTTCAGAATAGATGTAATTACAATTTTTATTCCCTTTTATTCAACAGAGTATAGTAGGTGATAGAATGTCTATAGAATATGGTGAGCTAGGAGATCTTAAGAATGGTAGTTACGTAGTTATAGATGGTGAGCCCTGTAGAGTTGTAGAGATCTCTAGAGCTAAAACAGGTAAACATGGTAGTGCTAAAGTGCATGTAGTGGCCATAGGTTTGTTCACAGGTTCTAGAAAAACATTGGTAGGTCCTGCTGACCAGAGAGTTGAGATACCCATAATCGATAAAAGATACGGTCAAGTTATAGCTGTGCTCGGCAATAAGGTACAGTTAATGGATCTAGAGAATTATGAAACCTTTGAAGTAGATCTACCAACAGATGAAGAAGTAAGATCTAAGTTAGGACCAGGTGTAGAGGTAGAATACTGGTCTGTACTTGGTAGAAGGTTTATATATAGAATTAGGTAGCATTCTCTATGTCGTTTCTAGAATCAATTAAGAATCTTGTTATAAATTTTTTAAAGGGTAGAGAACCTTACCATGTAGCTGTAGAAAACTTTGTTAAAGAGCTTCAGAAAACATTACTGAGAGCCGATGTAAATGTTAAACTCGTTATAGAGCTCACCAACAAGATAAAGGAGAGAGCATTAAGAGAAACACCTCCAGCCTATGTTTCTAAGCAAGAATGGTTCATCAAGATAGTTTACGATGAACTTTCATCTCTTTTTGGAGGAGACACAAAACCTAATGTTTTTCCGGTAAAGACTCCCTATATACTGATGATGGTTGGAGTTCAAGGCTCAGGCAAAACCACTACAGCAGCTAAATTAGCCTACTTTTATAAAAGATATGGATACAAGCCATGTCTAATATGTGCTGATGTATATAGACCTGCTGCTTATGATCAGCTTCTACAGCTAAGTAAGACAATCGATGTTCCTTTTTGTGGAGATCAAACAAGCAACAACCCTATACACATTGTAGTTAAGTGTAGAGATATCTGTATGTCAAGCGGTAGCAACATAATAATCGTGGATACTGCAGGTAGACATGGATATGGTGAAGAAGAACATCTCTTGAAAGAGATGCAGGAAATAGCAAAAGCCATAAACCCAGATGAAATAGCTCTAGTAATTGATGCAACAATAGGTCAAAAAGCATACGATCTCGCTTTACGTTTTCATCAAGCTACACCAATAGGATCCATAATTGTTACGAAACTAGATGGTACAGCAAAAGGTGGTGGAGCTCTATCTGCAGTAGCAGCAACTAAAGCAATCATAAAGTTTGTAGGAACTGGAGAGAAGATACCTGAGCTTGAGGTTTTTGAGCCTAGGAGGTTTGTTGGTAGAATTCTTGGTTTAGGAGATCTACCTACACTTATAGATAAGCTGAAATCTATTGAAGAGCATAAAGAGATCGAACAAAGAGTATCAAAAGCTATAGCTTTAGGGAAACTAACGTTAGTAGATGTCTATCTACAGATAAAGACCATAAGAAAACTAGGTCCATTATCTAAAGTTTTACAACTTATACCAGGATTCTCAATGCTTCCCATAGATGATAAACAGCTCAAGATAAGCGAAGAAAAGATGGAGAAGTGGCTCGCAATAATGGATTCTATGACTTACGAAGAACTCAAGAACCCTAAGATAATAGATAAATCAAGAATTATTCGTATAGCTAGAGGATCTGGTACAACAGTTGAAGATGTTAAAGAGTTGCTGAAGTACTACGAGATGGTAAATACCATGATCAAGAACATAAAAAGAAGAACGGGAATTTTTAAGAAAATGGGTATAGATTTATCGAAACTCCAGATAGAGGGTATTGAGAATACGGGTTGAATAATGATATGAATATTTTAGATAAAGCTATCGAGATTCTTAAAAAATATCCTCTATGTGATAGATGTTTAGGAAGACTTTTCGGCTACTTAGGTAAAGAACTCTCCAACCTAGATAGAGGAAAAGCTCTAAAGTTGCTCATAGTACTTGATCTACATAGGAGATTACAAGAGAATGAAATCGATCTAGATACTGCTAGAAACATAATCCTAAATGCTCAGAAAGTTGACATGTTAAAAAATCTGAACCTAGATAATCATGAACATGGTCTACGGTATTGCTATATATGTGGTAATAAAATCGAGGAGTGGATAAATACCTTCTCTGAGAAAATAGCCTCAGCCATTGTGTCACTAAAAGTTCCTTCCTTTATTGTAGGTATATCCTCAATCGATGTACCTTCGGATAGAGAGAGCGAGATAGCTAAAGAATTCGATCTAAAGTATTGGGAACCCATCAAGAGAGAACTGAAGAGAGAAATAGGCAAAAAGGTAAGGTCGTTAGTAGGAACAAGAATAGATTTCGAGGATCCAGGAGCAACATTTATAGTCAATATAGAGAATGGTAATGTAGAGATAAACTACTCATCATTACTCATATATGGTCGTTACTGGAAGTTTGGTAGAATGATTTCACAAAACAAGTGGATAGACAGGGAGGGGAGAAGGAAATACGATTTATCTATTGAAGATGCTGTTATCTATGCAAAAAACATGCTGAAAGCCGACGATTATGCCATACATATTGCGGGTCGTGAAGATGTTGATGTAAGAACTCTTGGTAGTGGAAGACCTATAGTGATAGAGTTTAAGACCATCAATAAAGATATATCAATCGAGGAAGTAGAGAAAATTCTAAACAGTTATACACCTTGGCTTAGATTCAAATTAATGATGAGAGTCAACAGAGAATTCGTATCGAGAATGAAGAATAGCGTTAAATCTTCCAGGAAAATCTATAGAGCAATAGTGTACACAGAGATACCTATTTCTGAAGAAAACACACATATTCTTGAATCGTTTTTTAAAGATAGACTTATCGAGCAGAGAACACCCACAAGGGTTCTAAGACGTAGAAAAGATATTGTTAGAAGAAGAAAAGTTCATCGCGTAAAGATAGTATCTCTAGCTCCACATCTTCTTGAAGTATTAATTGAGTGTGACGGTAGTCTCTACGTGAAAGAACTTGTAACTGGAGACAATGGTAGAACTACCCCAAGTTTTGCAGAAGTTTTGGGTTGTAGAACAGAATGTGTGATGCTTGATGTTCTTTATGTTCATGAGTACATTTAAGCTTTATCCTATACTACATCATTAGATCGGTATCTACTGGTAAGGGGAAATAACTTGGTAAAAGCTCCACAGGGATTAAGGCACAGAACTAGAAAGATCATGAGGAAGAGTGTTAGAGAAAAAGGTGCTGTACCTCCACTCAGCAGGATCTTGATAGAATATAGAATTGGTGACAAAGTCTATATAGATGTTGATCCAGCTATCCATGGAGGTATGCCGCATAGGAGATACATAGGCAAGGTCGGTACTGTTGTAGGTTTTAGAGGTAGAGCTCTTGAAGTTGAGCTTAGGGTTGGTAGGAAGACTAAAAGGTTATTCCTGTTGCCTGAACATGTGAAACCGGCTTTTGATGTAAATGAGAGAATCAAAGAGACGCTAATTAAGCTTAAGGAGCTTGAGAGAATTAGAGAACTACAAAGAGAGCAAATGATATCACTGCTATCTCAGATTAAGTAATGTATAACCTACTTTGATTGGTGGTACTTTGCCATATCGAATACTAGGTTACAGAGATATCCCGAATTCTATTGCTAAAAAGATTCTTGAAGAATATTTATCAAAACTCCATGCAGTAGACGTTGTAGCAGAACCTGCTAGATCAGCACTAGAGTACCTACAGATTGTGTCTAAATGTGATCCAGAGAAAGCTAAAGAACTGATTGAAAAGCTTCAGCTCATGAAGCTTAAGGATATAACTATAGCACTTATACTCAATATATGCCCTAGTACTCTAGATGAGCTTAGAATGCTTTTAGCTTTCGAAACAGTAACTCCTGAAGAAACAGAACTGAACAAGATTCTTGATCTTGTTAAGGAATATTGTGGCTAAACTTCTATTCACAATTTTGTGTACATGAATCTCTTCTAAGGGAATATAGTATGAGGTTCAAAGGGAGATTTAAGAGACCTGATATAGCTGATGAATATGCTATTGTGTTAGACTATATGCCTATGGGTAATCCTTACGATAAACATACTTTTCATAGATCCATACCAGTAGCTCAAGGTATAGGTTCAAAGTATTTCACATTAGTTGAAATTGTTCCACCTAGAGGTAGAAACTTAGTGATAGGTGAGCGAATTCCTGTATCTCTATATCCTAGAGGATACGAGATCAAAGTTTTTGATAGACTTGCATACGAAGATCTTACATCTGTTGCTCGTGTGAATTTAAACAAGGTTGTTCAAGATATAGTTCTTGAAAAAGAGAAAATATTTGTTGAATTCTTCAATATTGCGGAAGCCATAAACATAAGGTTACATAGTCTAGAGCTTCTACCTGGTATAGGAAAGAAGACTCTTACAACAATTCTTGAGGAAAGAAAAAAGAAAAGTTTTGAGAATTTTGAAGACCTAAAGAAGCGGGTAAAGATAGGTGATCCTGTAAAAATTATTGTGGAAAGAATTGTTCTAGAGATTCAACGTAGTGAAAAATACTATCTATTTGTTGAACCTTTTCCTCCCTCACCTGACTATGTCTTTCTAAACTATCTGCAGCTACTATATGAAAGAGTAGACTATGTTGAGCCATGGTAATAGATCCTTTAAGTCTATCAAAAAACGAGTTAATTAAATGGATTAAGTATACCTTGAAACATTACAATATTAAGCTTAAGAAAAAGCTTAGTCAAGTCATGCTTATAGATCCTAAATCATATAGAAAGATCTTTGATACTGTTACCAAATGTATAGATGATACTCGAAACAATGTAGTTACAGAAATAGGTTCAGGATTCGGGACCTTAACAGCATCTTTGGCGAGAGCATCATCTCTCTATATAATTGGAATAGAACTTGATAAAAGATTTGTACCTATATTGAGAAAGGTACAAGAGTCGTTCATTAATGTAGATATAGTTGTTAGTGATGCAACACTCCTTCTACAGTCGATGAGATCTATAGATATGGTTGTTGGGAATCTTCCATATCATATAACATCAGATCTATTAACAATAATAGGTAGAATCGATGTACGATACGCTTTAGTAACTATTCAAAAAGATGTTGCTGATAGATTGATAGCTCAACCAGGCACGAGAAACTATGGCAAGATATCGCTATTTACTCAATACCTATTTGATGTAGAATTGATAGAGATATTACCACCTAACTTATTTGTTCCACCACCAGAAGTTTTTTCAGCTATAGTTCTACTGAAGCGTAAAAGAAGCTACAGAGAATATAGTTATGTAGAACCTTTAGTTAAGTGTTTGTTTAGTTTCAAAAGAAAGAATTTATTGAAATCTTTAAAAAGGTGTCTGAAGAACGATATAGATAGCACAGAATTGAGCGAGAAAATATGGAGGAAGAGGGTATTTCAACTTGCACCAGAGGATATAGATATATTGGCTACTTTATTGAAGAGAATATGTTTAGAGAAGAAAGAATAGACGAAGTAGTGTTAATGGTTACAGAGAGAGTGTACAAACCTTCGCATGATAGTTATATTCTAGCTTCAACACTCTATGAAGTTCTAAACAACAATGAATTGCGTAGAAATCTAGTTCTCCTTGAAATTGGAAGTGGAACAGGATATATATCGATACGTTTATGTATGTCTATATACAACAATCCCACGAAATACGTAATAGCAATAGATATTGATCCCTATGCTGTTTATAGTTCATGGCTTTCTACAAAAATCAATGGAATGGATATGTACATCGATGTAGTGCAATGTGATAGTGCTTCCTGTATACGTAACAATTCTATCGATATAGTGTATTTCAATCCTCCCTATCTCCCGGTATGTGATGATATTCCTGAAGCTATTGCATGGAATGGAGGTAAGAATGGTACAGAAATATGGAGGAAATTCTTTAACAATTCTCTAAGAATATGTAGAGATAGATGTCGAATAGTATTCCTATTTTCATCTCTTCAGAATCTAGAAGAAATACTAGAACATATACAAATATGTGGATATATTGAGTTACATCAATGTCAAAGCTTTTTCTATGAAACTCTATGCAGTATGGTGGTAAAATGTCATCAGTAATAGTCAAGGTTGTTGTTGTTGGTATAGAGGGTGAAGCAAATCTAGGGTTTATTGCTAGGCTATGCAGAAATTTTGATGTAGATGAACTTGCTCTAGTGAATCCATTAATCAATCCTTGGTCAGAAGAGGTTCGAAGGTATGCTGCAAATGGTGCTATATTCATTGATAGTGGTAAAATGAAGATATATAGCTCTCTAGATGATGCTCTTAGAGATGTTGGATTAGCTGCATGTACATCGGCTGTTATTGATACGGATTCTAGCGATATTCTCAGAAAAGCAATAGAATTAGAGGACTTCATATCCATAGTCCCTAGCTACAGAAGTATAGCCATAGTATTTGGTAGAGAAAGTGTGGGTCTCACAAGAGAAGAGATATCGAAATGTCATCTTCTTGTTCATATAGCTGCAAATCCTGAGTATCCTGTTCTAAACCTTAGTCACGCCATTGGAATAGTTCTCTACAGATTATATAAAGCGTTAAATAAAACAAGTCTTCTCAACTATGTTGATAAAGTTGATGAAAGACAGTTAGAGATCTTAGAACGATACATAGATGAATTAGCTTATGCTACGGCAAGAGATGAAAGACATAGACAGTTATTTGCATTAACTTTCAAAAGACTTGTAAGAAAATCTATTACATCAAATCAAGAAGCAGGACTTTTAATAACATTTATAAGGAGGATCGTTAGAAAGCTTAAGTTAGAAGAAAACAACAACAGTACTGAACTTAATGGTGTAAAGATATGCCCTTAAAGCCAGCCCGATGTTACACACATCAAGATAGACCTCCATACACAAGAAAGGAGTATATACATGGAATCCCTATGCCTAAGATAACGAAATTCGTTATGGGTAATACTAAGATAGATGCAGAAGTTAAAGGCATTCTTATATCACTTGAGAGAGGCTTTATAAGGCATAATGCTCTAGAAGCAGCTAGAGTTATGACCCACAAGTACCTAAGCACAAATGTTGGAGACACAAATTATATGCTTGTGATAAAAACATATCCACACCAGGTACTTAGAGAACACAAAATGATGGCTTTTGCAGGAGCAGACCGTTTACAAGAAGGTATGAGGAGAGCGTTTGGTAAACCTATTGGTACTGCTGCTTATGTAGAACCTGAGACTGTAATTATGGAGATCTATGGGCTTAAGCAACATGCAGAACATATTAAGGAAGCTTTAAGAAGAGCTTCATCAAAGCTTCCAGTAAAATGCCACATAGATATAGTGTACCTAAAGAAGTAGAAATCATGGATTTTTGTAAAGATTTTAATTTCGATATAGATAAGATAGTGAAAGTATTAAGAGAAAAGAAGGTTCGAAGGATACTCATTCAACTTCCTGAAGGATTTTATAGATGTTATAACTATATAGCAAAAAGCATAAGAGATCTAGCTGGAGAGATAGACATTATACTTTCGTTAAATCCTAGTCATGGTCCATGTCTTGTAGATGAATATGCAGCAAAAGAGGTGGGTGCAGAGCTTATAATACACTTTGGTCACACAGAATACCCTTTATATAGACCCTCTATCACTACATTATTTGTTCCTGTAGAATATATATCTACCAATTTAGAGAAAATAGAGGAAATGATTAAGGATATATGTTCCAAAAATAAAAAGATCTGTATAACAACAACAGCTCAACATGTATCCCTAGTAAGAAAACTAAATTATAAAGATTGTGATATTGTATTCAAAGGCATTTCTCTAGGATGTATACCCATTGATGTTAGTGATTGCACCATCCTTGTAGTTATTGCTGGAGGAATGTTTAACTGTATTTCTCAATACCTAACAGTAAGATCTAGAAATTCGATAATCGATGTAGTATGTATAGATCCATATACATACAGATTGTGGTCGCCGGTTAAAGAAGCGGATAGAATTATGAGGATCAGATTTTGGAAAATAGCAAAAGCTTCAGAAGGTAGAAGGTGGCTTATTGTTACAGGCTTCTATGGACAATCTAGAGAAGATCTTGCTTATGCTCTATTGGAGAGGTTGAGGAATAGAGGTCTATATGTAGATGTAGCGAAAGTATTAAAATTGGATAGAAATATTATCACTAACATAGGGAATGATTATGATGTTATAGTTGTTGTTTCATGTCCTTATTTAGCATTTGATTTTTATGATGTAGATATACCTGTTATAACTCCAGGTGAAGCTTTAATGATTATCGATGGTGTGAAGGATAGGTATGTATATCCATGGTGAGAAGCAGGAAAGAGTTAGAGATTCTGCTCAGTAGAGCACCATACTTCATATCACCATCTATAACTCTTGAACAATATCTATGTGATAGTTCTGTAGCTTCAGAACTTCTCTGGATGGCTCATATGTATGAAGATATAGAGGGTAGATCTGTTGTTGATTTAGGTTGTGGTACAGGTATGCTTAGTTATGGGGCACTTCTTCTTGGTGCTAAAGATGTTATATGTGTTGATATAGATATTGAGGCATTAAATATAGCTAAGGTTTTTCTTGTGGATGAAGGTTTTAACAATATCCATTTCGTTAATGCTGATGCGAATTTCCTCGATATTAGGAACATAGATACCGTTATTATGAATCCCCCGTTTGGTGTATATAGAAAAGGTCTAGACATAGTCTTTCTTAAAAAAGCTCTAGAGTTTAAGCCTAAAGCCGTATACACTATACATAAATATAACCCCGAATCTCATATACTTATCTACAGAACTGTGCAAAACGAAGGATACACAATTAGGAACATGTTAGTGAGGCTCATGTCCATAGGAGCTATATACTTGAAACATAGAAAACGCATCCACAGGTTTAGGGTATCTGTGTACGCTATATCGAGATATAGAGGAATAGATATATGAGCAAAAGGATTGCTTTACCAGGCGAATCTCTGTGTAAAGAAGAGGAGTATTTGGCTCATAAAGGTGTGTATGTAGATGAGAATGGAACCGTTAGAGCGTCTACGGTAGGTGAACCTATTTACGATAATACGAGCAGACGGGTGCAAATAAAACCAGTTAAAGAATTGAAAATACCTAAGGCTGGTGAAACCGTCATAGGGTATGTAGATACTATGAGAGACGATATGGCCTTTATTAAGATAATTGGTTACGATATAGCTAAAACATTTAAACATAGCTTTACAGGAGTACTCCATATATCTCAAGTAACAGATGCTAAAGGTGATAGTCTTTACAACTACGTAAGGCTAGGAGATCTAGTAAAGGTCAAGGTGTTAAACAGCTATATACCTATACTTGTTGCTGCTAAAGAACCAAGGCTAGGGGTCATCCTGGCCTTCTGCTCTAGATGTGGTAACGAGCTTTATAAGGATGGAGATAAACTTAAATGTGGTGTATGTGGTAATACCGAGATTAGGAAAATATCTCTAGACTACATGAAGGTCAAAGGTAAGAAGAATGCCAAAGCCTAATAGTAGCTATATAGAAAGATCTTTCTCCTACAGCTGTAATAGTGTATCACAATGTCTTGAAATTCTTGAGAAAATAGATGAAGAGTTATCTCTAGAAGCTGATCTACAAATCGAGATGAGATCTAATAAACTAATCATTAAGGTGATAGGATTAGAGCCTAATGTTGTATCAGCTATTACAAAAATCAGAGACTTTCTATCGATGTATGGATCTCCTAAACATGATCCTAGAAGAGGTATTTCTTCAGAAATTATAGTTAGATACACAAAGAGAATGATACCTCTTGATGTTCTTGCCTACGTACTTAAGAAAGAATTCGATATTGATGCAGAAGTAAATGGTTCACTAATATATGCTGATACAGATCTAGATACCGTAATAACTGTAGCAAAAAAAGTTGCTGAAGTTCAACAGAAAATTGAGTCTATGTCATACTCGAGCAGTCTAAAGAAGTTGCTTATAGCTGCTGTAGCTATATATAATACTAGCCATGTAGAAATCATTGAAGCTCTTCAGAGCCTTGGTTACCTAAATGAGAAAAACGAACTAAGAATACCTTGGCTTCAAGCATTAGAAGAACTTGATGATATTTTTAACAAAAATGATGTGTAACATAAGAATTTATAGATCAAAATATATTGAGGCAATATTGTAGTGTGTAGTGTTATGGCTGTAAACTTCATATTGAAGAAGTATACAGAGAAAGAGATAAGGATAGTTATACAAGATCAGGATAAATACACATTACCAAATCTGTTAACAAAGCTTGCCTTAAGGAAGCCTGGGGTAACATTTGCAGGATATATAATAGAGCATCCAATGGTGTCTTACCCAGAAGTAGTTATAGTGACAGATGGTACAAAGAATCCTATGGAGATTCTAGAAGAGGTTATAGCAGAAGCAAAAGCAATAGCAAATGAATTCTTAGAAATGCTAGATATGGTTCTTAAGAATGCAACTAAAGAAAGAAACACGAATATTGCTCATTAATGAAGTAGAAGGTCGTATTGTAGCTACAGTATTGAGGGGAAGAGCTAGAATAGAAAACATTATACCTATTGAAAGCTGTGACAAACTAATAGAATTCCTGGAATCGAGGAAAGGAATAGCTGCAGAAATAAACTATGTATTAGATAATAATGTTTGTAGGAGTGTAAGTCAGAAGTCAATTAGCTTATCAGAAATAAAGGATAGAGAGTTAATAGAAGCAGTAAAAGAGGTTGAAGAAATTATTAAGAAGGCTAAAGCGAGAATGATACAAATTAGATTACTGATGACTAAAACCTAACAATGTAGTTACATGTTTATGGATCTAGCAAATTATAGATAGTGATGTTATATAGGATACAATTTTCTGTACACAGAATACCGATTCTTACAGTAGCTGATGACATTAGTATAATTGTGGCAGTACTGATCTTCAATTTGAGGTAAACTTATATACCGTAGACGCACTACATAGTATAGACTCTACATGAAGATGATGGCAGGTTTTAAGTACTGACACATGATGATAAACCCACGCTATGATCTATATCTATCCAAGAGCTTCTTCACTATTTCTATAGTTTTAACTGGATCTGCACGTCCTTTAGTTTTCTTCATCACTAGACCAACAATGTAATTTACTGCTTTAGGATTCTCTAAAGCATCTTTTACTGCTTTAGGATTCTCATCCATAACCTCTATAATCATTCTCTCTAGTATAGTCTCATCTTCTATTTTTATATATCCTTCACGAATTACAGTATCGATATCTAGCCCTTCTTTTATAACCATGGGTAGCAATTCTTTGAGCATTTTTATCGATATAATTCCTTGGTCTAGATATTGAAGAAGTTTAACAACATGTGTTGGCGTTACCTTCAATGATTTTACATCTATATTGTACTCTTTTATCCATCGTAAAAAGTCTGTTATAAGTAGATCTGAAAGTTTCTTGTAGTTTGTATACATCTTGGCACAACTTTCGAAGAAGTCTGCAAGCCATTTTGACAGTACTAGAATTGATGCTCTATATTCATCTAGTTCGTATTGCTTCATGAATCTCTCTATTCTTGCATCTGGAAGCTCCGGCATACTTTTAGCTATAGACTCTATAAAGCTCTTGGTTATATGCATAGGCGGTAGATCTGGATCTGGAAAATATCTATAGTCTTCTTCAAATTCTTTAGATCTTAAAGGTACTGTAACCCCTCTAGCGCTATCCCAATGTCTTGTTTCTCTCTTTATATCTCCACCTTGTTCTATTATCCTCTTCTGCCTTATTACTTCATATGTTAGTGCTTTCTCAACTTCTTTTATTGAACCTATGTTCTTTACTTCAACTCTGCTTCCACCAGCTATAGAGATATTTGCATCAACTCTAAAAGCTCCTTCGAAAGAGGTATCTGTAACTCCTAGATACTCGAGAATAGCGATAAGTTTTTCAAGAAATTCTCTAGCCTCTTTGGGGCTCTCCATATCAGGTTCAGTAACAATTTCTAGTAGAGCAATACCAGATCTATTGTAATCCACGAGACTGTAGGGACTAGTATCTATGCTACCTATGTAGTATATTTTGCCTGGATCTTCCTCAATATTTATCCTTCTTATCCTCACAATCTTTGACTTATTATTACTATAGATCTTTATATAACCATTCCTAGCTATTGGTGTAAGCCCTATACCGTCATACTGGCTTATCTGGTAATTCTTAGGTAGATCTGGATAGAAGTAGTGTTTTCTTACAAAAATGAGTTTATTACTAATTTCACAGTTAAGTGCTAGAGCTACAGCTATAGCGTATTCTATCGCCTTCTTATTTACAGTAGGTAATGTTCCTGGAAGACCTAGACATACTGGACACACATAAGTATTGGGTTTACTACCTCTATAACTGGTAGGTGTTGAACAAAAGAGCTTACTCTTAAGCGACGTTAGTTGCACATGTATTTCGAGACCTATTTTTACTGGTAATGAAGACATACCGTATCACACATCAACAATAAGATCTCTAAGTTTGAGGGTTTCTTCTAGTGATTTAGATATATAGAGAGCTGTAACTTCATCCATGTAGTTAGTCATGATCTGTAGACCTATAGGAAGATTGTTGTAAAATCCTACAGGAAGACTTAAAGCGGGTCCCCCTATCAAGTTCGCTATAACTGTATTCAAATCAGCATAGTACATTTTTATAGGATCTTCTAAAAACTCTCCTATCCTTGGGGGTAGGATAGGTGTGGTAGGGCTTAGGATGGCATTATACTTACTGAATATCTTGTTAAATGTTTCTTTAAGCATTCTACGAAACCTAAGGGCTTTCAGATAGTACATGTCTCTATACCCCATACTCAGAACGTAAGCGCCTAGAGCTATCCTCTTTTTAACTTCGTAACCAAACCCCTTTGTTCTTACTTCACGATAAACCTCTATCCAGCTCTTGTTCTCGACCTCAATCCTTAAACCATATCTAACACCATCATATCTAGCTAAATTAGAACTAGCTTCAGCCATAGATATTATGTAGTAAGCAGCTACACATTGTTTAGCATAAGGTATCTCTATTTCCTCACATTCATGATAACTACAGAGCTTGTCTACAGCTTTGTAGGTTTCATTTCTAACAACATCATCTGAATATTCAAAAAGGTCCTTAGCTATCGCTATCTTCAATCTAGGCTCTCTATGAAATAGATCATACATCTCTTCACGTATATCACCAACTTTAGTAGGTAGAGATGTGGAATCTTTTGGATCATGACCTGCTATAACATTCAGTAACATCGCTAGATCATCTGTATTCCTAGCCATAGGACCTATCTGATCCAGGCTACTACCATAAGCTATAAGACCATATCTACTCACAAGACCATAAGTCGGTTTTAAACCAAAGGTGGCTGTGAAAGAAGCTGGATTCCTTACAGAACCACCAGTATCCGATCCTAGAGCAACAGTTGCTTCACCAGCTGCTAACGCTGCCGCACTTCCTCCAGAAGATCCTCCAGGAGATCTAGATAAGTCCCATGGGTTTCTAGTCACAAAAAATGCGCTTGTTTCTGTGGTAGATCCCATAGCAAATTCATCCATGTTTGTTTTACCTATTATTATTGCTCCTTCATTCTTTAGCCTAGTTATTACTGTAGCATCATAGGGAGGTATATAGTTCTCAAGCATTCTAGATCCACATGTAGTTCTAATACCTTTTGTAGAGATATTGTCTTTTACAGCAACAGCTATTCCAAACAACTTGGGATTGTTCTTATTATTAACATATTTCTTTATAAGATGTTCAGCTTCAGCTATAGTTTCTTCTAAAGGTCTTAGGGTTATAAATGCTTTTACCTTCTCCTCAACTCTGTGGATTCTGTTGTAGATACTGTGTATGTATTCAACTATAAGATTGGGGTCCGAATAGAACAGATTTAGAAGCTTGTGCATAGGTAATAGTGCCAGATCCAAATAGAATCACTCAGTAACAGTTCTAGGAGCCTTCACATAGTCGTTGATAAGTATAGTGTTTTCTTTCAATATTTCATGTTCTTCATCGCTCTCCTCAGTTTCATGATCTTCACGTAGAGGAAGTGATATATCATGTACATGGTATAGAGGTTCCCAATCGTTTAAGTTTTTCACAGTATTTAGTGTATTAAACATATCGATTATCTTATCGATCTCTTTTCGAATTCTGTTCTTTTCGACTTCTGTAAACTTTATCAGCACAAGATTCTCTAAATACTCAATGATATCGCTATTCATATCCATAACCTTGTATCTCTCATAATTTCTAGCTAGGTTATAAGGTTTTTATTATCTAGATATTGTAATTAAACAGAGATTCAGGTGGTAGAATATATATGTAAATGAATTAGTAGAAGAGTTAGAAGAATTTGTTGAAGATAGATCAATTATATTCATGGGTATAGAAGAGCTTCAGATCATGGGATACAACGTCATAAACTTTACACTAGATCTTGGTCGAGATGTGGAATATGCAGGAGTCTCTTTTGAGTACATCATGGCTCTCAATAAACTAAGACCTGTAGCACTGATAGTGCATCCCAATCCTGATAAAGTTAAGAACATGAATATGGAGTACGTAATGAAGATTCTACTGAAATACAATGGATACCTATATGGTTCTCAAGAAGCTGTAGGATTTCTACTGCCCATTAAAGACAACAACATCAAGTATTTTATCAAAAATACTGTACCCAAATTTGTTGAGGAGATCTTTGGATATCGTATAGAGCCACGTATAACTGGATACACTATTGATCTACAGCTCTAGATATAAAAGAAGTTAAGGAGACTCTCAATGTATAGCTACAATAGGTATAATTTTCTGTTCACCACATAATTTATTTAATATTTAGTATCTAACTATAAATAGTATCTATAAATAGTATAGATGTCATGGATAATGAATATTAGATTTTAGGGTATAGTGCTATGGATAAAACAATAGTGTTTCATATTAGTGACTGGATAGATGAAGACGATTTTAAACTTCTTACGAAATTCACTAAGTATCTAGGTAGAGAGGAGGGAAAATCGAGATTTCAAATTGATATAAATAAGCTTTCTAGAGCAGTTAGAGAAGGTGAAGTAGAGCCTAGTGATGTGCTAGATATACTGATTGATTATGATGCTAGGTTCGAGACAGGATGTATAGATGATGTTAAGAAGATTGTCGAAGATTTTATGCCTAAAGTAGTGGTAAAGATGCAGAACAACGAAGTAATTTTGATTCCAAGTACTTATCTTGGCGAGAAAATCAATGATATTAAAAAGAAGGGGTGGATAGTATATGATAGGTCTACAAAAGTTTTCAAGTTACTCAAACCTATGCATTTTTTTGATGTTGTCGAAATACTGAAAGATAATGGTGTTGTTGTTATTAATGAGAGTAATATTAGTGATAGAATTGAACTACCATTGAAGATCTCCTTCAAAGGCGAATTACGAGACTATCAGACAGAGGCTCTAGATTCATGGCGCAAAAACGGATATAGAGGTATTATAGCACTACCTACAGGTACAGGTAAGACCATTATTGCTGTATCAGCTATAGCCGAACTTAATGTTAAGACACTTGTGGTAGCCTATACCAAGGAGCAGATGTTTCAATGGGGAGAAAAGATAGCTAGTTTTACAGATATACCTAGATCACTAATAGGGTTTTTCTATAGCTCCGAAAAACGTATAGCTCCAGTAACCATTACCACGTATCAATCAGCATTTAGATACATAAAATCACTTTCACCTCATTTTTCTTTCTTGATTGTAGATGAAGTACATCATCTACCTGCAGACAAATTTAGGTATATAGCTGAAAACATGTTTGCAAAATATAGATTGGGTCTTTCAGCCACAGTCATAAGGGAGGACGGAAAACACAACGAGCTCTTTCCCTTAATGGGTGGCATTGTTTATAGTAAGTCTCTTGCAGAATTAGCACAACTAGGTTATATAGCTCCATTCACTATAGAAACAATTAAAGTAAATCTTACACCAGAAGAAAAGAAAAAATACAAAGAGCTTGTAGAGAGATATAGAAGATTAGTAGCTGGAAAAACTTTTGAAGAAATTCTTGAAGAAGCTAGAAGAGGATTACCAGAAGCTCTAGAAGCTGTAAAAATTAGAGCAGAACTCAGGATGCTTGTACATAATGCTGAAGAAAAGATTAAAGCTGTTGAAAGAATAGTATCTAGAGAACTTGAGCAAGGAAGCAAAATAATAGTGTTTACACAATACGTAGAACAAGCCAAGAAACTTGCTGAAAAACTTCAAACACACTACATAATTGGAGAACTAGATGAAACAACAAGAAGAAGAAGATTAGAAGCCTTTAAACAAGGATTATCAAGAGTACTGATTCTAACAACAGTTGGTGATGAAGGTATAGATATACCTGATGCAAACATCGGCATAATTGTAGCAGGCACATCATCAAGAAGACAGTTCATTCAAAGATTAGGCAGAATCTTAAGACCTGCACCAAACAAACATGCAAAACTATATGAAATAATAGTTAAGGGAACATTTGAGGAATTCGAATCTAGAAAAAGAAAAGAAGCTATTAAACTCATGTTCCAAGACCTTCTACTCAATGTCTAACATTATATAGATGTACTAGATTTTGTTAGCATCATTATGAACACCATACACTAATTGAAAATAAGGCAATAAACAAGAAAAAGACTAAGGACTAATAAGTAAAATACTTTATTTAGAAAAACTTATATTGCTCTAAAGCTAAAGTAAAGATATACTCACTCCGCCAACACCTCCGTTTGGAGGAGAGTGAGGCGGAGGTCCCCGGCCTTCAAATTAGGATAAAGGACTATGGTAATTAAGATCTTAATCAGATTATAAGCAAAATCAATAGTATATCTAGATTATTCAGAACATCAAGGTTATGCCAAATAAACATAAGTGATGTAGTGTTGGAATTTATCATATTCAAACTACTTTTAAATTATTTGAATGTTTAACACTAAAAATTAGCGGCACCGCCATCATATCATCATATTAAATATAGACACATAGTGGTTCCTAATGCTTATTTCTGTTCTTCTTTTTTGGTTTCTTGCTCAAGTTTCTTAAGTTCTTCCTCTATCTCTTTCTCTATTTCTTCAATCGGTTTAGGTGGTGGTGTTGTTGCTAATGTATATCCTATCCATCCAACAATACCGGCTAAAACAATTACTGCAGCTGTAACTATTATCTTCATAGTGATTATTGCAATCTCTTCTACTGAAAAGAACAATAAGTATATTATTAGAAGTGATACAGCTATTGATGCTACCAAAAGCCCTAATCCGATTATTTGATCTCTTGACATGATAAACACCTGATTTACTTAATTTAACGCATAAGATATAAAAATTTTGCTAGTGATAATAGAGAGTCATCCAGATGCAGAGCCTAGATATGGTGTTATTATCTTGTTTCGGTATTTAGGCAGCAGCTGTAGCGTCTCTAAAAATTGACTTGAATTTATCAATATCGTTAATAAAATCTGTAGCAAGTTCTTCCTCTAACTCCTCTCTCCTTAACTCCTTAAGAAGAGGTCTAATTATTGTATACCTGATTAAGAAGTATATGTAGTTCTGATCTCTGAATTGCATTACTAGTAGTTCTCTAAATTTATCCGGCTCATCTAGAAACAGATCTAGACAACTCTTCTTATAGTCTCTTAAACATATTGGCTCTATAGACTCATAGAGCCCAGGAGTCCTTAACATCATCCACCTCTTTATAGCTTCTTTAACCCTATATCTATTCAGAACAATAAGCACCACCCCAGCTCTCTACAGAACAATCTAAATTCGTTCTGATCATTATATAAATTTTTCGATTGAAAAACATTATATGTTTGTAATTTCATCTAAATCTTATACCATAAATACCTCAGTACGGCATCTCTTCTCTATTCTAACTTAGCGAATTTCTATCTATTCAGAAACATAGGAATTAAATATCCTAGTTCTATTTGTGGATAACAGCTCTATTTATCAATTAGAGATTTTCTGAAGGATTCACATTAACAACTATATAGCGGTTTAAAAATAACATAATTAAAATGGGGTCTCTATGAATAGGGTTTTTATTGTCGAGAAATTCATCTATAGAGTTAAATATGAGAAATATGAGCCTTCTGAAGATGAGATTAGGTTCATTGGATGGATCTTAGGTCAACCAACTAAGAAACTCGATGTTATTTTCAGTAGGTATGAACAATTATTCAATAGATATGTAGAGAAGAGATGCACTAAGGTTGATGGTAACTCTATATGCATATATTCATGGAATCAGAAGACACCGTTTAAGGTATTTCCACTCACTCTGCATCTCTATGGTACTGTGATACTCTTTAGCGATAATGAACCTAAAGAGGTGCTTGCTTATCCAATTCCTAAAGCCTTAAGTTACGCTAAATCACCTGGGGTACCTCAAGATGAGTATTGCGATAGACTACCTGTAGAAGTAACTAGGAGAGTTGATGGATGGCAAGTTACAGCTTATTTCAATCCGGTAATGAATAGATGGATCTTTGCTACACGGTATGTTCTTCATAACATGTATTTTGAGAGAGGCAGACTTGTTATAGAGTCTATAGACTCTATAGCTAATCCCTATGTATATGTAGCTGATAGAATAGCTCAGGAAGAGAATGTCTATAAATCTCTAGACAGATTCAGGGGATGGACCTTTACATTTGTGTTGGAAGGTCCAGAGCCAGCAATAACAAAACCTCCCTATCCGTTGGGAGAAGACTACAGAAGATACAAGCTCTATATACTGATGGCTAGAGATCCAAACGGCAGGCTCTATACATGGAGTGAAACATCTAGACTTATACCATATAGATCTCCAGAATATATAGAGCCTAAACCTCTAAACACGCTCTATGAAGAGGTTTTAAAAAGAGTTGAAACAAGATCATATTTTGCCTACATAGCTACAGAAGATCCAGAAAACCCCATGGTGATTGAGCTAGAATCAGAGGTTTATCCAGAAGCTATGTATGTAAAGTACCTATATGATGCGAAATCAGCAGCATTACTTATAACAGAAAACATTACAGATAAACTTATAGAAATAATTGACGATAATGCAGCTAAGGCTGTGATTAAGATGAAGAATTACATAGATGAATTTTCATCAATACTTAGTAGCATTGATATACATGATGCACATAGTTTTGCTTGGAAAATAGTTAAAGTACTTAGCGAACACAAAGAACATGTAGATATCTCGGTAGAAGAGCTTACAAAGATATTGAAGGAGAGAAATATGAAGAGAGCATTAAGAAAAGTTCTCTCAATACTTCTTGAAAACAGCTCACTAATCTCAAAAGAAACATTTGAGAATCTAGGTAACTTCATTAATAATCTGAAGAAACAAACACTATATAGACACAATATCCATGGTTAAACCATAAAGATTCTATCTACTTAATGTATCTTAATGATAATCTAAATTATAGAGTTGAAAATTTGAAGCTGTCAGAGATTTGGCGATAGTCATAGAGCTCTGTTTATTGAATATGTTAGTTAATTTGCTAATCAACGACATAGCCTTTAGAAATCTTTCTAACTTTATACGATGGTACTACGTAGAAAACTAAGCACTCTCCAATACAGCTGCCTTAACTATTTTATCTTCTGAAACTTCTTTGCGTTCGAATTGAGCTACAATAGTACCTCTCTTCATTACAAGAACTCTATCACACATATTTGTTATCTCTGGAAGTTCTGATGATATTAACACTATTCCTTTTCCCTCTTTAGCCAATTCCACAATGAGTTTTCTAATCTCTACTTTAGTTCCTACATCTACACCATGTGTTGGCTCATCAAGTATCAATACTTTTGCATTTGATGCCAATAGTTTAGCTAATGCAACCTTTTGTCTATTACCACCGCTCAAGAACATTGCTCTTCTGAAGGGATCTCGCGGAGTTATCTTCAGTTTCTCGATATAGTTATGTGCTATCTCTAGTTCTTCAGATAACTTTATTGGCGATATTAACCCAATCTCTACACGTTTCATTTTATTTATTATTGGAAGAGTTATGTTATCTTTTACCGACATTAGGTACACTAGAGAAAGCCTCCAGTCTTCGGGGAGATATGCTAAACAATACATAAATGCATCAGAAGGCTTATTTATTTCTACTCTTCTACCATCTATATAAATCTCTCCTTCACTTCTGGGCCTATAGCCCAGCAACGTCAATATCATTTCACTTCTACCAGAACCAACAATTCCATAAATTCCTAAAATTTCTCCTTTTCGAACAGTAAAAGACACATTCTTTATGAAACCATAGCTATCTGACAAGTTTTTAACCTCTAGAATTGAAGGACCTATACTTATCTCTTCTTTTGGGAAGAATTCCTTTATTTCTCTAGCTATCATAGCTCTTATAATCTCATTCAAATTGAATGAATCTCTAGTGAATTCTGCAACTATATGGCCATCTCTCATAACATATATTCGATCTGCTACTTTCATGACCTCCTCTATTTTATGACTAACGAATATCATAGATATGCCTACGTTCTTCAGTTTAACCATGATGTTCAGAAGTTTTTCAACTTCAACAGGTCCTAGAGCTGATGTAGGTTCATCAAAAGCTATGAGTTTTGCATTAAAGTGAAGAGCTCTAGCTATTAGAACCATTTGAGCTATAGCGGGGTTCAGCTCTGATGTAGGTTTATATTGGTTGATTTCATTGCCTCATCTCTGTTCCCCCGCATTCCGCTCGGGTTTTCATCGGGCTTGGGGGCGTTTAGGGGTACCCCTAGACCCCCACATCTTGAGTACCTTAGAAATAAGTTTATGCATGCAATCACGTCTCTATCTCCTATGAATCCACATCTAGTGCATCGCATTACTCTATTACCGTTGCTCTCGAGTTTGTTTCCACATCTTGGACAAGTTGATGATGTCTTTACTGGGTTGACGTATCTAGTCTCTAGTCCTCTTTCTAAAGCCTCGTAGCTTATAGTGAACTGCATCTTTCTATAGAACCACAGGGATAGCTTCTTGTTGAAATTGCTACCTCTATTCACGTTACTCCTGAGTTTATTCAAGTTCTCTAAGACTATGATAGAGCTATACCTACTAGCAAGTTCCGCTATAGAGTCTCCAATCTTGTGAGCATAGTCCCAAGCAATACTCCTTATTCTCTCTCCATGTCTTTTAATCACTCTTCTAACACTTCTGATGAATCTCCATGACTTTGAGTACTTTCTCTGAATCTTCTCGATCCATATCCTGTGCGTCAGTATCTTTCTGAGTAGTGTCTTGAATCGCTTCAGCTTCAACAACTCTCCACTAGGTGTAAACACAGCTAGCGTAATATTGTCGAAGTTCACGTCAACAGTCATAACGGTTCTAGTTTCTCTTGGTTCAACTGTTTTCCTAAAGTATACTGCTACATAGACCTCGTCTTCAACAACCTTCACAGCTAGCTCATAGTTACTCCAACCCCTAAACTTCTCTACTCTTTCATTAGATGTCAATAGTCTTAGCTTAACCTCTCTGTTTTCATGTATCTTTAGGATAAGCGTTCTACTCTCTAGATCCAGCTTATAGTCGTACTTGTCTATCCTAGCTGTCAATCTCCTTAGAACCGGTTTTCTACCACCGTTCTGCTTACTAGCTCTAGCAACTGCTTTAGCGTAGACGTAGATCTGCTTTACGTGGTGTGCTCTAAAACCATGCTTTCTCAGCTCATTGTAGAACATTCTGTGCAGAGTTTTAATTGAAGACACCTTGTTTAAACTCCACAACCTGTTTACTACTAGTTGAAGAGCATCACGATAGAGCTTCAGAAACTCAACCAGAGCATCACGATCATCACTACCCTTGGGGAGAGCCTTCATCTTAAGTGTTTCAACAAGCTCTTCCTCCCTCATCGAGAAGCTCCACCACTACTCAGCATAGACATAAGGGTTTATAAGGCTTTCTATCAGTTTTACTTATGGGTGATAGATTGGCTGATAAGTTCTACTTCGTTAAGTGTAGTGTTATAAGGTACAGATACGGTGCACCAGTACTCTACCCACTGGGGAAAGACAAAGAAAAGATCAAGCACCTCCACGGAAAAGAAGTATATGTGCTAATCATAGCAGAAGAATAAAATCACCCAATATAAACCTATAAGAAACCCGAAACAGTTGCGCGAGGCACCAAGTAGTAGTCATGTCTCTTGATGAGTACAAAGCACTTGCCCAAAGCTTAGGCATAGATCCAGCACTACTTGGATTAAGTTAGCTGAGAAGTATAGCCAGGGAATTGAACATAAATTATCATTTTTTACCTACATCAATATTCTGTACAATCTGCTTAACATTGATGATCTTTGATCAAATTCTTAATTTTGTTTAGCTTTTTATAAGGTATAGGCTAAATACATGACATAGGGTTGTGACAATGAGTGTTACCGATATAACGAAATTTATAGGGAATACACCCATACTTGAGCTCACTAGAATTAGGCCCTTTAACAACTGTAGACTATTGGTTAAACTTGAATACTTTAATCCTACTGGTAGTCATAAAGATAGAATCGCTCTATATATGGTTAAGAGTGCTATAGAAAAGTATGGTCTCAAAGAAGGAGATATTGTGGTTGAAGCTTCTAGCGGTAATACAGCTATATCTGTAACCTTTATAGCTAAAAGATTTGGTCTAATCCCTATTATCGTAGTTCCTAAAGCTACAAGTGTAAATAAGGTACGTTTATTGAAGCTCATGGGCGCTGAAGTAGTTTTTGGTGATGAAGATCCATTATCTCCAAACTATTATCTTAAGCTTGCTGAAGATATAGCTAAAGAAAGAGGTGGTGTTTTTCTAAATCAGTATGCAAATCCAGCAAACATTAGAGCACACTATGAAACTACAGCTGTTGAGATATGGAATCAGTTGAACGGATCTATAGATTGTTTCGTTATGGGTGTTGGTACAGGAGGAACGATTACAGGTGTTGGTAGATATCTTAAAGAGAGAAATAGGAATGTAGTAGTTGTTGCAGTTACTCCAAAAGGATCAAAACTTGCTGGAGGGCCCGGTATAGATAGAATAGAGGGACTTCTACACAAAGATATAGCACCGCTACTAGATAGAAGCATCATAGACAGGGTTATAGAAGTTTCTTATTCCGAAGCACTAGATATGTCATTGAGGTTAGTTAGAGATGAAGGAATCTTGGGTGGAATATCCTCGGGAGCAAATATTGTTGGTGCATTAAAGATATCAAAAGAGCTAAAACCTAGATCAACTATAGTTACGCTTATTGTTGATTCAATCTTTAGATACATAGACTTATTGGAACAAAATATCTTGATGTAAAGTCCATTAATCATTTATTTGGCTAGAGAGAACGATCTGCAGATTGGAAAACAGTCTATATCTGTATTGTTTGATTCATTCGCTTTAGATATCTATAGGAAGTATATATGGTGTAGACTGATGGAAAGATATCGAGAGCTGCTTCGATAGGTCCATAGAGTAGGAAGTCTGCTCCTACAACAATTGTTGCAAGATTAGATGCAAGCTCACACACCTTAACTCCTTCACTACCGAATCTCTCTTTAAATGATTTTCTCTGCGCCGATATAGCATTATGTGCACCACATCCAAAAGGTAGTCCATATCTTCTCTTAACCTCTATGCCTGTTTTCATAGCTATTGATAGAGTAGGTATATCTATGACAAAAGTATCTACAAGAAGTTTGCTAATACCATAGATTTTGGTTTTCTCAAGCATTATTTCAAGGCTCTTCAGCCTTGCTTCAACATCTAGGACTTTATCTGTATAGAGCAGTAGTACAGCTTTATCAATACCATTTTCTTGAATAATTTTGTATTCTTCATCTTTTGATTTAGCCGTTAAAGAGTTATATATAGCTCTATCAGTTAGACCAACTTCTTTAACATGTTTTAGTGCAGCTGTAGCTACAGCTATATCGCTTAAAGCATCAACTAGTATTGGGGCTTGTGTTACAGTTGCAACAAAATCTATATACTTAACTATAGCTTCAGCAGTACTTCCAACTACGTCGAACATATACGGTATCTTGGTTTTATCTGATAACTCCTCTACCTTCTTTATAAGAGCTTCAGCTTCTGATTTATTGAATATCCCCTTTTTCTCGTCTTCAACAATTTTATGTTTATGATAGAATATAGATCCTATTAGTATAGGTGGATTCTCCCCCGGTTGTCCCCCTATCTTTAAACCCTTTATTTCAAATATCTTTTGCTCAAATGAGTATCTAAACATTTTAGCATCCCAATAAACTTCATGTCATGTGAACTAATATTAAAGCTTATTACAATCAAATAAAATATACATTTATTTGTAGAGTGGTAAAGGTTGGACATAGGTATTATTGAGGGATTCTTCTTTAAACTCAGAGGAGGAGATATATTCTACGTAAAAGGAGTTACACATCCATTAGGTAACGTTGTTTCTTTTCCTAAGTATATTGTTGATGCTAATGGTGATAGAGTTGACAGAAGTGGTGTAAGATACAAAAAGATACCGAGTATAAATGAAGAATACAACTATGCTACATCTATGTACACCAAATATATTAAGTATGATGAATTTTTCTGTAGAAGTATTGTCTTGGTACCTACTACAGATATAGCCAAGGTATATAATCCTGTGAAGAAAGCTGAAGAACTCATAGAGTTATCTACATCAGATGCAACATTAACTGATGTAAAGGATATGGTGGTAGACATAATTGATTCTACAGGAGTTAAAGCCATCGGTGTTTCTGGCTCTGTTCTTGTAGAGCTACATAAGGCTGATTCTGATATAGACATTGTTGTCTATGGCAGGAATAATGGATTTAGAGTCTATAGCTATCTTAAAGAAGTTGTAGATAGAGACCATAGATACCGTAGATACACTAAAGAAACTCTTAAACAACTTTACTTAAGAAGAGCTATAGAGACTCCTATAACTTTCGATCAGATGCTTTATCAAGAATCTAGAAGGCTACTTGAAGGATTTTTCAAGAATAGAGAGTACTTCATAAGGTTAGTTAAATATCCGTGGGAAGAACCTCAATACAGCACCTATAGATGCAAAAAGTTAGGTAAAGCTCTTCTTAAACTCAGAATTGTAGACTCTAAGGACTCCATATATACACCATGTAGATATAGAGTAGAGATTGTTGAACATGCTTATGGTGTGAAAGTAGATAATGTTACTGAGGTGTATAGCTTAAGAGGACGATTCAGCGAGATTGCTACTGAAGATGATATTGTTGAAGCATATGGAACAATAGAACTTGTAGAGACTATCAATGGAAGAATTTATCATAGGCTTTATCTAGGTGATGAAAATGATTATATGGTGGTTATACGGAGATGATGTTGTTTTTAATGACATTTTCAAGTGATTCATCATCATCTTCATCTAGATTATCTAGATGAAGCTTTAGGCATGAAGCATAACTATTACCATAGTGGCCCTTCATACTGAATAATGTTAGCACCTTACCGTTATGGCTAAAACGATACCCATTAACAGGTTCATGTCCTCTCACAATGAGCTTTATGTTGAGTTTCCTTAATGTTTGTTTCGTTATCGATATACCCCATAACTTACCTGCTCCTCTATAACTATCTACGTATTCTATATCGTTCTCAATAGGATCACTCCACAACATATCTTCTATAGCTTCTATATCGTTCTCAACAGAAAGTATCTCACGAGGATCCTCAAATTTCTGTACACGCTTAATGGGAGGACCACCATGAACGACAAATAGTTTTCCATATATGTATAGAGCTAGTGGCATATAGTTGAATAATTCTTTACTAAGTTCATAGAGCTCTAGTCCATTAGCTCTCCCAAACCTATGCACGAGATGATGTATGTAGTCATGGGGGTGTGGAACAAGATGAGGCATAGGTTCATGGTTTCCTCGCAAAGTTATGACTCTACTGGGATACTCATTCTTAAGTAGAGCTATGAATGCAAGCACCTCTAATTGGTTTTCACCTCGATCTATATAATCTCCAAGGAATATGACATACCATCCATTCCTTAAGAGCTCTAGTAATCTTGTTTCTTTAATCAATAAGTAGAGTGTGTATAGATCCCCATGTATATCTCCAAAGAATATAGCTTTATTGATGCTGTTTGAGACAATAACCATTTTCTTGTCCATCATATTATATTCAAATTCTAGTTGATTCTTAAACTTCTCTAATATATCTCTATACTCATCGTAGTTACTGCATGACTTGATAGCTTTATTAGTCAAGTCATCTAGATCCATAAGCCTTACCTCTCCATACAATCTACGTGTTTAGGTATATAACCATTAGCGATCTCTTTATCTTTAAGCTATACTATAAATCCTTCAATCGTAATGAATCTATTTCTACTACGCTATCCTATTGTATATCTGATTAATATTCAGGTAATTAACTTATGTGTAGCGAAATCTCTACTGAATTGTATCTATTCTCATATCTACTTGCTAATAAGCAAAATATCTATGAGCAAATTAGGATAGATTATTGGTAATCCTTGTAATAGCCAACGATTATATAATTGTTAGTGTAATTTATATGTATAAACATGTATCAGCTAGTTATACTGATATAAACTTATTATATCTACCCTTAACCGGAGTTACTAGATAGCTAAATCAAAGAGGCTTGAATTTATGTCTAAAGAAAGTGGTATACCTATTAAATGGCCTCCTTATGTATGGCTCAACGGATCTATAGTTAAATGGGATGAAGCTAAAGTCCATGTGTTTTCACACGCTCTTCACTATGGTACTGGCGTTTTCGAGGGTATAAGGGGTTATTACTATAACGGGTTTATCAAGATATTCAGGTTAGAAGATCATATAGCGAGATTATATAGATCAGCAAAAATCATTTATATGGATATTCCGTATCCTATGAAGAGGCTTATAGATGCAACTATAGAGCTTGTGAAAGCAAATAAGTTTAGAAACGATATATACATAAGACCTATAGCCTTTAGAGGATTAGGAAGTTTTGGTTTAAGAGCTCAGAATCCTGTGGATGTAGCTATAATATCTGTAGAATTTGGTAAATACCTTAAACCTAATGGAATAAGGTGTATGATATCGTCATGGAGAAAACCAGCACCAGATTCAATACCTGTTGAAGCTAAAGCAACAGGTATTTACCTGCTTTACCATTTAACGGCTTTAGAAGCCCATATAAATGGTTATGATGAAGCTATACTGCTTGATAGCGAAGGCTATGTAGCTGAAGGTTCTGGCGAAAACATATTTATAGTTAAGAACGGTGAATTAATAACACCTCCTGTTTATAGCAGTATTCTAGAGGGAATAACCAGAGATACTGTTATTACTCTAGCAAAAGAAGTATTAGGTATAAAGGTTAAAGAGAGAAGAATTAGGCGTGCAGAACTATACACTAGTGATGAAGTTTTCTTCACAGGTACGGCTGCAGAAATAACACCCATTATAGAGATAGATGGTAGAACTATAGGAAATGGTAATGTAGGTGAAGTTACTAAAAAGTTGATGGACCTCTATAGAGAAGTGGCGTTAGGTAAGATCGAGAGATACATGCATTGGATCACATCGGTAGCCATAGACTAGGTAGACAATCCTAGATTTAAATAAACATGTATATATTGTTCTATTACTATCTTTATTTAATACGTACAGTATTTTCAAAAGCCTTATATATTGAGACTAACTATGATTAATCCGGTTGAGATATTTGGATAAGAGGTTTAATCCCAAGGAACTGTTAGAGGGTTACAGCCTAGATGTAGACCATCTAAGCATATCGACGATAGCGAGTCATTCAGCTCTTGACCTATTTGATGGTGCTAAAGATGAGGGCTTCAGAACTATAGCTATTTGTCAGAAAGGTAGAGAGACACCTTATCTTAGATTCAGAAGAATTGTGGATCATCCTATAATTCTCGATAGGTTTGCAGATATAGTTAATGAAAATGTTGTATCTACTCTCAGACTCTACAACTCTATATTTGTACCCAACAGAAGCTTCTCAGTATATGTAGGTTATGAAAACATTGAAAAACGGTTCAATATCCCTATATTTGGGAATAGGTACCTCCTTAGATATGAGGAAAGAGTAGGTGAAAAAACATACTACAGACTACTAGATGTAGCTGGTATAAGGAGACCTAAAACCTTTAACGAACCAAATGAAATAGATAGACCAGTCATGGTTAAGATGCCTCACGCCAAAAAGAGGGTTGAGAGAGGCTTTTTTGTAGCTGTTGATAAAGATGATTTTTGGAAGAAGTTCCGAAAACTCGTTGCTGATGGTATCATTAACGAAAAAGATCTCGATAAAGCCTCTATAGAGGAACTTGTTATAGGAGCACACTTCAATGTTAACTACTTTAGAAGTATTGCTAGAAGAGATACAGAGTTGATAAGTATTGATAGAAGGCTTCAAACCAATGTTGATGGATTCCTCAAGTTACCGGCAGAAATTCAGCTTGAGCTGAAGGAGTACATAGATATAGAGATGATAGAGATAGGTCACGAGATGGCAACAATTAGAGAAAGTATGCTTGAGAAACTCTTCATGATAGGCGATAGATTTGTTGAAGCTGTAGAAAGAATAGAGCCTCCTGGTGTAATAGGACCATTCACATTACAACTCTTTGTTACACCTGATATGGATGTAGTTGTTTTCGATGTGGCTCTAAGGATAGGTGGTGGTACGAATGTGTACATGGGTATAGGTAGTCAGTATAGTAAGCTCTATTTCGGTAAGCCGATAAGTATGGGTAGACGCATAGCTATGGAGATAAAGGACTGTATATATATGAATTGTATTGAAGAAATAATTACATGATAGGGGGATTCTATGTCTCTAGACTTTATGTGCACCTTGGAGTGGAGATATGGATCAGAAGAGATGAGGGAATTATTTAGAGCAGAATCAATAGTTAAATACTATATACTTGTTGAAAAAGCTCTTATAGTTGGTCTATCTAAGGCTGGTTTAGTACCTAGAGAATGTGTAGATGTTATTGAAAAGTGTTCTGAGAATGTGAAAGCTTCTGAAATGTATTCACGGGAAAAAGATCTAGGCCATGATGTCGCATCTCTTGCTTATATATTGGGTGAAAGATGTGGTGAATGTGGTAGATATATACATCTTGGAGCCACATCATACGATGTTGTGGATACTTCTTGGGCCTTGATATTAAGGGAGGCTCTAAACATTATTATGAATAGATTGAAGAAAATCATATACATGGTTATAGATCTAGTTGAAAAGTATAGAGATACAGTCATGGTTGGACGAACACATGGACAGCATGCGATACCGATGACATTTGGATTCAAGATGGCGAACTATGTATATGAATTCACTAGAAGCTACGAGAGGTTATGTGAATCTAGTAAAAGAGTTGTTAAGGGCAAGATTAGTGGAGCTGTTGGAACGATGGCTGCATGGAGTGGAAAGGGACTCGAGGTCGAGAAGTATACCCTAGAGTATCTACGTCTCGAGCCCCACATAATTTCTACACAGGTAGCTCCTAGAGATGGTTTTGCTGAAATTATATCAAATCTAGCAATACTAGCTAGTCAATTGGATAGATTTGCTCTTGAGGTAAGAGAACTTTCGAGACCAGAGATAGGTGAGGTATATGAAGCGGTTACGAGGGTGGGAAGTAGTACGATGCCGCATAAAAGAAATCCTATCACAGCTGAAAGAATATCGGGATTAGCTAAGATAGCTAGAGCTCTTGTCTTAACCGCTCTAGAGAATATACCTCTTATGCACGAAAGAGATCTCACAAATAGTAGTAGTGAGAGAATTCTAATACCACATATGTTTCTAGTTGTAGATCAGATGCTTCTTGATATGGAGAAGCTACTCAACACTATATATGTTGATGAAAACGCTATGAAGAAGAACCTAGAGTTAAGTAGAGGAGCTATAATGGCTGAAGCCGTTATGATCAAACTTGTAGAAAAAGGTATGCCTAGACATATAGCCCATAAAAAACTTCAGGAAATTACAAGAAGTATTTCTTCTAATGGATCTCTTCTAGATCAGCTAATCAACGATACAGAAATAGCTAAATACTTCTCACAAGAAGAGCTTAGAGAGATTCTTGATTATAGAAACTATCTGGGTAACTATAGAGAGCTTATTGAACGAACACTAAATTACGCAAAGTCTGTTATAGAATCTGTATGTACATTGTGAAAAACGATGATGGATATAGATAGAGTCATCGCTGAATACGATCCAGAAAAGATATCTGTAGCTACTTTAGCAAGTCATTCATCTCTACAGATTCTTCATGGAGCCAAGCTAGAGAAGTTCTCGACTGTTTTAATATGTACTAAAGATAGACTATGGTTCTACAACAACTTTAAGCATCTTATTGACCACATTATTGTTGTTGAGAGTTGGAGAGATCTCTGTAATGATGAAGTCGTTCTTCAACTCAGAAGTAGGAATAGTGTTTTGATTCCTCATGGAAGTTATGTCGAGTATGTAGGTTTAAAGTGTGCAGAAAACATCCCTATTCCTATATTCGGCTCTAGATATCTGTTTTCAATTGAAGCTGATCAACACAAAAAAATGGCTTTACTTAAGAAAGCAGGTATACCTATTCCAGAAACATTTAATCTAGAGGATGAAATAACGAAACCAGTCATAGTTAAGCTTCCAGGTGCTAAAGGTGGTAAAGGATACTTTATAGCCATGTCTAAAGATAAAATAATTGAAAAAATTAATGAGTACATGAAGAAAGGAATTGTGAAGAATCTTGATGAGATTATAATCCAGGAATACATTGTTGGAGTAACAGCTTATTACCACTACTTCTATAGCCCTATACTAGATCGTGTTGAGATTCTAGGAGCTGATATAAGATACGAATCAGATATAGATGGTATCAAGAGGATACCTCCAAACATATCGATACATATAGATCTAGAGCCAACGTTTACTGTAGTAGGTAATATACCTCTTGTACTTAGAGAAAGCCTCTTACCAAAGGTGCTTGAATATGGAATAAAATTTGTTGAAGCTGCTAAAAGTTCTGTACCTTCGGGTATTGTAGGACCTTTCTGCCTCGAGAGTATTATAGATAGAGATATGAATATAAAGGTGTTCGAATTCTCAGGTAGAATAGTGGCTGGCACCAATCTCTACATAGATGGTAGCCCCTACTCGTATCTCTATTGGAATGAACCTATGAGTACAGGTAGAAGAATTTCAAGAGAGTTGAGAATGGCTATAGAGAGGAATGTTCTTCAAAAAGTTCTAACGTAATTGCTACTTACCGGCTATAGCTACATTTTTAGAGCATATAGCAGGCACCAGCATGTTTCCAACAAGCTCTATGTCTCTTGAAACCGCCACAAGGTCTCTATCGAGAAGGTTATATATGTTTCCAGAGATTGTTACACCTTTAACTCCATGCAATGGTGTACCATTTTTGAAATACACTGCATTCACTACTGTTGCACCTAGATTACCGTTTACAGGATTAGAGAGCCATTCACCTATTGTAGCATATACAACTATAGCTTCTTTGAGATCATTAACGATGTTTTCTATTGATGAGGTACCTGGGAGGAGTATAATGTTTGTTATATCTGGTACAGGTGGTGATGCTAGTCCATGTCTAACAGCATTTCCTGTAGATTCCTGGTTATCTATGTAAGCTGTATAGGTGTCGTATAGATACGTTAGTAGCACACCTTTATCAACAACGGTCTTCCTCTTCATTGCCACACCTTCATCATCAAATGGTGCAGAACGTATCATATTTGGTGCAACTCCATCATCTATAATAGTTATCTCTTCTGATAGAACTTGGCTAAACAACTTCTTGATTAGTGGTGATCTATTCTTTTGAACCTGGTCTGCTCTTAAGGCTGGTGCTATAAGTGTCCTAAGAATTGAAGCCAGCACTTGAGGCATAAAGATAACATTATAGCTACCAGTATCTATAGGTTTTGACCTAATGGTTAATACTGCTACTTCTACAGCATTCTTTATAAGCTCATTCATATCGAATTCTCTTAATGTTGGAGCTAGATAGTAGCTATGGTAAGAACTCTCATAACCGTTTTCTACAGCCTTCACATCTATTGCGAAATAAAACGATGTTTTGTCATAAGATAAAGGTTTCTCATAACTATTACCTATCCATTTACGTATATACGATAATTCAACCTCAGCTAAAGTTGTATATACTCTCACATCTATCTCTTTAGGTAACTCTATAGCTCTCCTCAATAGCTCTATTGAGCTGGTTTCATCCATGTCTCTAATTCTTTCATCAACTATATCACATACATGTGTATATCCATAGTCTCTTGGTAAAGAAACCCATTGAGGATCTTCAGGCACTATCTTTGCTATGGATATAGCTTTCTCGATCAAGTTATCTAGATCATTTTCAGTAGATATGATAGCTCCTTGGACTGTAACCTTTTTGCCTATAGCCACCCTTACATCAGCTGTCAAAGTGCTACCTCTCCGGATGCCCTCAAAACCCTTCATTGTTGTTGAAAGAGCTGTAGAATATTCATCAACAACATATATCTCTACTTCAGTTGCTCCAAGTTCTTCTGCTTTTCTTATACCTTTCTCAATAATTCTCTCTACATCGATCATCTTGCTCCTACCACTAGCTTCTTAACCCTTATATGTGGACCTCCAAAACCTACATGAACTAATTGACCATTTTTACCACATCCACCAAATATTGAAGTCTCTATTTTTAGATCTTTACCAACCATCTCGACATCCTTAAGAACATCCAGAATGTTTCCACTAACTATAGCATTTCTAACAAGTTCAGATACCTCACCATTCTTGATTATATATGAAGGTCCTACACCAAATGTAAATGTACCTACACTAGGATTAACCTGTCCTCCTCCAGCACTTCTCCCTTTTAAGTATATCCCGTGTTTTATGCCTTCAAAGAGCTCCTCTATATCTGCATTGCCAGGAAGCATGTATAGATTTGTTTGTCTAACTAGTGGATAGTATGACACATCTTGAGCTCTAGCATTGCCTGTAGTTGTATAGCCTAGCTTCCTAGCTGTTGAAATGTTATGGAGGTAGTTGATAAGAATACCGTTTTTTACTATATATGTTTTTTCTTTTGCAAAACCCTCATCATCGTATGGAATAGGGTATCCTCCTGGAACAACGCCTTCATCTACTATAGATACATTCTCGTTTGCTACTACCTTGCCTATCCTATCCTTAAGTACAGACATATCGGCATAGACTATATCTCCTTCAGAAGCGTGTCCAAATGCTTCATGCAGAAGAAGCCCTATGAGGTCACTATCTATAACAACAGTATATACACCAGGTGTTACTGCAGGAGCTTGTACAGATTTTACTGCAAGATTATTTATCTCGGTAATGAAGTTATACCAATCGTATTTCTCTATATACTCATATCCGCCTATGAATGTTTTTTGATCAGAGAGTCTTTCAACTGTATCATTATGTCTAGCTACAACAGTATGAGAAATACCTACAGCTACTACCTCTACATCAACTTTAGCACCAAAACTAGATACAGTAATCCTTCTATCTCTTTCAAAACCGTATCTCGTTATAGCAGAAACTATACCCTCTATATTTAGAGACTCTTTATTCATTTTCTCTACAAGAGATACTTTTTGTTCTATATCTACATCCAATGGATTTACACTACATGAAACTCTATACACATCTTTTCTAGCAATCATGCTCTTTAATTCACAAATTTCTAGCGATTCTCTATACAGATTTCTAGCAAAAGATACTGCCTCATCTACAGCTTTCAGAATACTTTCTCTATCGAATTTCGTTGTATATCCATAACCTATAGAACCTCCCATATATACAGCTATCCCTATACCACTAACCCTAGAAAATGAACAAACCTTTAACTTCCCATTATCAAATACAACACCTTCAGTAACCTTCTCATGGATTCTAACAATAGCTTCTTGAACACTTCTACCAAGAACTTCATTAAGAATCTCTTCAGCTAATTCATACCCTATCTCACTCATCAGTTTAACCACCATACTAACTAGTGTATACTCTCTAGACCCTAAAGTTAATCAATTTTCGATATTCTCTCTATACTTCTTTAACCTATCTAGATATTCTTCAATAGAATCTATAAGCGCCTTCATTAACCTACTCTTTGCTTCATATATATACATCTTCTCCACAAGACTTATGGTGGTTCCTCTAGGAGTTATAACGGAATCTCTAACTGAGCTAAGGTCTCTATATTCACAAAGTTTCCCAATGCCTTGAAAAACCGATAATATGGCTCTCTTAGCGATATCATAGGGTACACCAGCCTTTAGTGCAGCTAGTATAAATGCATCAATAAGTTCAACAACTATTGCAGGCGTAGATGCAGAAACTATTGTAAGTAGATCCAATAGTTCCTCGCTAACCCATACAGTATCACCAACAATTTTAAATAGTTTCTCGACAGTATCGTTTATTCTATCGCTAGGAGCTAAAGCTATGAAACCTTTATTGACTTCCACAGCTATATTAGGCATAGCTCTATACACATTCACGTGTTTCAGATGTTTCTCTAAAACCTTAATGGGAACAAAGGCAGCCACAGATACAACGATCTTGTTTTCATCAATTATTTGAGGAAATGTTTTAATAACATTTATAACATCTTGTGGTTTAACAGCAACAATAATTACAGTAGAACGCATATATACATCTACAGCACTACTACATATATTTACACCTAAGGTTCTCACACCATCCAAAGCCTCTTTAGATAGATCATACACATTCACACTAGCTGGATCTATACCCCCACGGATCATTCCTTTTACTAGAGCTGTACCAAGTCTTCCTACACCGATAATCCCTATGTTCATGTACACCCCTAGAAAGGTTTAAAGAGTTAAACAGATTTATCTTTTTGTATGGTAGATATTCTGCAAGATGATGTAAGCTAGATATGCTGAGTTAATGATGTACGGTTTCTGGTCTGAACTAATCAATAATACCATGTGTTGAAATACATCGGCTCATCTAGATACACATTCTCTAAATAGGCTCTACATACATTCTTGAAATAGCATATTTCGCATAAAGGTTTAACTTTAATGCATATTGATCTACCTAGATTCCATAGAATATCATCGAGATGAAATGGGTCTACATTAGAGTATTCAGACAAGTATCTATAGGCTTCTCTCACACTATACCTTATGACTATATCTTCCTCTCTCTCGATGGGTATCATGTTCTGTATCTTTTCGATGTAACTTTTCTCAAGATCTACTATACCTAATCTAATGGCTATTCGTGTCAAATGATTGTCTACAGCTACTCTTTTATTATACACATCAATTATATTGAGGATACCTCTATAACTGAGGAATTTAGCTAAAAGCATTCCCTTCTTCTCGACAGGATCCTGATATGCTTTGAATATCTTGAGTATCTCTAGAAATCCATTACCATCTTCTTTTCTTAACCGATTTTCAGAAACAATAAGCAGATTTACAGGATCTCCATCAAATAACTTCAATATTTTTAGACCTAGATCCTGTAGAAGTAGGGCTCTCACATCTGGATCGGGAGGAGTGGCACTTCCTATAGTTAGCCATGACACTATATCTCGAGGCTCTATCTTGATCAGATTTCTAGGATCAAAAAATTCAGGTTTTTCGTTATACATCTTCATTCCTAGTCTATAGAGGAGATCAGCTCCATGAAGCTCTTCACCATCTATAAAAGCTCTATATTGTTTACCTGGTCTACTAAGTCTATGGTCCATAGCCACCATAACTATGAAATACATAAACACTCTATCTAGAGGCTCATTTTTGTTGGGATAGAACCTAGTGTCGTATAGATCCATAGGCTTTATATCTACAGATGTTAATACTTTTGACACCTCTCGAATTTTCTCTAAATCTATAAGGGGCATCACAATCACGTTTCAGTAACCATAACACATTCTGACTGTTCTACAAACTTGGCTATAAATGATAAACAAAATATTGCTTATATTGCACCTTAGCTAGAATCTCTATGTTGTTATAGTTAAGTTTTTGGCAATCCTACTGGTAGTACTGCGAAAATTGTGTGGAGCAAAATCTTTCACAGTCTAAGATTTTCTTTTCTAGCAGTAGCAGAAAAGCTTATATATATCCACATTGTGGGGGCTGAGGAACTGCTTGCTACTGCCTGTATACTATAATTGGTGGAAATGTGGAACTAGTACTACAGGAATCTACATGTAGATCTACGAGAGATCCTAGTGAGAAGATTAAGGAACGTACTAGAGGTAGTGAAGCTATTGATGTTGTAACCCTATGTATTAATAGCTCTCTATATGAGATTAGGATAAGGTTTTTTGGCCTAATTTACATAGACGAGGTAATGAATATACATAGATCTATTGTTGAATTTGCTAAAGAGAATGGTTATAAGATACATAGTTCTAGAATAGAATCTCCATCAATGTTGGAACTCGTGTACAGTTTAAAGGGTGATTCATCATGAGTTTAGATGATGAGCTATATTACACAATTCAGCAAACAGTAGATATAGAAAATACACTAAATACAAGGATAAACATGTTGAGAGAACTTGATGCTATAATAGACTTTGCTCGTGGTGGATTACAGCTAAATATAGTAATGGAACTGGGTAGAAATGATGATGGTTACACAGTCAAGGATATTGCGAGAATCCTTAATGAGAGACCTAAAGCAGTTCTAGACGCTATGAGGAAGCTTGTGGTTAAAGGTCTTGTGGTTAAAGATGACAAGAATGGATATGACTTGTATAGATTATCGGAGAAAGGTATGGAATTCTATGGAAGGCTTGCCAAAATGCTGGGGCTTACTGAATACTATAGAGGAGAACGAGTAAGTAAGGCTCAGATAAAGGCTATGGTTCTAGATATAGCATCAGATTTAGTTAAGTATCATCATATAGCAGATGCTGTAATAACTATAGCTACAAGCAAAAACCAGGAAGCATCTCTAAGGACAATTGCTGAAGGAATGAAACTTAGTGTTGATAGAGCAAAAACATATCTAGAAATGTATTCAGAAAACAGATGTCCTCTTCGTTTATTTAAGAAAGTAGAGAAGAAGAGATCAAAGTTTATAGAGACTCTCATGAAGATCTTGAATCCCTTGCTAAACAAAATCGGTATAAAGATTTTGAACAATAATCATATGTATAGGTTAACAAAAGAGGGATTAATGATATTCTATAGACATCCATATTACGTCAAATTCAAAAACAATCTCTTAACACAAATAGGTTCAACATTATTTGGAACACTACATCCAAGGGTTGTCATAAAGAGAGCTACACTAATGGTCATGATAGTTACTGCTTTAGCACTACTTCTTTCACTTGCATTACCAAGTATTACACCCTTTGTCTTAGGGATATGCATAATAATCTCAGCAACAATACTGACAATAGCAAGCATTACTGTCTAGAATCTCCATAAAAAGTAGCTAAATATTGTCAATGGGTAGCACTATGGCTATACCAACTGAATTAGAAAGCGGCAACAAAAGCTATTCTACTCTACAACTTATCTTAGTACTTATTGAAGGTTTTACACTAACTTTGGTAGGAGGCTTCCTATCTTTTCTTAGTTTATCTCTTCCAGATCTCTACATGTTTATTGTACTCATCTTATTAGCGTTTTTTATGTTCTTTATAGGATTCCACATAATCTTTGTAACCCTTATAGCTATTATAAAAAAGTGAGGTGAGACTCTGGCTATTGAACTACTAGATCAAGAGAATGATGCTAAGGTGTCTAGAAGTACTTCAGTTAATGGAAAATGGGTCTGTGAATGCATTATATGTAGAGTGTTTATTTATCCCATCCTTAAAATAAAGGAAAAAAAGAGTTCTAAAGAAGAGGTTAAGTCTGAAGAGATAGAGGAGCTTAGCTCACCAGAATCAGTAGAGATAGAAACAGAAAAAGCTTCATCTTCTATACCTTCAATTAATTTAGAGAAACTTAGTGAAAGCATAGTATCTCAATTATCTTCTACTATAGAAAGTAAGTTAGGGAATATTAACCAACGTATAGATATGATAGAAAACGAGGTAAAGAATGTACAAGAGAATTTTGCAAAAAGCTTAGATGATGTAAGAAATGCTTTAGTAGATGTAAGAGCAGCACTTGCTGAATTCATGAATCCATTCAATGTGTTAAAATCATCCACAACTATTCAAAATAAGAGCGATAGATCAGAGATTAAAAAAGAATTTCTATCACTTTTTGAGAAGCTACTCTATCGAGGAGGAAATGGTATAGCAACAAATGTTGGTGAACAAGCTAAGGGATCAACAGCTGTATCTAAGGATACAGATGTAACGAATATAGCTGAAGCTGTATCTAGTCTAGGTATAGAATTCAGTAAAGGTGTTAAGAGGCTGGGTCTCGGCGGAATTATAAAGCTTATGAAATGGATAGATGATATGATTGACAGAGTTCCTAGAGACGTTATTGAGGAGTTGTCGAAGTTTATAGCCAATATAGGTATAATTACTGAAGAGGAGAAGAATATACTCATAGCTATAATAGATTTTGTATACAATGCCAGAAAAATTGGTGTGAAGGTCAATGAACAGATAGTGTACATATATACATTAGCTAAAATCTTTGGTATAAATGATAGTGAAGCAGATGCAGAGATTCTCAAGATGGCTATGAATAACGATAAAATAGGTAGTCCATTAACGTAGGTGGTTCTATGGTTTCTGAAACCATAAGTATCTCTATAATAGTCGTAGCAGGTATAATAATAGCATCAGCTATAGCAACAACACTCTTGGTGCAGATGAACACTATAGATAGTGTTGTGAAACTTTCTCTAAGGAATGCTAGAGAACGATTAGAGACATCGATAAAGATAGTTAGTGTTGCATTAAACGTAAGTAGAAACGATGGTAGTAGATACTTAATTCTATACATAAAGAATATAGGTAATAGAGATATATCTCTAAATAATGTCAACTTAATCGACATCTATATAGATGATGGATATACACAGAATCTATATAGATACAATAGAACTTGTAGTATTGGTTGTTGGAACTATACAGAAGTTGTTGTAGATGGTGTTTGGAGTAAAGGAGAAACACTCATCGTTAAACTCTATAATGGGACTCAGTACAGAGTACCATTTAATGTAAAAGTGGTTCTACCTAATGGTATTGGTGATGAATATGTTTACTCAGGCTAGAAGCTTCACTAAAGGTGTTATTGATGCAATTTCAGCTACTGTAGTAGGGTTTGCAATACTAATTCTAACATTATTTAGTGTATATACAGTATTGATGACGGTATCCTCTCTACATAGAGATTTAGCTAGAGAACAGCATAAAATAGAGATAAGAATAACAAGTGCCAAAGCATACACAAATGGTACAATATACATAAACATAACGAACTATGGTCCTATAGCGCTAGAGGATGTGAGGAAGATAGAAATTATAGCTACAGTTATAGCGAATGATCTACATGCATCATACTTGGCGGTATATGGCAATACTTTGTATACAGGTTACTGGAGCATATGTGGCAGATATGTCGGGAATATTCGATATGATGTAGTTAATAGTTATACTTTAAGACCTGGCGAATCTTTATGTATCAAAGCGGTATATCCTCTTCTACCTTTAGATGCATATGTTTCTCTAGTTGTCTATACATCTAGAGGAGAGAAAACAGAGTTCGTAGCTATCGTTGGTGATTGATATGGTTAGAGAAAACAAGGCTCTTGCAATTTCAACAAGTAACGAAGAACTGGACAATAGACTTGGAGGAGGTATACCAATACCATCGCTTATACTTATCGAAGGTGACCATGGCACTGGTAAAAGCGTTTTAGCTCAGCAAATAACCTACGGAGCTCTAAAAAACAACATGAATGTATATTACCTCACAACAGAAAATACTGTTAAAGATTTTCTACTTCAAACAAAAAGACTAAGTATAGATATGACAAGTTTCTTCTTCAAAGGTAAGCTAAAGATATTTCCTGTCCATATAGAGGGTGCTAAATGGGCTAAGCGTGTAGCTAAATACCTTCTAGATATCGTTGGAGAATTTATGCTCAGAACGGTAGACTACTGGGACCTAATGGTTATAGACTCTTTCTCTGTTCTAGCAGTATATGCCTCTATAAACGATGTACTAGACTTCATATCTCGAGCTAAGAACATTACCTCACGAGGAAAGGTTATAGTATTTGTGGTTCATCCAGAAGCACTAACAGATGATATAATGATTAGATTGAGAAGCGAATGTGATGGTTATATAAGGTTGAAGCCCTATAGCGTAGGAGGAATGATCATCAAGGTTATGGAAATTGTGAAACTTAGAGGTGCTCTAGGACCTGTGGACAGTATGATAGCATTTGATGTAGATCCCGCCTTCGGTATCAAGATCATACCGATATCTCTCGCAAAAGCATGACATGGTGATTAGGTCTTGTCTCTACAAACAGTAACAATTAGTGAGAAAGTTAAAGACGCTTTAAAGAAAGCACCTTATGTTGTACGATACATCAAAAATATTGAAAAGAGTATAGGTTTTCCCAATATTCTTGATGTTTCTGAACTTAGTTACGATTTAAAGAAGCTACGAAATGTTAATCTGATGTACCATATAGGTGAAGGGATTTTTATACATATCTATATGCCTCCTCAAGGAACTATCAGCGGATACAGAAAATATGTTGTTATTGAGCCACCTTCTCCTCACCCAAGATTGCTAGAGTTAATCGAGATAAGGCTTGCTGATGTTATAACCGAGAAAGATAATGTTGAAGATATTGAAGAAAGGAAAAAACTCATATTATCAAAACTAGATAGCATTATAAGAATCGTTGATACACCAGTAAATTACGATACACTAAAAAGTGGTGCAAAAACTATTCAAGTCTATAGAGCAGATTATGAATACCTTAGGTACCATATTGCGAAAGATAAAATAGGTCTAGGTGTTCTTGAACCATTCATAAAGGATATCTGGATAGAAGATATAACTTGTAGAGGTATGGGCTATATATACCTTTTTCACAAAATCTTTGGCCCTCTTGAAACCAATATAGAGTTCAAATCTACTGAAGAACTAGATTCTTTCGTAATTAAACTTGCTGAAAGAATAGGGAAACCTGTATCTCATGCAAGACCAATAGTTGATGCAACTCTTCCAGATGGTTCAAGAATAAATATTGTCTATGGAGGGGATGTGAGTCTTCATGGAAGTAATTTCACGATTAGGAAATTCAGTAAGATACCCATAAGTATAACTCAATTAATAGCATGGAACACGCTAGATACAAAGGTTGCTGCCTATCTATGGATGCTTCTCAACAATAATATGAGCGGCTTCATATGTGGTGAAACAGCTTCAGGAAAAACCACACTACTCAATGCTATATCAGCTTTCATTCCACCGACATACAAAGTTGTATCTATAGAGGATACAGCAGAAGTACAGCTACCTCATCTCAACTGGGTAAGAGAATTAACTAGAGATACAGGCTCTAAAGAATCTTCAGTAACAATGTTTGATCTACTTAGAGCCGCTTTAAGACAGAGACCCAACTACATAATTGTTGGCGAGATTAGAGGAGTAGAAGCAGCTATAGCTTTTCAAGCTATGCAGACGGGTCATCCAGTACTATCAACATTTCATGCAGCAAGTGTTGAAAGAGTTGTTCAAAGATTAACAGGTGAGCCGATTAAGATTCCCAAGAGTTTTATGGATAATCTGAACTTTGTTACGATACAGTCAGCTGTATGGAGAGGCGGAATAATGCTTAGAAGAGTTATTAGTGTTAATGAGATTATTGGTTACGATCCTGAGGTAGACTCGATAATCTATGTACCTGTATTCACATGGGATCCCGTTAGAGATGTTTTTGTATTTAGAGGCAAGGGTGCAAGTTATCTTTTGGAGAACAAGATAGCGGTAATGCGCGGTATCTCTAGAATCAATATGAGGCAGATATACGAAGAACTAAATATGCGGGCACAATTCTTAGACTTAATGGTCAAGAAAAAAATATTCAATTATTTTGATGTATGGAACACCATTATAAAGACATATGAAATTGGATTAGAAACAGCTTTGAAGCGTCTTGAAAGAGGTTCATTAACCTAATGTGATCAGTATGTCTTTACTAGCTAAAATTAGACCATTACTAATAACCATAGCTCTTGTTGTTGTAGGAATACTTCTACCTTTTCCATACAACTTCAGTATGATAATTATATCGCCTCTACCCGTTATTCTCTGGTACATCCTTATAGTATTGAGGAGAAAAGGTATAACAACAGTAGTTGACGAAGATATGCTTTATCTTGTTACCCATATGTATGGTGTTTCTACAGGTAGACCTCCACATGAAAAGCTTTTCAATCTATACAATGTTTCTGGAACTACATATAAAAACTATACCCATACGTTAACTAGAATATCTAATCTAGCTAAGCGATGGGGTTACGGATTCGTTAATGCTGTTAAACATCAAGCTAAATACGTTACCAATGTGGTATTCAAAGACTTTTTACTCAGACTCTCTGAAGCTATAAATGTTGGTGAAGATCTAGAGCTATTTCTCCAAATGGAGCAAGATACTCTAACAGCAACTTATGAAGCTGATTATACTAGGGTGTTAGAGGCTATAAAGATTCTTCTAGGTATATATACTGCTGCAATGTCTTCATCTATATTCATTAACGTTAACCTAATACTTCTTTCTATGCTCTTTCTCGGTGATATACAAATAATTGTGGTATCGTTTATAGCTTCCGTAACTATGTTGGGTCTGTTGGTACTATTGATAAGAAAGTCTTTACCAAAGCAAGACATTGTGCACAATATGCCTATAAATCTTAGGGAGAGAAAGATCTATAGATATATATTAACGATATCTATAGCTCTTAGCATTGTCTTAAGTACTTACATATATTATGTGTTTAGAAAGGAATACTATGTACTGATAACCACAGGCTTATGTCTACTCTTACCTGGATTCATCGGCAGAAAAATAGAGAATAAAGTTAAGAATATTGAAAACTTCTTTACAGTATTCATAAGGAGCTTGGGATTAGCCTATACATCCTTAAGAAACTATGTAGCTTCTCTCAGAAGTATTCTTAGAACAGAATTTGGTGAACTTACAAAACCTATTCAGAGACTTTATGCGAGACTTAGAAATGGTGTAGATAGAAGAGTAGCTATGTACTACTTTATTGGTGAAACAGGAAGTGAGGCTGTTAGAAAGGGTATGGACATATTCTACGATTCTGTTGAAGCAGGTGGAGATCCAGCTAAAGTAGGGCAGATGATAAGTATTTTGACTCAGAGACTCGTTAACTTAAGAAAACAAAGAGAACAGATAGCTAGAGCTTTTCAAGGAACAATATATGTGCTCCATGTCCTTATGGTAGCTCTAACAGAATTCGTCTTCACACTAGTTATAATTCTTCACGAACTTATCTCAACTATGGCTGGAACCCCTTACCAGATACTGCCAGTTACTGTACTACCTCTAGATATACTCATGTTTGTGAAAATAGGCCTTATATTCATTATAACACCGTTGAATGCTTTCGCTATGCAATTCGCTAGAGGAGGTTTCGTGGGATCAGCATGGCTCCACACATCAATTCTACTAATACTCAGTGGAGCAACATTGCTTATATCGTCAATGTTCTCTCAATCGATTTTCGCTATACTGAATATAGAGGATATAATGGCTATTGCGGGTCCAGGCTAGAATACTTTATGTTAATTTCTCATAAATATTTTCAAAAATCTGATTAATACTCTCTTCAGCTTTATATGTAAGCCTTGGGATAATTGTAACAATAATAAGTATCGAAATAAATGATAAGAGCGCTCCTAATGCTACAACGTACTCGCTATCTGAGGTGAAAACCATCACTATACCTAGGATCAAAACAAAGATAAACACGATAAGCATAGCAATGGACATAAATACATTATCAAGAATCATAGATATGATTTCAATAATCTCTAACGGGGGTTGTGCAACAGTCATCAATACTCCAGCAACAGCTAGGGTAATAGATATAGATAATATTGTCAACATTAGAGCTCTTCTAGTTATAGTCATGATCTTACTCTATCAATACTCTCACTCTACGAGATAATTATGTATTGCTACGAGATAATTATGTATTGCTTAGTTTTGCGACCTCTAGTCGCTTTACTCCGTTCAAATAATAATTTTGTTGATAATATCTGAAAAGTAGTGTCTATGATGAAGAAAATCGCATTACTAGTAACGATACTAATCTATATATCTATATTTAGTGGTATGCATAATATTGATATCTATGGACAGACTATAGATGTTCCTTCACTAGAATTCGATGAATCTCTAGAAGCAATTATACCTCTAAGAGATATATATTCAGCCTTATACTCAAATACTATAACCACGTTGTATATCTATAAAGGTGTGCCCAAGTCTCTTAACATATACAATGGTGATTCATATCTAGAGATACACTTTAGGATAGCTATAGATGGAAGGAACCTTTTGAGCCACACTAATAGTTCAAGCATAGTCTTCTATGGATATGGAGTCTCATCGAGACACAAACTAGGTAAAGAAAACGATATACAGATCACACTCTACACAGCATCTCTATACAGATACAACTCGTTCTATCTAATGTTGTGTCTTCCTAATACTCGACAAACTCTAATAACGCTAGATATCTATGTATCATCAAATCTATCTATCTCTACTATAGACTCAAGCTATAGCAAAACTTTCGGTATAGAGATCAATAACAAGACACTATATCTAGTTCTCCTAGATAAACCATTTGTTGATTACATATACACAGAACAAAGTATTAGTATGAACATAAGTATCTCTAGATGCATGAATCTCTTGATAGGTTTTGACAAAGTATTAATGTATATTGATCGACGTTCTGTATATAATCTAATAGAATTTTCTAAACAATATTTTACAAATATATTAAGTGATTTACCTAGAATAGACACTAAATACAAATCTATACAGAAACTCTATATGTTTAGTATTTACATGAAACTCAATAGATTTTCACATATAGGCTATATCGATTTTTCTACTAATATAAATCCTCTTGATCTAATTTCATTATCCTATATATTCAAATTCTCCAACTTTCGATATGGATTGATATATCTTCTTAATGGTTTTAGCTACGGCTTATATGATCTTGATGAACCAGTAATACAGTACTCATATCTGGATATCATAACCAATCTCTATAAAGCCTATGGACCAGCCATAAAAAGATATGTTAATGAGCATTATTTAGAGAAGATATACAACGATACTATAAAATATATCGAGAATAAAGAAGATTCGCTAAATTGGGTCAAAATATGTTTTAAATATCTCATATTAGAGAAGATGAAAGAATATTGTAGCTATACATTATGCAGAAACTTCGAGAATATTGATAGCTACCTAGATAGTATCCATAGATTGCTTAAACAATCTTCTAGTATCGTAGAGAGTATGAGTGAAGATGTGCTACTCATTCTAGCTTTCACATCATTATCCAATAACTTGTGTATCTATATCGATCGTTTTATAGATAGTATTGAGAAACTGAATATTTCAGCATTACACTATAATGGATTGGTAGAACTATACATTATTGTTTTAGCACGATGCAATAGAATTGAGGAATCCATGACGTTTCTGAATAAATACTTCGAATATTCTCTAAAACAAGAATCAATATCAATAAACTCTGATTACGTTATGCTCTATGGATTTTATGGAGTAGATATAGAGTATAGACATACAAAACAATACATAGTACTAAATCCATCAGTTCCACCACCACTAGCTAACACTTCAATACATCTCTATATAAATATGAAAAAAATCACTATCCACTATCTGGGATGGGGATCTACTATACTATCACTATACATTGATGTCAATAGATATCAAGACAATAAGGTACCTCTAGATGATGTATCTATATACAGTAGAATTGTGGTAGAGCTAGATAAAAAATCTTCAACATCACTACTTACACTTATGGTTACAGAGAATGGGGTACCAGTAAAATTTAAACCAATAACTATTTATGCATCATTCTATAACTTTTCAATAGTACTATATACAGATGATAAAGGTGTTATAACAGTTTCAGTACCATGTCTATCTCCTTTATCGATATATGTTGATGATAAAAGCTATACAGTCTTAATTACCAGATGTCTATCTAACGAGAATATCTCTATAGATATCGGTATAGAAGGGTTGAGTCCTTTGGAGAACACTAGTAATGATACAGCTAAACATACTCTTACTGGTCCATCTCCAATAACCTTGCATACTTATACCCATACTTCTAACAATTACATGGAACATATAGAATCTAGTCAATTACAAGAATCGATAGACAACTCCACGATTTTGAACATCGTGGTTATTACTTTAATAATTCTAATACCTAGTAGCATAGGTATCTTATTGGTAATACATCTTAAGAGGTTGATAAAATGAACAAGAAGCTGTTCCCATACATTGTTAGTTTCTTTTTACTTCTATCAATGTTATCTAATATTGCTTGTATAGTTATGCAAAGTAGTAGAGATCAAAAAAGATCTGCATCATATATAATCACTGTAGATGACTGGGTCTTGGAATTTCATGTCTCTTTCCCATGGATATGGATAGCAGGTAGTGTTGTGGATATAGATGCTGTTTTCAGAGTTCGTGAAGTAGGGAAAGGTAGTCTAACCATATATAGCTTGAGAGTTTCTACAGGAGAAATTGATGTATCTACATATGTTGGTATGTTTAGTCGAGTAGGAGAAGAGAAGAGCGTTACACTAAATTTACCTACGATAGATCCTCACTATCTTTTAGATAGTAAGAGTTCGACGCTAATTGATCTATATATCTATGTTAGTGGATATGTAGAGAGTTATAATGGTAGAGAGTTCTTTACAGAGAACTTTACAGTAAGAGCTATTCCTATCAATATTTTGCCATCTGTTGTAAGATTAAGTCTATCTGTAGATAAGTATGACACTATCTACATTATTGATGTTAGGGCATCAAATGATTCTCCGAATCCTTTATATAATGTGTATCTCATGATGTATGTGAATAGCTCTCTCTACACATCGATATTCTATAGAATTATGTTGCCATTTAATACAACATCAACTCGGTTTCCTCTATATCTAGATAAACAGGGTATATACATAATTACAGCGGTTATAAACTATACAACATCTGAAGGATTTGTGGGGTACTCGATAGCATCGACAAAGATATACGTAAAAGGTGTACCAAGAATAATTCTACAGATGAACACTTCTGTTACCTATGTTTTTAAACCGGTAAAGATATATGGTTCAGCCACCCCAGTTCAAGGACTCAGGCTTATTCTAGAGAACAGTATCGATGGGATTGACTGGAACAGAGTTGAAGAAATTACAACAGATAGTGAAGGAAGATTTAGCTATGTATGGATACCAAATACATCTGGTACCTATCTATTTAGAGTAAGGAATATAGAAAGCGAATTATTGAGAGAAAGTTTAAGCAATATTGTTGCTGTATCTGTAGAGAGAGTGAAGCCATCTATATCACTTGAGTTAGACAAAGAAGTTGTTGAGGTAGGTAGACAGGTAAAGATAAGAGTAGCAATAGAACCTAAAGTGAAAACATCTGTAGCAATTCTATACATATCTCCAAAAGAAGATACCTGGAGAATCTACACTAATGTTATAACGGATGTTAATGGTTTTACTGAAACAATATTCATACCCACGATACCAGGTGAATATAAGCTTAAGGCTGTAGTAAAAGAAACAAACGAACTACATTCAGCAGAAAGTTCTATAAAAATACTTAGAGTAGAAGAAGTATCTCAGCAACAAACAACAGTAACACAAGAAGCTAGGGAACATACTCCACAATCTTTTGCACAAGAGTATAGAAACTACATAGTTGTTGTGTTAATAATTGTTGCTGCAGTATTCTCGTCACTACTCTACTTTAGACGAAGGTAGATATATAGCATCTAGACAATAAGAATTTGTGTGTTTCATAGATTAATTATAGGTTAAGTATAGACCACAAGGTATAATAATATCAATAGATATAATGAATGTATCAAGCATCTAAGCTTCTCTTAGTAATATTCTTAATGAGTTACAAGTCATTAGGTTTTACAGATGTTGTAAAAATTTTGTGTAATACAGAGTGTCAGTTCTTCAGTAAATATGTCCAATGATTTGATCCAAATGTGTAATACAAATATATTGATTATGGCATAAAGAGATAGTTTATAGCTATTATAGCTGTTACTGTAAGTGTTATAAAGATGTTGTCGTCTACAGGATTTATTTCTATTCTTTCAACAACTGATGCTATACCCATAGCTAGAGAACCTATCAATCCTGAGAATATATAGCCTATAGGCATCATAACGATGGCCATAGCTATGTTTCCTAACCAATGTTTTGTTCTATATCCAAAGAATATGTTTCTAACTATACCTGTAACAGCATCACCAAAAGATATAGCTAAAGCAGGTAGAATAGCTATCCATGGATCTCTAGTTAGTATCCATAAGATGAATATCGATGATCCCCAAGCTATACAGAAATTAACTTCATACATATTGTCTTCGGTTTGAAACCAGCTCATTATCTTTCTCGATCTATGTGGCAGATATACAGCAATAGCTAATAGATATGCGAAAAACATTGGTACAAAAGGTTCAGTAAATAGTATCGGTACAAGAAGCGCAACAATACCTCCACTCATCATATGTATGATCTTTCTATTAAAGTATACAGCAACATTATGCTTTAAGCCTCTAGAAATCATAAAGTTATAGAGGTGTTTTGTAACGAAATATACTAAAAATGTTATGTATATGAACAAAGGTATGGCTTTTAAAATATCATACATCAGTTCCTCAATTGTTACAATAGGTAGCATTGATATTCCCTCAACTCAACGCTTTTGAAACCGCTATAGAGATATTTAAGACTCGATAGCATCATACATCTATCACTATAACCTATTAAACATTATTCTAATAAAGCGTCAACATAATGATACATAGTTTTGATGAACAGAAAATACACAATGATGACATAAAAATGGCTACAGATAGGCATTTATATCTTATGGATTGTATTAGAGATGAGTAGAAATCTTATCGAGGTGCTGACTATGGCTAAAGAGATTATCTACACAGATAAAGCACCAAAACCTATAGGACCTTATTCACAAGCAGTAAAGATAGGACCATGGCTATTTATTTCAGGTCAAATACCTATAGAGCCTTCCACAGGTCGTATTATTGAAGGAGATATAAAGGATCAAACACGAAGAGTTCTTGAAAATATAAAGTCGATACTTGAAGCATGCAATTATTCGCTTAAGGATGTGGTCAAGGTTACGGTATACTTAACCGATTTAAATGATCTTCAGGACTTTAACACTATCTACAGTCTCTACTTTGATGAAAAGCCACCAGCTAGAACAACGGTACAAGTATCAGCATTACCTCGGGGTGTAAAGGTGGAAATCGATGTTATAGCATATAGAGAATAGGAAGTAGATTCTCTGAAACAATATTGTGAAACTACAATTTACTAGTGTACTCCAGATTCTGAAGCTTTCACAAGTCTTGTGTTTACATAATATGTATCTCACATTCAATGTTTACTCTAATTAATTGCTAAAGGTATAAATAGAGATTGAGTGGCTACTGCGAACTAAATTGTATTATTCACATATGATTGTTAGTCGCCTAAACCTCAAAAGATAATACTTAATGCTGGTAATAATTTAAAAGGCTGATTACATTGAGAATAATGGATGAAGAGAAACTCGATAGAATTGCACCTGGCTATAAAGTCTTTCTTAATATTATAGTGAAGAACAAGAAAGGTACAGAAGACGTATGTAATGCCATAAAATTTGTTGCTGATATCTATAGAAACCGAGATATAGTAAAGAAGCTTTTTCCTGAAAGTTCAGCAAAATGTTACTAAATTTACTTAAAGATAGAGACCATTAATATATGGACTATATGTTGGTCTCAGTAGTTATATGGTATTATCATCTTAGTACAACCTTGGAGATGACCTTGTATCACAAAACCCCTCCCCAGATGATCATCTTAGCTATAATAGCTAAAAGTAGAGATGGTCTAACAATTAAAGATGTTGCATCCTATTTATCGTATCTACATAAACACGGTATCGATACAGGATACCAAGTAAATGGAAATAGGTATGGAGTAGGTGTTTCAAAAGAAATACTACTTGATGTGAATATGTTGAAGCTCATGAACTTGGTCAAAGAAGAAAATGGAAAACTTATTGCTTCTGATAAAGCTTATGTAGTGCTAAAGAAGTATGCTGAACATGATTCGATAATCAGATCTATTCTCGAAAAACTCTAGCTAAAGTATATCTCAAAACTCTCTACATTAGTTAATGCAATATCGCTACACTTGTTAATCTCGATATTGTTTACTATGGCCATAGTGTCGTGAAATCTCAATCTATCTACAAATCTGCTTACAGTATCTTCACTACCTATAGCCACAACCTCTACAATATCATCGCTAAAGTAACGAGCATACCCTTTTATACTAAGTCTTTCGGCCTGTATATAGATGTAAGCTAGATATCCTACCCCTTTTACAACACCTTTAATGTATATTTTTAAACACATCATCGTGCTTCGCCATGAAAACTATCTTCTTCTTTTTACTACTTGATAAGGTGATTTACTCAAAATAACCTTTACGTCAAATACTGTATGTAGGATAAGGGATATCATATGAACAGTAAAGATGCAGTAAATGACTTGTTTAAGGGTGATGTAGCCCAGGTACTGAATAAATGGATTGTGTCTATAATTTCTAAAACACTGAATTCTCTCTATATAGTTTCTGTGCCTCGCAACTCTTCATGTAGAGATGAGCATGAGTTTGAACATTTTGCTACAGGTTTCGCTATAGATAGAGGTACTGTTGTTTCTGTAGCACATATAGAGCCAAAGGACAGTATATGTGTTATCGATGCCAATGGTGAATCTTCTGAAGGTAGAGTAAAGGGTATCGATAATAGATGGGATTTAATGTTCATAGAAAGTGATAAAGCTTTGAATCCAATTTCTCTAGAGCTAGAAGAACCACCTATAGGGAGTATTGTTCTAGCATGTGGTATGCCTCTTGGACTTCTAAGACCATTCTTCTCTTTAGGAATAATAAGTGGACACAAGATAAATGCATCTATAGGTAATGAATATATCGAGGGTCTATTAACAGCTAGTACACCAGTAGTACCAGGGATGAGCGGAGGTCCCTTAATAGATATCTATGGAAAAGCAGTAGGTATAATAGTTGGTAATGCATTCAATACCCATGAATTCACATTAATAGTTCCCTCTAGAAGGATTCACTATAGCTACAATATACTCAAAAAATATGGATATGTAAACCATATTAAGTTGGGTATAAGGGTTATTGAGTATGGACTTAGATCTAAAGAAAGAATTGAAGGAATTGTAGTATCCAGTATATTCAACAATAAACTCTCATCTATCTGTGGAATAAGTGTAGGAGATATATTAGTAGCTATAGATAATTTCAAGATAAAGACAATTGAAGATCTCTGGAATGCTTTAGATGAAGCTCTTCTTTTATCAAAAAACAAGATAGTTATCGAATTCTATAGCTATAGAGAGAAGATATATAGAGTTTGTGAATACAGTATATAATCAATTGATGTTTCTATCCTTAGATACATACAACAATCAATATACCGTCTCCAGATAATCTAGTTTAGAATATGTTTCCATAAATATAATGTCTATTGAGGATTCAAGCAATTAAAGAAATACATATAGAAAACTGGAAACTACTTGGATTCTGTAACCTCTCTTATAAGCGGTCTACCACCTCTTTCTCTAGCTATTTCACTAGCAGACTTAGTTTCAGTTACATTGAATACTACCTCTAATTCTGTTGGTATAAATAAGGTCTTTTCTTCATATACATATTCACCTTCCTTAACATACTTATAGGTGTAGACAGAATACTTACCTTCTGGAACCTCTACTACACAAATGCCATTATCATCTGTTTTACTTGATGCTACAATCCTTCCTTCTGCTTCTAATATAACATTTGCGTCTTTGAGTGGTGATGAATTGAATAGTACTTTAATCTTTAGGTTATAGTATTTCAACTCCTTTACACAAATATGCATACCTTTAGAACTAAAGAAGCTGTTTGTTTTTTCCGAAAGTTCTTTAACAAGTTTTTTAACATCTTCAGGCACATCTTTATCCAGAACTATTAATCTGTAGATCTTAGAGAAGGTATCACATAAATCTTCATAATACTCATTACTGAATCTAGATGTTAACACAATAAGCTTGTCTCTAACAATCTCTAACTGTCTAAACATGTGTGGAGGCATTTTAACCATGTAGACGTTAAAGACCTTAGTTAAGAACTCATGTACTTCATCACGTATATCTTTCTTTATTTCAGTCTCTATAGGTTTGGCATATGTTTTCCAGTCTTCTGTAGCCATAAATTCACCCTATTTAGGTTACGATTCAAAGTTTATAGCTAGACAGAAGTTTATATGTGTATCTAGCTAAAATATTCAGAAGATGATCAAAATGGTTGTAAATATGAATCGTGTTAAGATTGTTAACGTGCATGAAGTTCCTAAACAAAGAGTTGAGAATGGTGTAAATACATGGATAAAGGTTCTATTTTCTGTAGATGAAATGCCAACGTTCTCGATGAGGATTTTCGAAATGGATGAAGGTGGATATATCGAGGCCCATAGTCATCCATGGGAACACGAGATTCTAGTACTCGAAGGTGAGCTAAAGGTTTCTGTAGAAGATGAAGAACATTATCTAAAACCCTTTACAGCTATATACATACCGCCCAATAAAGTTCATAGCTATAGAAACATCTATAAAGGAAGAACAGTATTCTTATGCACAATACCTATTAAACCAACTATATAAACAATAGATAGATCATAAAGTGTTTTGAGTAATTTCTATAAGCTTTTATTGTTTTTGTTAATTATTTAAATTTTCTAAACAACTATGGTGGCTAAAACATCTTGAAAACTTTTATAGAGAAACAGTCTACGTTACTTTAATTGCCTTGAATCCTTTGATACTTTCTATCCAATGAATTTCACTAAATCCGGCTCTACTTAACCTATTCTTTATACCCTTAATTATATCGATATTACTATGTTTAGCTGGATTTCCCGTGTAGTGTACAAATACTCCATTCTTTTTAAGAACCCTGTATACCTTCTTATAGAATTCATAGCTATAAAGTTCTCCAGCTATTTCAAATCTTGGAGGATCATGTACAACAACATCGAAATCTTCTTCACCTAATTCATCTAGCACATTGAAAGCATCTCCTAAAACTATAGAGATCTTAGGGTCTTCCAGTTTTCTAGACCAGGGATTAAGCGATGCTAGATATAGAACATTGCTATCAAGTTCTACTGTAACTACAGATTTAGCACCAAACATGACCTCAGCTATGGCTGTATAGCCAAGACCTGTACATATATCTAGAACTCTAGCATTCTTTATCCTTCTAGAAATGCTCCTAATTTTTGTAAAACTATCGGTCCACGGATCTATACTCTGTATTCTATGCATATGTATACCGTTGATCTCTATAGTTGGAGCTTTATTTCGTGCCACAGGCCTCAGCTTATAGTACTTACCATCACTATACATGTCAAGTCTATGGAGACGACCATCAATTAACTTGTATAGAAAACCTTCACGTACAGCATTAAGTTCATTAATGTCTATAGTATCGCCACTAATCACTACCACACCGTTTCTATACTCTATATCAGTTTCTCTAAGACCAAGATCAACAGTTACTTTAAATCTTGTCTCACCCTTCTTGATCCTTGAGATAATTTCTTCAACATCCCAAACAGATATAGTTGCTCCATTGATATATCTATATACGTAGTACTCCATAAAGTCTTCACTAACTTTAAAGAGCTATACTTATGATAATAACCTTCTCAATGCTTTTAAACATTTTTATTATATCAGTCTAGCCTATAATGATCTTAACTAATTCATCAACAATATTCTTCTTCCAAATACTATCAGCTTTATAGCTTTTAGCTAAATTCATCAGTATACCTACTTTATCAGGCTCAATACCTATGATTTCTCTAATCTTAGTACCATTGATAGTGCCATTGATTATGAATCCAAGTACCTTCGTCACATTTGAAGGTTGTAGAGATATTTTAGCGGATTCAAGATCAATGAAGAAAGGTTTTGAGGGGTTTTCACAAAGATACACAACTTGGTTAAAAGGTCTAGATATTTCGACAAGATCTATCCCTATCTTATCCATATGGTATGATGCTTTCAGCAAACTCTCTATAGCTTTTAACAATATCTCTCGATTATTCTTTATATTCATAAAAAACTCTGCTAATGTCGGTCCATCAATATATTCTCTCACCAATACATCTTCTGTAGCCATATAGACTTTAGGTACGAATCCTGTTGCTGAAGCTTTACTGAGCATCTCAGCTTCCCACACTAGAGAAAATCTCTTAGAGTCTGTTCTCCTAATCTTTAGAGCTACAACACCATATAGAGAATGATGAGCTAGAGCAACAATAGATGAATGACCTTTACCAACAATATATACACCTCTAGATATAGCTATTTTACCAAAACTATATACAGCATCTATACCAGATCTCTCTATATCTTCGATCCTTCTGTTAAAACAAGTGGAATCACATCTCGGATAACATAGTATTCTACATAAGGTATTGTGATCATGTATTGATTGAAGATTATATTCCCTACAAAGCATACCTCTTAACCTATACTGTCTATGAAGCTAATATAGATTAAATATTAATCAATTAATGTAATCAAGAACAATAGTCACTAGACCTATGACCATATATAGCATCTAGATATAGGTATAGATCTACTCTACTGATCAAGAAATTCATGAATGTATTCTCTTCATTTATAGTATATTCATATAAATCATGGTTTAACAATGTTATAGCAAGAACCAGGGAATATAGCTGTATCTTCGCTATATTGTATTATAAGTTCTT
>JAWBDT010000005.1:0-90181 GCA_038821645.1 Ignisphaera sp. | reverse complement strand
ATAACACCTGTAATATTTGTAATATTGTAAATATAAGATTCTTGCGATACTTTGTTGATGAATATTAGATCACTTATAGTGGTTCCTGGTACAAATCCATAGAAGTTTACAGTCACACTACTTGGATTGCCATAGGGATCTACTATTGTTGAAACAGGTGGTGTAACCACTATCTTTGGACCAACAGAAATGATTTTATAATCTTGTCTCTGACCTATTGCCCATACTTCTACAAATAGATCCACAAGCCCAGATGGAGCAGTGTCATCTGTTGCACCGGGTAGTTTTTCTGGTAGTGGTACTAGTACTTCATATTCTCCTGGCGATAATGCGTGTAACGATCTTTCAGACCATACCTGTCCCGTTTCTCCACTGGTTAGTCTTACTGTTATTGTTATACCTCCGAAGAATACTGCTACCTTTACTTTAGCTGTTTCTCCTGGATACACTATATTCTGGTGGATCCACCCCTATTATTTGTGCTACTACTATTGTTTGTTGTTGTGTGTATAGTATTGATATTATTGGGGCTATTACTGATATCGTGAGTAGTGATAGTATTAGGTATGTGGATATGTATCTTGGTTTCGACATGAGTTATGTTCACCCATTCTGGGTGTATACTGTGTTGGCATCCCTATTTAAGGTATTTGTCTACATATGTATAAACATGTGTATATATCTGTGTATATTTGTGTACATATGTATCTATATGTGTTTCTCTCTTTTTTAGCTATGTTTTTGTTTGGGGTTGTCTGTGTTTTGTAGAGGTATCTCTAGCTTTGTGGCACTAGCTGTAATGATTGCTTTAGCTACTGTTGTTGCTCTACATATATACATCAAATCTATTGATATATATACTGTAGTTAAACCTAGAGCTATTCATGTTCATGAACATGCTGTATGCTATAATTTGTCTAACTATAGAGTTGTAGTAGATGATGTTGAGGTATGTAGGTATAGTGATTCACCAAAGTATTTCTGTGTATTTAGATTCTATAGACCGATTAACCTAACTATAGTATTTGATGAATATGTAGATCATCTCTATATCGATGATAAATGTATTGTTTTTCTAGATAAACTTCCTCTCTACATCTATAGCTCTAGCAACAATGTTTTTGTTGTTTTTGAGGTGAAGGTCTATGAACCGTGGTCAAAGTGAGTATATAGGAGCAACTCTCTTGATCCTCTTAACCATTTTGATTACGTATCTATCTACTGAATGGATGTATACTATAGGTAGTGTTGCTAGAGAAGCTGTTAACAATATAGAGAAGACTAGAGAAGTTCTAGACATCTATCTAGAGAGTTCCTCGATACGTATAGTGAATAGAGGGATTAAGAAAAGCTATCTTGATCTCATGTATATAGAGCTTGTGAATAGAACTATAATCATTAGAGATACTGATGTATCTCTAGCTGGTGGAGGAGAGATAGCTATTGCTCTAGATGTTAACGATGTAGAGAAGGTCTGTATAGAGACTAGAAACGGTAACACGTTCTGTAGCCATAGAGCATCAGATAGCGATTCATATAGAGACTTTATGTATTTTGAAAGAATTCCACCAACATATCTAGGCTTCAGTACTGTAAACCATGTACCTTATAGAGTGAAAAGAGTTGTAGCACCTGAAACATATTTCCACATATACACTACATCTGAAGGATATACCACAATAGTTACAGATTCTGAAGAAATTCTCAATAAGTTCTCTATATATCTAGATGATGCACCAGATATAGAGAACAAAAACTACATAGCTATCACACTATATAACTACACAATTCTTGATTTATCGAAACTCATGGATCATGATGACTCTACCGTCGGTATAACAATGTACTCTACTATTGCAGAACTAGAAATATGTATAAATTTTGATGAAATAACTAGAGGATGGTTCTATGTATATATGGTGAATAGAGGTAGAGCACAAGGAGGATACATGTATATAGCTATATCAAACAATACATGTAGATACTTCGAGACTCATTCAACACTATATAGTGATGTAGCTGGAAGAAACATAAAAGGTGTATGGCTAATCAACGCCAGAAGTATAAAGATATACATAAAGAGACTCATGTACGATATATATTCAATAGAATTCTATCCATATAATGTTACAAAAACATCATTAAGATTTCCTTCAACAGTATATAGCAGACCAGTAAACTCAACAATAACAGTTTTCGCAACAAGCAATACATATCTACATATGGTAGAACTCATAAAACTGAATACAGCCTTCATCAGATAAAGGAGTCTACATCATCAATCTCAAGGCCTGTGTAACTCATCATCTATTAATCAACATTATACACATATCATAGCTTTAAGCTTTACTGTATATCCATAGACAAAAACAATTAGGTATTTGATAAAAACTGAACTCAATAACTATTCTAGTCATAACCTCTAGGCACATATAATCAATTAATTTATATTTTCTTCTGTATATAGATCTATGTGGATATTTGTGTTGTTTATTTAGGTTTATCTAGATGTTTTAAGTAACATGGGTATTATATATGGATATTATTGCCACAAGTTTCCTCCTCAACATCTGTTCACTCGTCGTAAGGACATCGAGAACTGCATAGATCGGTACCACTAAGTCCTTGAGGAACAAGTATATCTTTCCACTCCTGATTGCTATCTAGTTGTCATTGATATGAGGCACCTACACACAGTAGCTAAAAACAGTTAAAACATTTACAGAGGATATTGTTTTCATTGATATTTTGTGGTCTTAAGGTCATCAATGTATACTGGATAGAGTTACTGAATTCATCACATCCTTAGATAAACAATCTTTAACTGGTGTTGTTAAGTTACCACAGTATGTATTATTTATGGAATAATACATCTAGTTGAGTTTTCAACACATTTAGCTATAACGATCAGATAAACTTAAATCCTCAAACTAAGTGTAGGATAATGTAGATCATAAATAAATAAACACTCTATGATATACCTATATAGATGCTATTAAGCGGGCCCGTCGTCTAGCCTGGTAGGACGCCGCCCTTACGAGGCGGAGGTCCGGGGTTCGAATCCCCGCGGGCCCATCAAACTTAATAATTGATACAAATAAGAGGGAAGTGATGTCTCTTGATCTACTGTAGTTTCCTCATTACCATAGCTATGTCTATGTTTAATCTATAATATAGATATCTATTCTCACACTTACTATAACCATAATATCTATACTGTATGTTTTGATCTAGTTCCTTCTCTATAGCAGCATTAAGCATACAGATAGTTCCAATAAATAATTGGAGCCGGGGCCGGGATTCGAACCCGGGAATTAACGGGTCTCGACAGGCGGTTTAAGCCGGAATATTTGCTCTACTGCAGCCCGCCGCCTTAGACCTCTCGGCCACCCCGGCTCAAAGTTTTGTTTATTCATCTAGATAGTTTGTGTATCAGAAGCTTTTAAGTTTAAGAATATATGCCGCCGGGGGGACTTGAACCCCCGACTTCCCGGTGCCTGGGACCTTTTCTCTTCAGCCGGGCGCTCTCCCAGCTGAGCTACGGCGGCTTTACCCTACAGTTTGTTTAATGTAGCTGGTTTTATAACTTTATGTAGTTTGTATCAATGTATTACTTCATATAATATTATTCTATGAAATCTTTAGTCTGTATTTTTGTTGGTATGTAGGTGTCTATGAGGAAGTATAGACCTTTACCTGTGAGTGCCTCTATTTCTAGTTTGCTCTGTTTCTCTAGAAATAGATTTATCTCTTTTACCCATTTCTCGGTTTTAAACCATTCATAGTTCAAGAGTTCTTGTGCTCTCTTTATATCTGTTTTCTTTGCTTTTATTATGAAGTTTCTTCTCTCTGACTCACTTAGATACGGCTTCTTACCTTTTTCCCCAAAGATATCTGTCATGCTTACACCTAAGAATTTTGCTTCTGGTGTTGCTAATCTTTCAGACTCATAGGACAAGGTTATAGAGCCTATTCTGAAGACGCTATATATGTACCATCCGTAGGGATCTGCATCAGTTAATATGAATACAGGTAGCTTTAACTCTTCATTTAGTCTACGAACAAATCTTCTTGTAGCTCTATCTGGTTGACCTGCACTCGTTATCAGTATAGCTCTATACTTCCTCCAGAATCCTGCTCTATGAAGCTGCTGGAAAACAGCATCCTTCTCTACAACCAAAACAAATTCTGCATCTACATCAACAAACTCTATCAAGTCTGGTGTAGGCTCTATGGCGTATGCACCATGACCCATCTTGCTGAGATCTATAACATCATCACCAGACCTTATCCTCATATCCCCCACAACTTTACCCTTCTCTTTGCTTAGTATAAGCATATCTTCTCTAAGTAGATCTGCATAAACCTCTATATCTCTTAAAACTGAATCACTTTCTTTCTGTTCATCCCATGTATTCTCCTCCTCAATCTTACCTTTATACGACTTATAACGTATCGTGTGCTTACCTCTATAGTAGAGATCTCTTATCGTTGGATACTCGTTATTGATTAAAGCCTCGTATATTATCTTGCCCATAAGCAGGGTCTGCATAAACTTTCTAGCTTCATGAACATCGAGAAATCTTCTCTCAAAAACTTCTGAACCTAGAAGCAAGAGCTTTCTCTTGCTATCAAATATGGTGTTCGATAAAGTTCTTTTAGGTATTATCAGTTTAGGTTCTTCACCATCAATTATAGCTTTAACAAGCTTCTCGAAATGTGATTTAAGTTTTTCAGCAGCTAAAAGTCTTGCTTTTTGATCAACCTTAGATGAATAGTGAAGACTCGACACAAACACCACCCTATTCTGTATTTAGAACCACATCTCTAACTGATGATACAGATTTCAGAGCTTCACCATATCTAGATTTAACCATTTCAAACAACTTATTCTCAATAGTAGAGGGATCGATTTTAACAGGATTTGCCATAGCAAAAACGCTTAAGGAAGATGCTACCTCAGGTATGTACTTTATTATAGTGAATGCTTTCCTTAGAGCCTCTTCTTCTCTCTGTTTTCGAGATAGATAAAGCTTCAAGGCTCTAGCAACATATCTCACACCTTCCTCTACCTCATGCTCTATAACAGGTACATCAGCTATACTCTCCTTTCCAACACCTTTATATGGTATTTTTGTTCCACAGATATGCACAAGAATAGCTATTGGTGCAGGAAACTCTAACTCATAGTAGTTCCAATCTATGTTCTCTGAAACAACTTTCCATGCTACATCGCTTTTCTCATCATATAGCAAAGGTATCTTATTAGCATATCTAAGCAGAATAGGTTGATCTGATACAGGTATAGCTCCTCCATATCCTATGCCTACTTCAACTATTATAGCATGACCTTCATATACTACAGGTTTTCTTGTAATAGCTTCTACAAACTCTGGTCTAAGTGTTTCTCTTAAACCTATCTTTATCAAATCTGCACCTATAGGCGATAAATGATCTGCTCTAGGCTTCTTAAACTCTGTAAATTCTTTCAATGCTTTAACTAACTGTTCAATTTCTTCTTGAGTAAGTTCTTTAACCTTCTTTAAAGGATCAAAACCATAGAGTTGCAGAAACCTTTGAGCTGTTACCTCCCCAACTCCCTGAAACTCTGTCGAGAGAAACTCTATAATTGTCTCTGCTTTAGTATCATCAATCATTGACTTAAGCATCTCTATATCAACACCATGTGGATGAGGCTTGACTTCTCTAGGTGGAGGAGGAACTATCTCTACAGCTCTTGGATATATATAGACTTCATCATCAGGTGTTTTCATGACTATGTTGGCATAGGGAGCAACTATAGCTGTTCTTCTCACATAGTCTATAACTCTCTGTTTAGCTCTACCCCAATCACCCTCTATAGCAACCTTAACTATAGTTCCATGCCAATCTGAGCTATTAGGCCATACAGCTTTATACAGAACTATAGGTTTATTCTCTTTTACATCTATAGCTACTCTATACATATACACCTTCTTTGACCCTATAGTTGCTGAAATAATTTCTGTAGGTTCTCCAACAGTTATCTGACCATAGAGAACAACCATTTTCGCACCTAAACCAAAAAGACCTCTAGTCTGTCTTAGAACATATTTAGAGCTAAAAAGAACTCTACCAAATGCATCAGGTATGTATTCAGCTGGTATACCTATACCATTATCTTTCACAGTTATTCTATAGGCAGACGCTTTCTCTGGATGAGCCTCTATCGATATCTCTACATTAGGTAGTATACCATGGCCATCTGTAGCATCTAGAGCATTTTCCACAAGCTCTCTAACAGATTGATACATAGCTCTAGCTGGATTCGCAAACCCAGCTATCTCTTTGTTTCTATAGAAGAACTCTGCCGGACTTATACTCCTAAACTTCTCTGTACCTATGCCCATCTTCTATTACTCCTCACATAGAGAGTGCTACACTAATCCTATATACATAGCTATAGCTCTTCACTTACCTATAAATATCGCTATATATAGCCACAGTTATTAAGCTTCACGTAGATAACTTCTCTACTGCTATGTAAATAGTACACTATACGCTATTATAGGCAGGATTATAGATGCATCTCCATATACAAATACATGTCTAGATCTATCCTTTAGCTTACCCCATGTAATAGCCTCTTTAGGTCTAGCACCACTAAGCGAGCCATCCCATTCTATAGCTGTAGATATATATACTACATAATCTAGACCTTCTCTGAATTGAGCCCACCACAACGTATGATGCTTACTTATACCTCCACCAACAATTAAAGCTCCAATAGACTTAGCACTAAACACTATATCTGCAAGTTCTTTCTCATCCAAGAAGACATCTACCTTAAGATCATTGAATTGCTTAAACATGAACAATGCTGTACCAAAGGCACCATCGAGAAATCCTGGAACAAAGATAGGTACATTAGCTCTATATGATGCTCTAAGTATAGAGTTCTCATCAAGAATCCTTTTACCTAATTCTTGTAAAATTTCACGTATACTCCAAACTTTATTAGGAATACTTCTGCTTATTTCATTAAGTACATCTCTAACAACACTCTCTATGAGTGGTCCATAACTTTCCATAGGTATAAACACATTACCTAGTCTATGTATACCCTCACGACGAAGCTGAACATCATCAGCATCAAAAAACCCCTTACTATACATACCACCAAAACTTTTAGCTATATCATGATCTATAGCTCCACAAGTAGTTACAATAACGTTAAATAATCTATTCTCTATAATTTGAGCTAAGATACCTCTGAGACCTGTAGCAACAAGATTACCTGTGAAACTTAAAAATCTTATATCACATTTTCTGACAATCTCTTTCACAACATCTATTGCCTCATAGAGATGACCAGCCATGAATCCATGTATATCGCCATAAACTTTAATCAAATCTTCTAAACTCATGTCTTTCCATAATCTTACATCCTTTACCCTCTCCTTCATCACTAACCACCTATTGATAATATATCTAAGCCATCTACAAATATGTATATCCTCATTAACCATAGCTTACCATAATCTCACTATACCACCTAATGTATTCTAGAAAGAGGTCTTTGCTTCTAGAACAATGCTTAAAGAAACTAGTGTAAGGATTAGATCTTGTGTCTTGATTAGTCTAGGTTAAATCAAGTTCAGGTTCTTTAACCTGTTATATATGTACCTTTTATCATCTTCATATAGTTCGATCATCTTTTCTAAAAGTGTTTTGTTTATAGGTAGCACGCCTTCATCTACAAACTGTTTAATAGTTGAAAGTGATAGTATATCTCTATCAGATCCTCTTCTAGCTTTAAAAACAATCCAGCACTCTACTGCAACATATGTAATCTCAGTTCCATCTACTTCTATACTCTGTCGGCAAATGTCTATAGATTCTGAAGGTATATAGAAATCAAGAATGTTCTCATACAGCTCTACAGTTATGTCTATTCCTTCAACATTAAGTATTATAGATGGTGTACCAAGCTCTGTGGTACCAGTAGACCATCCCTTCTGATAAGCTATCTGTCTTATCCTTTCTTCATCAAAGAAAGGGCTTATAGATGTTGTAAATAGATCTATATCTCCTTCAATATCAATATTACCTAGAGCTATAGACAGACATGTACTTCCTATAATTATACCCTCTATACCTACATCCTTTAGTTGCTTTAAAACCTTTGCAACATGTTTAATAGTATACGTTATGATACACCTTTATACAGCTTTACTTCTTCATGGCAACAGCTTTCTTCTTAGGCCTTAGATTATCGCTTCTGCATCTCCTACAACGTGTAGCTGTTGGGGGATTTAATGCTCCACACCTCCTACATACTTTTTTGTCTAGGAGCCTCTTTTCTACGATTTTTGCTAGTTCAGGATCAGCTAGAGGCATATTGTTCACCAGATATTTACAGACCCATACATATGGACGGTAAAAAGAATACTTAAATTTATAAGCTGAACGGTTGTAAAGGCTTAAATGAAAAACAAACTAGAAATGGACACAGATTTGCTGAGGGACAGTAACAGTATGAGAATACCATTGGACAGTATCTGTATAAGAAGCGGTGTCTTGTGCCCTAGATGTAGAAGAATAGTTGAAAGTGGGGAACACTCGGAATTTGAGGTAGAGGTTATGAAGCATCTTCTTGATATAGAGAATGAAGGTAACTTTAAGTTTCTGAAGAACTCGAGTTATGTAAAAAGCTATAAGATAGATTCATTACTGATAATAGTTCTGGAACTTCAAGAAGATACACCTAGATCTGCAATAATAAGGCTTGGAAAGACATTAAGTGAGAGAATAGGTATGCGGGTAAGAATTATTCAAAGAACAGCTGATCCTAAGACATTTATAGCACAACTCATATCTCCTGCCCGCATACAGGGAATAGATAGTGTATGGACTCCCGATGGCTCAGTTCAACATATAGTTAGAATACCTAAATCAGATGCAAAACTATTACCACTTAAAACAAGTGAGATCGAAACACTCCTTAGTACGATATACAATGAGATTTATAGAATAAAGATTAGCTACTAAGGTTCAGAAAATTTATTTAATTCTTGCTCTACTTTTTCGAAGCAATAAACCATTGATCTAAGGTGGCTTTAGTACCTCTAATGTATTCTTTATATGCTTTCTCTAACCTCTTTAATCCATTTTCAACTCTATCTATAGAGAAATCATGTTCTTTAACCAATATCTCTATAACAGCTTGTTTGTCAGGTTCCCTCCACTCTATGTCATGTATGTCTACCACAGGTGGATTAAGAAAATACTCTCTTATCTTTAAAGGATCTTCAGGAAATTGTGGATTTTGTAACAATTTGATTACTTTTTCTATTGTTCCATGACTTTTAATTAACTGAAGAGCTGTCTTTGGACCTATACCTTCTACACCATCAGGATTATAGTCTGTACCTATGAGTATAGCCACATCTATTAACTGTTCTCTAGTAATGCTCAACGCCTTTAACAACTTATCTAACTCTATTACCTCAACCTTTATCTCTACGTATATATCTTTTCCTGGAAGCTTTCTTTTACCAGTAATAGTGAGATTCCTTACAAGCCTAGGTGCACCAAAAAGTAGTGAATCATAATCTTGGCTACCTGTACCCCATGCCAATCCCTTTTTAGCTATATAGGCAGCTTGAGCTTCACCTTCACCTATAGCTTCAACGTATGGTACACCCATAGCCTCTAAAAGCTTTTTCGCATTACGTACCATTGGTTCTGTAAGGTATAGTGCTTGAACAGCGTATTTAGCTGCTTCTTTCTTTAATCCTTCGCTATATGCTTTTACAGCCATTTCCAACGCTTTTTCTTTTCTTGTGCGTCGCCTCTCAAGTTCTTCTCTCTTAAGTTCCGGAGGTTTTCCATCAAATACATAGATAGGTTTTATACCGTATTCCATAAGGTTTATAGTTCTATAGAAGAGACCACTTAAATGGCTTGTTACATTACCTTTGCTATCCATAAGCGGAGTTCCATCTGGTTGTCTTATTGCGGCTAAGAATTGATATAGAGCATTATATGCATCAAGTGCTATAACCCTTTGAGCCAAAGCCTTTAGGTCATCTACTTCTTGACGACACGAAGAAGGTATTATATCCTTTAGGTTCACACCCATAGATACAACCAGTACTAGTTAACTAACAAGAGTTTCTATATTTTTATGATGCTTAAGTATTTAAAATCCTTTTGAGCATTATAGTCATGTAGTCTCTACTAAAAACAACACTAATAAAGCCCTCTATTTCTAATTGCATTATTATGGATAGTAATTGATTGTATGAAATGTTGAATTCTTTTGATAGAGCATCATATAGCTCTCTATCTGTAGCTTTACCCTTCGCTTTCAAGTATTCAAGAATTTTGAAATCTATTTTTCTTCTAAAGAACAAGTATGTATTGCCCTTATGTACTTATTCTTGTTACGTAAACTACATCAACATTATCTATCTCGTCTACAGATTTAATAGCTTCTTCAGCATCCTCTGTTCCTCTTTCTTGTTCCTCAGGCATCATTACATAGAGATCTACAGCTTTGTATCCAAACGCTATATCTACAGCTTCCCATTTCAGTAAGTCATATCCCTTCTCTTTCAGGACATCTTGTACTTTTGCAACAAGTTGTGACATGTTGTCCATAAGTTCTTTTGGATATGCCCTAATGACTGCTAAAACCATTGCAGGCATGTGGCTTCACCTAAGGACCTTCAAATCCACAATTAGGACATTTGTATGGTAATGAAAGACTTCTACACCTCTGACATCTCCAGATAGTTACTGCACCACAACTAGGACACTTAAAGCTTACAGCTTTCTCATGAGGTTCTATAGTCTTCTTGCAACTTGAACACAACCTTATAACTGCTGGCTCAAATATAGGTAATAGTACTGTCGAGCTACTCATATTCTCTAGCACCATCTACTTCCATGTAGACCGAAAATATAAGCTTGTATAAATTTTATACAAAATATCTTTATAACTAACCAAGTTACTTCAATTCTATTCTACAAACATCATAACATATAGCGATAGAAAGAGTGATTAAAGATGTATTGTTTCTCTAAGTCTATGATAATACAATAAAACCTTATCTATATGTAGAGGAGTAGAAATCATTCATATACAGCATAGTTAATGGGCCCGCGGGGATTCGAACCCCGGACCTCCGCCTCGTGAGGGCGGCGTCCTACCAGGCTAGACGACGGGCCCTGTCATGTGCAGTAGTAGAAGACAGAAATTAAGCTTTACTTAATTTTACTGTTAACAATATCTATTGGTTTCTATGAGATTTCTTGTGTAATCATTCTATGTAGTATGTCTATAAGTTTTAAACCTTTCAACACGTTTCTATCTATACCCAATAGCTCCATCTGTATAATCTCGATCTCTTCATCATTCTCAGCTTGTGAGTATTTCTCTAGCTTAGCTCTATTAATCTCTATAAATTGTTCTCCCCATCTAAAATGCTTCAATATTGTATCTGCATAATCACTATAGCCCGTTATGTATAGAGCTCCAGCAATAGCTTCTACTGTACTAAGTTTGAATGGTTTGCCATAGTTTGTAGGATTGGCTGCTATAAGCACAGGTAGAACTCTATGAACCCCCCTCTTCATGATCTTCAAGAACTTTATACCTCTTTTCCATGAAACATCTATAGCTACTAAACCACATTTCTCTAACAATATTCTATCACTATATTTAATATACGTATAAGCAAAAGGATTTAACACAATTGCACAATCCGGTAACTGTCTCAAGTTTGTTAATCGCTTGGCTAACCCCCTCCTAATCAGCTTTTCACCTGTACACATATCTGGGTTGTCTTCTCCTTTCGTTACCACATATATCTTAATCATACATAGTTACCTATAACGATACTAAAACAATAATTTTGGTTTAGCCATCTAAATCTCTATTATCCTAGATTCAAATGTGTTTTTATACCCTTTTTATGCTAGTACGCTAAGGTGTACAAAGGTTATGCCAAGAGCCTTGGTATTAGTAAATACTGATGTAGGTGCTGAAGAAGAGGTGCTAGCCGACATAAAGAATATCGAAGGTGTTAAAAACGCTAGTCTTGTTTATGGTATATACGATTTATTCATTGAAATAGAGGCTGATACTATCGAAAAGCTAAAGGATATAGTGACATCAAAAATAAGAAGAATACCAAAAGTTAGATCGACTATAACCATGATTGTTGTATCAAGTAATATAAAGAATGAGATGTCGTCTGTGCAATAGTGATGTTAGAAACAGAATACAAAGACTACCTATGTACAATACACATAGGTTTAGATGATTTTGATCTGCATCAATATGGTTGTACAACACATACAGCTACATTTCTTATACATAAACTAGCCAATTACATAGATCTCATCTTCATTGATTATCCAAATCTAGTTAGATTAAATCCTTCAATTCCATGGAAGACTCGAGGAAACGGTGCTGTAGCACTACATATCAAAATTCCTTGTTCATATATAGACAAAATATTTGATGTCATAGACTCTATCCTTCTAGAATATTACAAAAAACTTAGTGAAGCAGTAGATATAGATATACATCACTACTATGAAGATCCTGGTGCTATCGTAGTAATAGGTTCTATACCTCCAATATTCTCTAAGATATATATGAATTCATTGACAGATATTGTTCTACCATCTATAGTGTTCGAAAAACTTTTGAAGTTTACTGAGAGAGAGAATGTATACATAAGCAATGAATTCCGTGGCCGAGGACTTGTTGGTGCTACAGCAGCTATTGGCTGGCTTGCTACAGCTTCTGATTACACGTATGAGTTAATTGTTTATCGTTCTAAACAGTTTTACAATAAGGAGCGATGTATAGACATAGACTCTATCAAACTCTTCGACGATATCACAAATGACACAACATTTAATAACATAGATTACGAAACAAATAGAGTTCTAATAACACCCCATGGCTATGATCCTATTCTCTATGGCGTTAGAGGCGACGATATTTATGATCTTAAAAAAGCTCTAAATATAATAAAACCATGTGAACCTGTAGCCGCTTGGACAATATTTCGATCAAATCAAGCAACAGATGCACATGCTGTTAATAGAAGAGTATCCGATCTAAGAATCTATAGAACTGCAAAAATTAGGTTAAGGATATCTGAATTTCCCAGAATTATACAAGGGGGACATGTTATTATTAAAGGAATTGATGATTCTGGATCAATAGATTTAATATTCTTTAAACCTTCAGGACTGGTTTCCATAGCTAGAAGACTTATTCCTGGAGATATTGTTGTAGTACAAGGACATGTAAAATCTTGGCGTAATACATCCTATCTACATGTAGAAAAATTATTTGTAGAGAAACTAGCTCCACTATATATATGTAAAGCCCCTAGATGCCCTATCTGTGGAAAGAGAATGACTAAGAAGGGATTTGGTAAAGGTTACAGCTGCAAAAAATGTCGATATGTTGCTCACAATACACCTCTCGACTGCATTATAACTACAAGAGATATAGTTGAAGGACTTTATATACCACCACCAAGTGAATTAAAGCATCTTGTTAAACCATTAAAGAGATATGGAAGAGAACGTTCTATGCATCCTCCACAACTATCGCTTTCTGTAACTGACGTAAGCTTTCTTATGGAACCCCTCAGTTTCCTATAGAACACACATTTGTCCCACATATCTAGATACCCCTCTGTTTCTAGTGAAGAAATTGTTACAATATTTTACACAATAATAGTTAATGACTCATAACGATATTATGTTATGTTTTATTAACAATATGATGACACAATTATACAAACTTTATAATATAATTCAAAGTATTTCAAAAATAAATGCTCATAATCAGTATATACAAGCTGAGGGGTCTCTGTGATTAAAAGAGAACAAAATAATGCAACAATAAGTATTTGAACTAGGTATTACTAACCCCTCAGTTTCCTGTAGAAAAGTATCTAACAAAATTGAGCTAGGCCCGATCCACAATAACCCGCCTTCTGTATTCAGTAGCATTTGGCTAAGCGGATTCCCGATCTCTCGCATGGAGCTCATAGAGATCGGACCTTACTCTCCGGAGGATGGCCGTTTCACTGCTCCCATAAACCTCATCAACGGGTTAACTGATCCCCAGTTACCTGGGGATCCTCACCGCATCATCTTCATTGGTTTATGGACATGTCGTTTCTGTGCCAGAGCCCGGGGTTTTACCCCGGCTCCTTGCGGAGCTCCGGATCCATGTAGAGGGCGGTGTTTCCTCGGAGCTCTAGACTCCGTAGCTACTTGTGGATCGGGCCTAGCTAGTAAGTGTTTTTGTTATACCAATTAAATATCTATTCCAGTATACAGATCTTGTAACAGTTGATAAGTGTATAAATCTAGTGAATATTAATACTTAACGTAAGAGTATCCTAAGTGCTAGAATGGTTATCGATGTTATATACGCTAGCAATAGTATTACATATGGAGGAATCTTTATCTGTTCTTCCACTTCTTCATAGAATCTAACAAGTCCTACGTAACTTGATACACCAACAGCTCTACGCCCTTTCTTACCTGATCTAGACATACTTTATCACTCACCAGGTTTCGATATTTTGTAGAGACTATTTAAACTATTTTAGTAGACATAGAGTCACAGATATGTATGGAGTACCTCTGTAGAGAACAGATACTCCAAAAGTTTACAGGTTATGATAAGATTGAAGAAGCTCTTAATAGCAAACGATTTATTGTGATAAAGTGTAGAGAATTCAAATTTTATGTATTTAAGGGATTAAAGAGAGACTACATAGTTGCACCTTGTAGATTCTGTACATGTGATGATTTTGTAATAAACTATTTATCTAGAAAAAGAGAGAATCCATGTTATCATGTTGTAGGATTTAAGATAGCTGAAAAAGTCAATAAGGTTGTAGAACTTGAAGTAGATTCAAAAATTTTAGCTAAGATTGTTGAGGAGATAGTATATGAAGGATTTTCATCAACTTTGAGAAAGCTATTAAAGGTACACCAACCATAGCTTAATATGGTGTTCAAATTGAAGTGGAGAGGTAGAGTCTATAGATATCTAGAGAATATGGTTAAGAATAACACAAAAATACATTTCACTCTCATAGACCCCGAGAAGGTTAGAGCCTCAGACGAAATTAAAAGAACATTGAAGTTGGTTGTAGATGCAGGTACTGATGCTATACTAATAGGTGGAAGTCTCCAGGTATTTAGTGATGATGTTACAGCTATAGCTAAAATAGTTGAAGAATTTGATAAACCTTCAATACTCTTTCCAGGTAGTATAGCAGGACTCTCTCCTTATGCTGATGCACTTCTATTCATATCACTACTTAATTCAGATAACACATATTATGTTATTGGTGCTCAGATCTCTGCTGCTCCACTTATAAAGAGGTTTGGGCTAGAGGTCTTGCCCACAGGCTACATAGTTATAGGTTCCTTCAATACCTCTGTAAGCTTTATGGGTAGAGCAAGACCTATACCATTAGATAAACCCTCTATAGCTGCAGCATATGCATTGGCAGCCAAATATATGGGAATGAAGTTTGTATATCTTGAAGCAGGTTCAGGTGCAAAACAACCTGTACCCTCTAAAACTGTCAATATTGTTAAGAAAGTTGTTGAAGATGTTATGGTTATTGTTGGTGGAGGTATACGAGATAAAGAAGTAGCCAAAGATCTTGCTGAAGCAGGTGCCGATATTATTGTCACAGGTACTGTTGTAGAAAAAGATGTTCGAAAAGCTGTAGAAATAATATCGATACTTAAGCACAGATAATCATTGTATTTGATATTTTGTGCAACACAATAACTATATAAAGTCTTATTAAATATATTAGTTCTGTAACAACTTCTTGAGGTTTTCTGTATATGGAGGTGTTATAACGCCTTTTTCTGTTACAATAGCTGTAACTAGTTCAGGTGGTGTTATATCAAATGAAGGATTGTACACAGGTACGTTTTCTACTGTTATCAACAATTTATTCATTATCTTCCTAACTTCATCAGGATCACGTTCTTCTATAATTACCTCATTTAATTTGGCCCAAGGATCTATTGTTGAAGTTGGTGCCGCCACATAGAAAGGTACATTGTGTTGCTTAGCAACTATGGCTACAGTATAGGTACCTATTTTGTTAATTACGTGTCCATCAGGAAGAATTCTATCTGCACCAACTATGACTTTATCCACTAGTCTTTTATACATTATGTAGCCAACCATATTATCTGTTACAAGAGTTACAGGTATACCTTCTTTCATGAGTTCCCAAACAGTTAATCGAGCTCCTTGAAGCATGGGTCTTGTCTCTGTTGCTATAACCTTTATCCTCTTACCTTTATACCATGCAATCCTTATGATAGCTAGAGCTGTACCCATAGCCACAGTAGCTAGAGCACCTGCATTACAATGTGTTAGAATAGTATCTCCATCTTCTATTAACTTCTCTCCATACTCACCTATGAGTGTATTAACCTTTATATCCATTTCATATAGCTCTAGAGCTTTATCTATAACAGCTTTCTTAAGTGCTTCAACACTTGTATAGGATCTATTTACTATCTCTTCAATCTGATTTAATGACCAAAAGAGATTATATGCTGTAGGTCTAGTCTTTCTGAGTCTATCTATAGCCTTAAGCAACTTCTTTCGTAGATCTTCAACACTATCTGTAGATGTATTGTAAGCTGTAGAAGCTATAGCTAAAGCAGCTGCTACACCTATTGCAGGTGCTCCTCTTATCTCCATATCCTCTATAGCTCTTGCAACTTTTTCATAATCATTACTCTCTTCATATACCTCTATCTCTGGTAAGAGTTTTGTATTTAGCCACCTTACTTTTCCATTAATCCATTCAAGAGCTTTTACCTTTATTGGATAAGGTAAGTACATAGCTATTCTACCTAGACATTTATGTAAAGAATCTGATATAAGTTAATATCCTGTTAATCACACTATGCACAGATTGTGGTATATAGATGAGTACAAACACCTTAGTGAAATATATAGACCGTAAGGCATATCTAGTTAAAGCACCACCTGATCTTAAAGAGAGATTCGGATTGTCAGAAGAGAGAGAGATTCCACTACCCATTCTCTTATACCTAGCGTATACAAGTATTGTTGAAATAATTGATGAGAAAGGAGAAAGAATAGAGTTTATAGACTTGATAAAATCATTAAAGGATGTCAATACATTCTCCACATTTATAGTGCTCTACGATCTTGTTAAGAAAGGAAAGAAAGTCGGTATTGGAGACTTCAATAACGAGCTTGTGATTATTGATGAAAAAATAAAGATATATGTGCTTGATGAAGATTCATACATAGTTGCAGAAGAACTTTACAAAATTGTTGATAGAGCTATTAAGCAGGGCTATAGACTAGTTATAGCTGTAGTTGATATTAATGGTGAAGTTACGTATTATGAGGTTAATAAAACAGACTTTCCTAGAATAGAGAGGAGGTGAAGTTATGCACGTATCTTATGAACCTGTACGTGGATTCAGAGACTATATACCACCTGAAAGTGAGTTCTTGACATGGATATGTCAGACTTTTGCTGAAGTGGTTAAACGTTTTGGTTATATAGAGATAAGAACACCTACCATAGAGAGTTTTCAACTTTTTGCACTTAAATCTGGTGAAGAGATAAGGGAATCAATGTTTGTATTCAAAGATAAAGCTGGAAGAGAAGTAGCTCTTAGACCAGAGATAACTCCGAGTATAGTTAGGGTTTACTTAAAGGAATTGAGGCATTGGTCGAAACCAATAAGAATCTACTATATAGGTAATGTATTTAGATATGATGAACCTCAGTTCGGTAGATATAGAGAGTTTACTCAAGCTGGTGTAGAGATTTTGGGAGGAGATGAAGTATATTATGATGTCGAACTTATTGAGCTCTTAGAGGAATTCTATGATGCTATAGATCTCAAGAATAGAAGGTATAAGGTTAATAATGTAGGTATATTTAGAGAATTAGCTAATAGAGCCGGTTTAGAGGATAATGATGTAGATAGACTTCTTCACTACCTAGACAAAGGTATGTATAATAAAGCAGTAGAGTTATTCATTGCAAGAGGATCATATGAAGAAGCCAAAATATTAGAAACTTTAGCTATACTTAAGAGCGAGTCGCAAGACACTATGAATATATTAAAGGAAGTATTGAGTAGCATTAAGGACGACAACAGGATTACGAGACATGTTGAATTACTAGAAAGGTATATCGAGATGGTCAGAGGTATAGGTGCTAATGTTATTGTAGAACCATTGTTTGCTAGAGGTATAGCATACTATACGGACATTATATTCGAGGTTGTAGTACCATCAATGAGTATAAGTATAGCTGGTGGAGGTAGATACAACAACCTGACAACAATCTATGGAGGCGAAAACCTCTCGACAACAGGTTTCGCTATAGGTGTTGAAAGAACTATGTTAGCGTTAATGAACAAAGGAATGAAGAGTGTACCACTACATAGAAAGCGAGTCCTCATTCTACTGCTTATAGATGATGTAAAGGCATATACAAAAACATACAATATTGCAAAAGAGCTTAGAAATAAAGGATTTACCATTCAGTTAGAGGTACCTTCATCAGTTAGTAAGCTGAGTAGATGGTTGGAATATGCCTCAAAATATTCCTTCAAATATGTCATAATTATTGGTAGGAAGGAACTTGAGAAAAATGTAGCAACAGTTAAGGATATGGAGAAGTGGAGTCAAGAAGAAGTAGAGATAGAGAGGCTTTCAGAAAGACTTATCGAGAAAGAATAGAATTGTCGAGTTCTGTAACAATATTTGTTATCTCATTCAAGAGATGAGTAAATGGTCATTGAACATATACCTCTATCTTGTTTTAGGTGTTTAGAATGGGTTGTGATGATAAAGAGTTTAAGCAAGTAATTGTTGTAAGAACCGATATAAAAATGAGTAAAGGAAAGTTAGCAGTACAAGTGGCACATGCAGCTGTAGAAGCTGTTATTAAATGTATTGAAGATACTCGATGTCGTAGAAATGTTGAATTATGGAGAGCACAAGGTCAGAAGAAAATTGTGGTGAAGGTCAATTCTATTGATGAATTACTTAAGATAAAAAAACTTGCTGAAGAATACGGTATTGTAACTGCTTTAATAGTTGATGCAGGATTGACAGAACTTCCACCAGGAACTGTCACAGCTCTCGGTGTAGGTCCTGCTCCTTCAGAATATATCGATAGAGTCACAGGATCTCTATCTCTACTTTAGCGGAGATTCACATGATCAAGCAGCTTATATCGAAACATTTTCTTGATATAGCTTTAGGTATATACACATATACTTATCCTGAAGCTAATGATATGGAAATAGAGGTTTTGATACCTAGACCCTACGGATTTGTAGTATATGAGATAGTTAATGGGATTAGTCTAGATGTTCTAGGTAGAGATCATGGATCTATTGATGAATGTCACAATAAATACATATATATAGCAAAGAAAATCAATATAGATACCTACACATTATGTGAACTACTTAAGAAGAAGCTCAGCTGTAGTTCTTCTGAGATACTAGGACTAAAAGATACTGAAGCTGTAGCTCACCAAGTTGTTATACTATATGGATGTAGAGCTCCTGTTAAAGAATTAAAATTGGAAATGAATGAAAGACATGTAGAAGCGTTTCTATGGCAATGTGATACTGAAGTTATACATAACGGTAACAAATTTATGATAAAGTTGGTCATAGATCCAGATAACGTAGATGTAATTATGAATAGACTAAATGTTGTAAAGAAGTATAGAGGAATGTTTCTAAACTTCTTCGGCTATCAACGGTTTGGATCAAGAAGACCTATAACACATATATTAGGCAAATTTTTGGTGAAAAAGAATTGGGATTCATTTATTGAAGTGTTATGTGAACACTCATTTTCTACACAATATTCAGCTATTAATGGAAGAGGATATACTTTCTGTAATCTTCGATACAGATATGAAGATTCTTTAACATTCATAAAGAAGGCAATACCTAGACACTACCTCAGATTATTTGTTGAAGCATATCAATCATACCTATTTAATGTAGTATTATCAAAGCTATGGATAGAAATGCTAAATAATAGAAGTATAGAAAACACAGTAAGCATCATGAATAGCATCTATAGATATATACCCATAATTGGAAGTAGGATTAAGATTCATCAACCTGGTATCAAAAACATAATTGAAGAAGTGCTTAATGTTGAAGGTATAGAACCTAAAGATTTTATATTGAAGGAGTTAGGAATAGAGTCTAGAGGAGATTTTAGAGAAAGTATAACATATGCTAGAGATATTTATGTATATTCTGAAAGAAACGAAATTAGAATTAGTTTCGTACTAGATAGAGGAAGTTATGCCTCAATTTTTATACGTGAAATAATTAGATCAGATCCGCTACTATTTACATAAGTCATTAAGCTATGGAGATAACCTCTTCTTGTCTCTCGGAAACAATGTTACTTCTTTAACATTGGTTCTACCTGTAAGTAGCAATAAGAATCTCGCTAATCCAAGTCCCCAACCAGCATGAGGAGGCATTCCATAGTCAAACCACTTTATGAAGTACTGGAAGTTATCGGGATTAAGTCCTCTACTTTTTAGAGCTTCTATAAACATTTCTTTAACATGGATTCTAGAGCTACCAGAAGCAAGCTCCAGATGCTGCCATATAAGGTCAAAACTTTCACTTAATTCTGGAGTATCATCTTTTGGTTTGGTATAGAATGCTCTTGTTTTTGTTGGAAACTCTACTATAAAATATAGTGGAGACTCTATTTCTGATGTCAGAACCCTTAGTTCGGGGGTTCCTAGATCGTCGCCAAACTTTATATCCAGTCCTTTCCTTCTCAATATGTCAAGAGCCTCTGTGTAGGATATTCTAGGGAAAGGAATAGATATTTCTGGCAAACTGTATCTAAGGACCTTTAAATCCTCTGAATTCTCTTTTTCAACAGATTTGAATACCATGTAAACTAATTCCTCAAGTATGGACATAACATCTCTATAGTCAAGAAAAGCTGCCTCTATATCAACACTTATGAATTCCGATAAATGGTAAGGTGTGTCACTTTCTTCAGCTCTCCATGCAGGTCCTATCTCAAATACACGTTCAAGTGATGCTGCTAGTAGTTCCTTATATAGTTGTGGACTTTGAGCTAGAAAAGCTTCTTTACCAAAGTATATTACTGGAAATAGATTTGCACCTCCTTCTGTAGCAGTAGCTATAATTTTCGGTGTAAATACCTCTACAAAACCTTTAGATATTAGTACGTTACGTATAGTCCTAATAGCAGTATTCATTATCATTACTATTGCACGCATTTCAGCTCTTCTAAGATCTAGTACACGTTCCCTTAACCTAGTGTCTAGATCTGCTTTAACCTTACCACTTACATCTAGAGGTAGAGGGGATCTAGCTTTATTCAATATATTTATTTGTATGGGTGTTATCTCTACACCTCTAGGAGCTCTAGGATCTTCTTTAACAATACCTTTCACCTGGAGCACAGTCTCAAAAGTGAGATCCTGTATTGTTGCAAGAATATCGCTAGAGACAGAATCTTTTGATATGGTTATCTGTATATAACCGCTACCATCTCTAAGTACAATAAACTTTTTGCCTCCTAAATCTCTAATCTGATGAATCCATCCAGCTAAGACTACTTCCTGTCCCACCAGTTCTTTAGTTATATCTATACATCTATGTGTTTTATATCGAGACATCATGAAGGTATTACCTACAACCCTGCTTAATCACTATTTACTGAAAAGATTGATCCTCAAAGATTATAACTATTCATGACTCAAGTATAATCTTATAATAGTAGTACCTAATGCTATCTAGTTGCATATAGTACAGATTGCTTCAATTACCTCTGATCTCACAATACAATAGTTACTCAAGTTTGTTAACAACGTTATTAAATATTTTTAACTATAATTGAAGGTTTCAAGATATATTCATGGATTAAGAAAGAAAGTAAAATACCTATTATTTTTAGTAAAATGTAGATAGCTGATATGTATCGTAAAAGCTTTTGCGGTAAAGTATAAATATTGTGTATACAGAAGGTTCAACATGCTATTTGGTGTAGCATCATGAACTTTGTTGATAGTTTGAAGGGTAGAGATCTTCTGTCTATAGCAGATTGTTCTAAGGTAGAGCTAGAAAAGTTAGTAAGTCTCAGTTTTGAGCTAAAGAATAGATTTTACAGAGGTGAAGTAGTGATCCCTATACTATCTGGAAAAGTGTTAGCTCTGATATTCGAGAAACATAGTACGCGTACACGTGTAAGTTTGCAAGTTGCTATGCATCAACTTGGGGGTGCATCACTATATCTATCATCTCAAGAGCTTCAACTAGCTAGAGGAGAACCTATAAAAGATACTGCTAGAGTTTTAGAACGTTATGTAGATGGTATAGCGGCTAGAGTCTATAAACACGAAAATCTAATTGAACTAGCGGAATATTCTAGCAAACCAGTAATAAATGCGTTAAGCGATATTGAGCATCCTCTTCAAGCGATAGCTGATGTAATGACTATTATTGAAACTAAAGGAAGGATAGCAAACCTCAAGATAGCGTTCATAGGAGATGGAAGTGATAATGTTCTTCATAGCTTTATGCTAGCTATAGCAATGCTTGGTGGAAAACTGTATATAGCTTCTCCTAAAGGCTATGAACCACGTAGTGAAATAATGAGAAAGGCTTATGAAATAGCTAGTGAAACAAATGCTGAAATAAATATAGTTAGAGATCCTATAGAAGCAGCAAAAGATGCTGATGTCATATATACTGATGTGTGGGTGAGTATGGGTCAAGAATTAGAGCGTGATAAGAGAATTAAAGATCTAAAACCTTATCAAGTTAATACACAACTTGTTTCTCATGCTAAAAAAGATTATGTATTCATGCATTGTTTACCAGCACATAGAGGTGAAGAAGTTACTGATGATGTTATAGAGTCGAAGAATTCTGTAGTGTGGTTGCAAGCAGAAAATCGATTACATACAGCTAAAGCTATTCTAGCCTGTATTCTAAGATAAAGAGTTTTTCACTTTACGTATCTTTCTTCTTCTTTTCTTCTTCTTTTTTCTACTACTTTTACTTTTAGTAGATTTCCTTCTACTTCTTGATGATATGCTTTTTGATATAAATTCTTCTACTTTAACATAGAAAATACCTTCATTAACTTCTATTGCTAGTGCAGCTATTTTTGATTGATTTAATATTCTTATTGGGCTATAGAATATATAGAGCTCATTATGTGAAAGATCATGAGAAAGGATAGAGACATTGTTTTGATTAGGCTTTAGAATTATTTCACCTGTTTCTGACTGAAGTTCTTGAGGTTTCAATTGTGTAAATAGGTATACACGTTTCACTTGCGATATATATGGGAAATTCAGAACATTATTAGATCTAGTTGATGTATATATAGCTTCATAACCAATACCATTAAGTTTTACCATAGCTCTTACTAATGGATAACCTTTTGATGAACTTAAGCTTGAAAGCCATGATAAAAATAGATCTTCGTCACTTACCAAATTTGATGCAAAATCCTTAGACTGTACTATAGTTTCTACACTATCTTTTTTATATAATGTTATAATACACACATCTGGTATCTCTATATCGTAAGGTTTATAATATTCAATTACTATCGTATCGTTATTATTTCTACTCATTTTTTATACCCTATCTTTCTTAAGAATTGATGTCGCTCTTTCTTATCTTCCTCATTTTCGATACCTAGAGGTGGATATCCATCTACTACACCTATAATGCCTCTACCCTGATTTGTTTCGGCTATAATTACTTGAAGAGGATTAGCTGTAGCAACATATATCCTCACAACTTCTTGTATATTCTTAAGAGCATTTAATACATTTATAGGCCATGCATTCTTTATATAGAGTATAAAAACATGTCCTGCACCAATCTTCTTAGCTACATCTATTGCAAGCTTAACAAGCTCTTCATCATTACCTTCGTATCTCACCAATCTCTTACCACTAGCCTCATTAAAAGCCAATCCGAATCTTATATTGGGAACAGATGTCACAAGAGTTTCGTAGATATCTTCGACAGTTTTTATAAAATGACTCTGTCCTATAATAACATTACATCCAGAAGGTATAGGGATATCTATTACCTCTAGTTTGATTTGTGTCATTCGGCTCACACCCTATATATTCTCTATGATCCTAGCCTTATTAGCTACTACTGAATTCTACTAACTGTTACTGTAACGCTTATATATTGTTAGCTTACTGCATATCTAGATTGCAATCAAGATTAACTCAATAGATAGACATAAATTTTTGTATAATGGTAATAGATATGAATATGGGGATTGTTAGCCAAATATGTATTGATTATAAATCTAGATGTGTGCATGTAAAGACATATAACCATGAGGGAAGAAACATACATGACGAAAAATACTGTGGGATCGAGTTAATTAACATAGAAGGTATTACAAGAATACCTATGAAAGATATAGCTACACAAATGATATGTATTAATGTTGAAACAAGTGATATAAAGATTGTACAGGTAGACTCGATTTTGAGGGTAGGATCTGATGATAATATAGTAAAATCATTGAATATATGAACAACGACAGTACATATAAAACATTCATGAATACCATTAGTTATAGAACCATAAACACAAAGACCTAAAATAGATCATGTAGATAATTACGTGATCTAGACATAGTCTATGAACCAATGAAACAGCATAAAGGCTTAAGGCACACACGCTAATCTAAATTACTGGTACATGGTGCAAAATTTATGGACAAATTAACCAGATTTTTGAATACATTAAAACTCTTTGGATTCGCTATATTGGATTCTAAAAATACAGAGATAGTAGATGTGTTAAAAGATTCTGGACTATTGCAGTTATTCCGTGTACGTAGACTAAATGGATATACAATACTCGAAATAGATTCTGATACATGTGAAAAAGAATGTGATTTCAATTGTAGAGATGGTAACGGCAAGAGGATCAAGAAATGTTATGGAGAATGTATCGATAGATGTGTTATAGATGAATTAAATAGTATCATTAAATCCATATCGAAAATGCTTCAGTAGTTTTTATCATATCATCAGTCTATATACAGCATCATTTCTCTAAATTAAATTCTGTAACAACTCTATAATTTGTTAGATAATGTTCGGCACTATACATCTTATACTTTTAAGTTCTTTTACTTGATGAGGTAATGAGCATAAATAATGCTTCACGCAACGGTTTAGACAAATTGTAGCATCCATAACCTTGTTCAATAAGACCTTTATCTATAAGCTTCCTTATTACTGATTTAGGATCGTCTACTTTATACAAAGCCTTCAGCTCCCTTATAGAGATAATAGCACCTACGGATACATTTTGGAGAAAGTATTCAAGCACTTTTTTCTCATCTTCTTCGAGACCTTGAATAATTTGTAAAAGGTCTTTGCTAAGATACTTAGATATCTTATCTATTAGTTCATATTTGCTCATAGTGTCTTCAAACCTTCCTAATCTAGATATATCGATATATGGTGGCTACTTATTAAATATCAATCAAAATAGTTGTTAATTGAGATGTGTTAGTGAGTAGATATGGATAACGATTTTTAAGGTAGAGGATTTTCACTCACGTAACTGTTTAACAAGTTTATATAGGGTTTTTTAGTCTAGTCAATTAATTGATTACAGAAATACTTATAAATAGTATACACCAAATCTCTCTAGAACCAAAATGGGGACCTCATTACTAACAAAAAAGGTGTTAGTATATGGAAAACATATTGTAGGAGATCTTTACGAATGTGAAGAAAATAAGTTAAATGATGTACTGTTTTTAGTAAACCTAGTAAGAGAAGCAGCAATTGTTGGTAACATGACATTACTTGATATAAAATCCTGGAAAATAGGATTTGGTGTTAGTGTGTTTGGTATTGTGCTAGAGAGTCACATATCTATTCATACATGGCCTGAATATTCGTTTGCTACAGTTGATGTATATAGTTGTGGCACTCATACAGATCCAGAAAAAGCATTCAACTTTATAGCATCATCATTGAAGCCTAAACGTGTAGAAAAGAGGATTGTTTTAAGAAACTATGAAGTAGAGGAATAGTATAGTTGCTACCCCTGATATCATGAATATTTGATATCCATAGAGCTTTCATGCTAAATTATATAGCTTCTCTCGTTATTACTACCTCAAGAGTGATGTCAGATATATGACTCAATGTGGATAATTTTATGATCAACAAAATACTATTGTATGTTTTATGAAGTTAACCTTCAATATATTAATTGTGGGGATAGTAGAGAATAATAGCTGAATATAGAAAAAGTTCATTAGTTCCTATGGACAAGACTAATATCAGTCTTTCTCATAATTGAATACAAATTTGTAGAAAGCCTATTTAACTTCAATAACCTCTACTTTCATCCACGATATATAGTCCTTAAGTTTCTCTAGTGCCTTCTCTACCTCTTGCTTAAAGTCTTTCAATGGTGAAGCAACGCTATATACCTTTATGTAGATGAAGTTATCTATAAAGCTCTTCTTTATATCATATTTACATAACTTAGGTATGCAAATACTATCTATGATCCTAATCAAATCTTTAAGGTTCTCACTCTCTTTAAGTAAAACAAATATATTAATATATTTCTCTCTCTTAATGTTTTGGATATACATAGATAATACACCCTTGTTACATAATGATCATCAAGATAGCGTTATCGTATACTAAAACTAATAACTGTTTCAGTTATTAACTAATAGAGGTTTAGATTTCATGTAGTTGATGTAATCTAATATTGATCCTTGTTTTCATGAGCTTCGAGCGTGTTTCATTGAAGTCTATGTCGTTGATCTCCACTCATTTGGAGCAACCTTAAATCTACACCACATCTCCATTGAATTCATAGTTGTAGGGAAATATCACATCCTGATATTGGATACCCATCTACTTGAATTTTTGTTGCCCATTTGCCTTGGGAATAGGTTCAATTCACGATAAAGCAACATATATCAACCCTTATAAATCATTATGAACCCTGAAACAGTTGCATTACGTTTCAGAACTTGGCAAATTCATCATGCATCAGATTTCGGGTAGATTCATCAACTAACTTTAATCACAGAGTATACTACGGATTTTAGTATTTGAATTATGTATTACCAGGTTTGTTATAGAATTCGAATTACTTAGTTATTAAGTTTAAATGTTCATGGCTAAGAAGTTTGTTCTATACAATAAAAATCAGATTACTATTTTCTGTATTTTTCTAAAAGTATGTAGGATGATATTGATACTCCTAATAATAGAATAAGGTTAATTAGGTTGAAGTCTTCGTTATATTTAATCATAATCATAACAAATAGAATAATCATTACTAAGTTGAATAGTATTATTTTGTTGCGAAGTTCATTTAGTATCATGGTATCAGCCTAAGTCTTGTAGTACTACCTAGTAGTTTCGATAAACCATAAGATGTTGACATGAGTAACGAAAGATATAGTAGAGATGAGATAACTTCTACATATGAAGTATAGGTGAGTATATCCATAATATCGCCTACGGTCTCTGACTGTAGTTCATATATATTGATAGGATACAAATGATCTGTAGATGGTTCTAGTCCTTCTAAGGAACTTACTTCAAACTTTAGATGTATGGTATAGATCCCTGGTGTTAGTGGAATTACATATGTATTTCCTGGAACGTTATACCATATCCAACCATAGGCTCTATATTTTGCTAAATCATCTATATTGATGGTATTGTTTATAGATATTAGATTTATTTTGTATTGATTTACTATAGAGAGGTAGAGACTTCCATTTGATTGAAGCTTAACCTTAAAAGAGATAGAGTTGCTCTCTATCTCCAATATTTCTAAGAATTGTGGTTGAGGTGTCATATGTATAGTCATACCTTTTCTGTAGTAGAGTAATCCTTTAACTGCTACATCTATTCTACACATATTTAGTGTAGATCGATTTAGACATAAATTTGATAGAATGATGTTTGTTAAGTTTGTATAGAATCTATGACTAGATGCATCAAAATATAATGTTGATGGTTTGTCTAGATACTTTTTATTAACTATTAGGAGCATATGTCCGTTAGGTGCAAGTTTTGCTGGACCTATATATTTATTCTCTACTTCAAGACCTACATATCCTTCTAGAACTCTATAGCCTAAATCGGTAACAATATTACCATATATTACTGTAACATCTAGAAATGAATGTGAAAGTGGTACAGAAAGAATTGACACGAAATTTGGATACAAGGGTAAAGCTAAATAGAGCACAAGTGTAAATGATAGAAGAAATGCACCTGCACTCCTAGCTATTCTGAATGGTATAGCCATTAATGTTATACCCAAAGATGAGAGTACCCCAATGTTATAATAAACCAGTAAAGCGAGAAAGTACATGAGTAGTAATGCATATAGTGATGCTGTAAGGATGTTTATACCTATTGATAGAAGTCTTGATACACCTGGAACAACCTTTAATATGTAGTCTTTCAGTATACTTAAAACAGTTATGAGGGTTGTTCTATACATTATTAAACCCCTAACGGCGTGTATATAATATGTCCAATTACCTCCTAAAGTATGTCTTAAGTAGTCAGCAAAACCTATGATACTATCTATAGTTGTAGAAAGAATGGCTATAAAGAATGCATCATTTATTAATCTAGGGCCCCACCTCTTAAGGCCAGTTATGGGTATAGGTAGTGCATAGATAAAAACACCTAGATAGAATGTTAGAATCGATAAATAAAATGATGTTAAAAGTAGATGCATTGTAGCACCTGACTAATGTTAAGGTAGTTCAGGTACAGGTGGCTTTGGTAGTACATTTCCGATAGCTGAAGATATGTACGATATTAACCAAAAGATAGAGGTTCCAATAGCAACCCAAAAGGCGCCCCAAATAGCGTCCTCTATTAAACCTTGTCCCACTCTCCTAATCTTACTTGAAGGGATGGGAGATCCCTTGATAGCCCATCCAATTATCCACGTTAGTAGAAACAACATCCATGAAATTATAACTACTTTTCCTATTAAATCTCTAATTAATTGTACTATATCCATTGTCTCCCACAATATTTAATCAGTATATAAAGTGTAATTATACTGTAATCTGATGAATGATGTAGAGAATCTCGATGGCATTAATGATTATTTTATTTCCTCCAATATCTTGCAGTCCTTAAGAATGTTTTTTCCTGATCTATGATATTCATTATTAGTGTATCAAGATCTGAAGACTTAGCTATAATACGTTTCGCAGCTTCAATACCTATACCAATACCTTGAAGCGCTATAACTCCTGCTACCCCATGACTCATAATAAAATCTACTAGTTTTCGATGTTTATCTAAAATCTCTTTCTCTATTTGTAGAAACTTGACATCTTCATAACTACTTCTCCTGAGTTTTTCAAATACTTTCTTGAGTAAGCGTGTTTCATCGGCTTGATTAACTAACGTTATAGCCATGGATCCACAATAAGGACATACTATAGAGCAAGAGAATAACGAACTACACGAACTTAGCCTTTCTTTCAAGTTTATACTCCATGTATTGTAACAAGAGGTGCAGAACAATTTGATTTCAGTTTCAAGAAGTCTTCTCTTAACAATTTCAATCATAGTTTCGCGAGGAAGTATTGAATATTTAACTAAGGTTCTAAACACACTTAATGCAGCAATTTCTTCAATAAATGGTGATGCCTTTGAAGAAATGATTATTTTGACTTTGATTTTACCCTTAGCAATATTTTGAAGAAATCTTAGAAGTTCATCTATATCGATTTTATCTAAATAGAGTTCCCTCAAAGCTTCTGAAACAACGATATCGATATTAGATAAACCTTCAATAATTCTTTTCACGTTAATTGCCTCAACTTCCTTACCTATGATACCTAGTTTCTTGGCAACACTTACTAATCTCCATTTAAATAAAGAACTATTCTTAACCACATTTTTAATGATTTCTGTTACTTCATCAGGAGCTCTAGCTATTTGATGAAGTTTCTTAAAAATCTTGATTAAGTCATTCTTACTGAGTAAACTATTGACGAATAGAACAGTACCCAACTGATGTGACTTATATGCTACTGATACACCTAATTCATACTTTACTAGATACTCTAGCAATATGGAGAATGCTTCAGAAGCTTTCGTACCTAGACATGTGTAGAAGGCGAGTAATGATTTATTCTCTCTTTGCATACGAAATACTTCTACAACAATAGTGTCATCCCTAGGGTATATTCGGCAAATCTTTTCTCTATTCTTTTTAAAAAATTCCCTTACAATCTCACTAGCTCTATACTCATCCATTAATCTATCTACACAAATATCGGTATCACAAGTACAAAATCTTCTAGCAAAGGCACAGACTTCACGTGCAACATTTCTATGAACCGGAATAGTTTCTCCGACCCATTTAGGTAGAATCTCTTGATCAGACGATTCTATAGGTAAAACTACTACCTCTCTATTCTCTACATCAACTCCAACTACTCTCCATAACTTACCGGCTAAAACAATAACATCATCCTCATTGCAAGTTAATACAAATTCTTCATCAAGAAATCCCACAGTCTTCCTATCTAGGAGAGATTTAGCTTCATAGTGATTAGTGTCAGGAATCATATTTGTTGATACATAGTATATAAGTCCTCTTTTAGTGTACATACATTCTCTATTTTCACACTTGATTATACCAATCGTATTGAGAAAATCTACTACAGCTTCGATCTGTGATAATGTTATAGAGTTGAACGGAGTAGCTTTTGTGATAATTCTCCATATCTCCTCTATATTAGCATGTCCCCTCTCTAGAATTATACCAACTATTTGATGAGCAAGTACGTCAAGTGGTGCTATATGATAGTTTAAACGTTCTAGGAAGCCCCTCATGGCTCTACGAGCTATAATTAGGGATTCCATTAACTCTGTAACAAGTGGTGGAACTACTATAACTCCCTTAGATACAGCTTGTTCTCGATGTCCAGCTCTACCAACTCTTTGTACAAGCTTTAATGCTTGTCTAGGAGACATGTACTGTATAACCATATCTACGCCACCCACATCTATACCTAGTTCGAGACTAGATGTAGCAACAACAATACGTAAGTCTCCTTTCTTGAACATCTCTTCAACCAATTCTCTTATATCTCTAGATAAGGAACTATGATGCAAGGCTATAACATCCTTATCTAAGCATTTAGATAGACTGTAGCCAAGTTCTTCTGCTGTGACACGCGTATTGGCAAACAAGAGAACTTGTCTCGGAGCTTCATTACCTAAGATGTTGTTGCATAGGAATGCTACAACATTATCGACATCAAATTCTCCATCATTGTACGAGTTATCTGAAACCAATACCTCTATGTCATATTCCTTAGAACCTTTAACATACACCACATCATATCTTCTGCCCGAGAAAAAATAATGAGCAATGGAATCTACATTACCTAATGGTGAAGAAATAAGCAATCTCCTCACATGTCTACCGACAATTTCATCGAGTCTCTCAAGAGCTACAACAAGTTCTGTTCCTCGTTCATTTGGTAAAATATCTTGTGCTTCGTCTACTACAACAGCATATAAGCTACGGAAGCTATCTCGCATTCTTTCCTTAATTAACAATATTTGAAGACTTTCTGGAGTAGTAATCAAGATATTAGGAGGGTTCTTTAGGACTCTTTTTCTAGCACTTGGAGAGGTATCGCCATGCCATACATCTACATTTAACTTAAAGATTGATGCAATTCGTTCAATTCTACGATATATATCTCTATTTAGAGCTCTCAGAGGAGTTATATAGAGTATTTTAACACCACTATTATTATTTACACCTTTTAATGTTAATTTATACATAAGGGGCAAAATAGCAGCTTCAGTCTTACCACTACCTGTAGGAGCAACTATTATTATGTCTAGTTCGTGACTCAGTATCCTTGGTATTGCAATTTTTTGAACAAGAGTTGGAGAATAGAATCCCACAGCATTTAATAATCGTTTAATGTCATCTTCTCCTAGAACTTCCATCATATTCTATCATCTCTCATACTAGATAACGTAAGCATTGTCACTAATATATTTACCTACTTTCACGATACGATATACGGATAATAAGCTAATTTCCTTATTATCTCCTGTATGGATTACTAAGATACAGATGGTTTTATAGTATTTGTGACCATTATATAGAAATAATTTGAGGTCTAAGTGTATGATCCTTGAAAAAGTTAAGCATGGTTTTTTGCTTTTCTATCCAGCAATATATGGTCCTTGCTTACTCTATATCTTCTCCTATATCGTTAATAGTTACATTAACAATACACTAGATATGTTCTTCAAAACAGGTATCTGGAGTAGAGTTATCAACATACTGGTATTCTTATCAATGAATATTGAGTACACCGTTCTATTACTTATCTTAATATTTGTCGAAACACTTCGAATATCTATAATAAATACAAGAGCGTTATTATTATTTGAATCCATGTTATTAATTCTTTATTTATGGAGTATAGAAGTAGTGTTAATATACATTGTGATGTCCTATGTACTACTGAAACTTGCAGACAAATGCGTTTATAGTCATAATAATCATCTCTGTTTATCATTAAGTAGGGAATGTAATTCAGAACCTAAATCTCGTGGATTAATCATACTTATCTTAGGAATTTGTATAGGTGTTCATATACTGTACTCTTACATAATATCTGTAAACATTGTTACGGTAGCGATCTATGCAACTATTATGTCAATATGCTATCGATTAAGCTGTATATCGAAAAACCATGGTGTTGAAATACTGTTATCCGCAATACCACCTTTTGGAGTAATCATTCCATGGTATACTAAAGAATGTGAAAAACCCTTACGATCTAAGAAGGTTGGGCTAGAGAGTCATGAAATGTACTAAGAACGAAAGATATAAAAGTTCGTTATGTTGACTTATGTTATCAAGTGTTATAATCACATACTTAAAGCAATTTATAAATTGGTGGAAATCATGTTCGATGAAGAGGTTTCAAGTGAGGTAATCGAAGAAGAGAGCGTAGTAGAAGAAGAAGCAGACTATTTAGGAGAGGAAGAGATTGATATAGGAAGCATAAGTATATCAGAAATTGAGTTATTTCTATCTAGAGCTGAAATATGGAACGGTCTTTTACAGAATAGAATCACTATTAATGAAGCCCTAAATTCATTTCTTTCATCTAAATCATTACAAGAGACAACAAAAGAAGCTTCAAAGAGGTCACGTAAAAGAAAATCTTAAGTTTTTTCTACTTCTATATTATTACTAATAAGTATCTCTAGAACTTCATCTAATGATACAGATCTATCCAAGATAACCTCAACTATTCTTGTTCCATCAGTCTTAATTAACTTTATTTTGTCTATAAGAACTCTTTTCCTGATAATATCACTTACATTCTTTTTAGGTGTTAGATATTCCTTAAATTTCTTCTTCATGATGTTATAGAATGTATCAAAATAGTTAATCATACGTATAGTATCTTCAACATCTTCCTCACCTTTATTCAAGCTTCTCTGCAATATATTGAGTATTTCGGTAGCGTCTTCAGCAAGCATTACTAATACTACGTAGTCTCCAATAGTTTTATATACTTTAACTTTTTTAGTCATGAACCTTCACTCAAATGACTTAATATATACTCATAAATTGTAACAATTTTAAGGTTTGTAAAAAAAGAGAAATATCGGTGTCTTAATGAGTGTGAGAGCAGTTTATCCAAGTGGAGTAGTATTTAAAAAGGTTATGGCTGCACTTAAAGGGATTGTCGATCAGATACCTATGGCCTTTGGCTTGGAGGGTTTTACTATAGAAGCATTAAGTCCAGATAAAGTCACGATGGTTGTTTTCGAGCTTCCTTCAACGGTTTTTGAAGAATATACTGTTACGAGTAATGTTAGTGTAGTAGCTGATAGAGATGAATGTATTAAATCATTTAAAAGAGCATCAAAACGAGATAGAGTTGTATTTGAGTATCTTGAAGGTTCTAGAGAACTCAAAATTAAAATACTAAATGTAAGGTCGGGTGTCGAGAGGGAGCATACAGTATCACTATCAGATATAGGTTTCGAAAGACTAGGAGAAATCGATATATCGTATGAAGTTCAAGCATCGTTACCTACATCGGAACTAGTGGGGATTATAAAGGATGTAGCATTGGTTGGAGATGAGATAACGTTTGTGTATTCGTCAGATATAAATGCTTTAAAGGTGTTGGGACACGGTGAGCTCGCAGAATACAGTACAATACTAAGACAGTTTCAACCATTAACATATCTAGAATCATCTATAGGAAGTGCCATAGTAAAATACGGTGTAGATCATCTTAAGCCACTCTCGAAATTGCTAGATCTAGCTGATGACTGTACAATAGCTTTTGGTCCTGAGAAGCCTCTGAAGATTTCATTAAATGTTGCTGGTGGAGGAAGGATTGTTGCATGGATAGCTCCAAGAGGCTGAATCAATGATAGGTAACTAAGTTACATGATCTGAGGATATAGATATGTATATTGAAGTAGTTAAGATTGATGGTAAAGGAAGGATAACCATACCATCATATGCAAGACTCATTCTAGATATTAGTGAAGGAAGTAGTGTTGTTATGAATGTAGATGAGGATAGGAAAGTTATAGAGATAAGAACACTTCGAGATAAAGCGATTGACTGTCTAGGTATTATCACTAAAGACGATTTAATAAGGCTGATTAATAAAACAGACATCATTAGCATTAAGTGTATATGTGTAGATGTTCAAAACTGTAGTCTATATAGATGTAGTATTTTAATGAAAAACTCGAACAATGTTATACAAGCCATAGACAACTTTACTAAATCTGTTAACTGTACTGAGGTATAGGTGATAACCTATATCTATCACACTATATACCATAAATATTAATACTGTATACAACATGTTGTAGAGTGTAGGTGAAATTAATGAATTTGAGAGCAGTATTCCTTGATGCAAGACTATGGCGATACATATTAAGAGAACTTTCACAATTCGTAGAAGCAGTTGGAATAAAGTTTCATCCTTCTGAAGGTGTACGCCTTAAAGCTATGGATCCTAGTCATGTTGCACTTGTAGATCTTTCTATACCTTCTACAGCATTTGAAGAATACGATGTAAATGAAGAATCCACACTAATAATACCATTAGAATCTGTATCAAAAATTTTGCGTAGAGCTGGGAGAGGCGATAAACTAATGATTGCAAGTGATGGTCTAAAACTCACAGTAGGTCTCATATCTAGAGGAAACACAGAGAGGATCTTCACATTACCTCTTCTTCCAGGAAGCTATGAAGAAATACCAGAACTATCGCTGGAATTCGATGTACAGGCAAAGACTACGGGAATAACATTGGCAGTATCTTTAAGTATTCTAGAAGATGTAGGCGATGTTCTAAAGATAAAGGTTTATAAAGAAGGTATATCACTTATATCTGCCTCAGAACTTGGCGAAGCAGAAATAGCGTTAACAATACCTGCAGGAACGTTAATAGACTACCAATCTCCACAAGATATTGAAGAATTTGTCAATGCGTACTCTATGGAGTATTTATCGATGTTGTCAACGATATCCAAGATGGCAGAAACTGTCACTATTAAGTTAGGTAGGGATATTCCTTGCGAATTCGATCTAGATCTTACATCAGGCTCTATACTGAAATTCTACGTAGCACCCAGATCAGAGTAAGGGACAAACCATAGACACGAAATCAATAAACATAGTCATGAATCTAGTAAAAGAATTCTATATAAAGAATGATCCTGTGTTTCCACAAGATTACTACCTTAGAGAAATAGCTCTACAATCATTCAATAGTGAAACATATCTACGGCACTTATCTTTTTCATCATTTTCAGAACTGAAGAAATACATAATTGATGTGATTCCAAGACATCTTTACTACTCCTCGGCTCGTTATAGAGAACCTGCAAATCCTATTATGGATGAAAAAAAGTGGTTAGGAAGTGATCTAGTGTTTGATATTGATGCTAATGAAGCATCCGAATGTCAAGAAAGTGACAAATATGTTCAGATGAAATTCTGTAGAAAATGTGGTTTCTACATTCAACAAACAGATGCTAAATTATGTCCACGATGCGGAGAAGAATTAAACAAATTTGAGCATGTTGAGCCAGAGTGTATCGATATAGCTAAAGAACATGTCGCAAAACTTATCGATATACTTGAAAACGATTTAGGCTTTACTGAAATAATTACAACGTTTTCAGGTCATAGAGGATTTCATGTAATTGTAGAACTTGATGAACCATATAGTTACATGTCATCAGATGAAAGACGCGAAATAGTGTCTTACATAAAGGTCGATGACTATCAGTTGAAAGCATTTGTAGATCAAATAATTAAGAAGTCGAAGAGGTATGTAGTGCTTCCACCTAGAGTTACTGACGGTGGTATAAGAAGACGAATAGCGAGATACCTAGCTAATCATGTAGATGAAGAGGTTAGAGAGTTCATAATGGGATTCAAATCCGTATTGAATTTTGAAGCAGCACAAAAAGTTTATGAGTATCTGGTGCAAAACTTAAATAATGTAATTAAGGCTATTTCAGTCTACATAGATACTAAGGTCACAATAGATATTACACACCTAATTAGAGTCCCAAATAGTATAAATGGAAAAACAGGTTGGAAAGTGGTGCAAATTAGTAACTCAGATGTATATGCTTTTGAACTATCACCTCATATCCTATCAATCTCTGATATTAAGCTTAAGATAAGATTCCTAACTTCTATACCACGAGTAACAGTAATAGACGAGGAATTCAGTTTTAAGAAAGGTGATGAAGCCTCTCTTGAGTATCCATATGCATCATATTTTGTATATAAAGGTCTAGCATCGATAGTTAATGTAGTTAGGTGATAATGTGTCTAAGCATGATATAAGTATATTATATAAATTAATTGAGGATATCTTATTTAGAGATATAGATATTGAGAGCATATATAAATCATTAGTAGAAATAAACGATATGGTTATAACATTCAATGGATGGTGTTTATCTAATGTACATGATCCAATACATTATAGCATATGTAATGAAACTCTTAAATTAATAGATGAGGTTATAGATAGTGTTTTAAAGTTTTTAGAATCAAGATCTATCGAAGGAAAAATAATATCAAGTAATGATGTTCTATCTAAACTTTACAATCTATTCTTAAGCACTTGCAATGTTTTAAAGAATATTGTTCAAAATTCAATTATAATACATGGCGAAAAAGTTTTATGTAGGATATTAAAGCCCATATCGATATACAATACAGTTATTGCAAAAGGATTCATAACACCTATCCATATAAGTTTAGCATCAATTTTAAGTGCACTAGGCTATGTAGAACCTATTTATGTATCTATTCAAATCAAGAAATAATACATTGAATATTAAGTTAATATCTATACTAAAAAGCGATTAGACATAGTCTCATAATACATACTTGGTTGTATCATTATGACTTATAAATCGATCTAAATCGGTATACTCATAGCAGAAGATTACACAAGGGATGCTGGTTGAAGATACCAAGGACTATGAACACATATTGTCCTAAATGTCGCTCACATACACAACATAGTATAACCATATATAAACATGGTAAGCGTAGAACGCTAGCCCAAGGTCAAAGGAGATATTTAAGGAAGCAAGAAGGATATGGATCAAAACGTAAACCAGAGCAAAAAAGATTTGCAAAAGTAACCAAAAAAGTGGTGCTGAAGCTTAAATGTTCGAAATGTGGATTTATACACCATAGAACGGGGATAAGAATCAAGAAAGCTGAACAAATCTAAAGTTGGTAGGTGATACCATGGCTAAAAAGAGAAAAATATTGATACCAGAACCTAGATCGAGATTTATTAGAGTTAAGTGTACAGTATGTGGAAACGAACAAGTAGTATTTGATCATGCAACATTTCCTTCAAGATGTCTTGTATGTGGAACTCAAATTGTTCAGTCAACTGGAGGTAAAGTAAAGCTCATTAATGCTGAGGTTGTAAAGATACTAGACTAGAGCTTCATTATCTTAATTAAATAAGTACTAGAATTACGTAGAAATATCTACTCAAGTTGATACGATATGAGTGCCATACCATTTAGGAAAAAAGGTTTACCTGAGGTCGGAGAACTAGTTATAGCTAGAATAGATAAAGTTTTCGAATATGGTGCCTATGCTACTCTTCTCGAATATGAGGTACAAGAAGCATTTATCCCATGGAGTGAAGTAAGTACAAGATATGTAAAAGACATAAGGGATGTACTCAAGGAAGGACGTGTTGTTGTAGGTAAGGTTATAAGGGTTGATAAAAAAGCCCCTAAGGTACAAATAGATATTTCCATTAAAAGAGTTTTAGAAGGAGAGAAGAAGATCAAAATTTTGAGGTGGAAGAGGCTACAGAGAGCTCAAAAAATAGTAGAACTTGCTGCCAGGAACATAAAAATGAGTTTAGATGAGGCTTATAATATGGTATGGTCTAAGCTTGAAAAAGATATCGATCCAATGTCAATTCTTGAGCAATGTATACTTGAAGGTCCTGAAGCACTTATTAGAAAAGGTATATCAGACTATTGGAGTAATGTTGTATGTGAAGAAGCTAAGAAACATATATCGATAAAAATGGTAAAGATTAGGGCTATCATGAAGATTGTGACATACAAACCAGATGGTATTGAAAGAATAAAGAAAATACTTACTAGTATACACAATATTGAGCTTCCCCAAAACACTAAGGTATATGTTTATGCTATTGGTGCACCACGATATAGGATAGAAATAATAGCACCACATTACAAAGATGCTGAAAAGATATTTAGCCACATAGATGCTATGTTACGTAATTTAGTAAAAGAACTTGAAATAGATCAATTCAATATAGAACGTGAAGAGGTAGAAAAAGGGGGATAATATTTAATGAAATGGAAAATAAGGAAATGTTTAAACTGCAAAACTTATACACTTAAGGATTTATGTCCTAAATGTGGTGCAAAGACATATACACCTCATCCACCAAGATTCTCACCTGAAGATAAATACGTAGAGTACAGGATAAAGGCCAAGTACCCCGAATTACTTAAGAAACTACAAAATAACATGTAATTATATCACCATAATTACCAATAGATTAACTATGTTAACCATTTGACACCGTTTGCTACAACATCGAATTGAAATAAGCGATCAATTTTGGGTTTGACAATTCTTAGAACTCTTCTTGATGTAGATATACGCTCTAACTCTATAACTATATCGGCCCAGTAGTGAAGATATACATAACCAGGAAATACTTCATCTTCGCTAGCTCTTACCTGAGCTGAAGAGATGATGAAAACCCCATTTTCATTAAATGTGTCAAGAAGCGATAATAGTTCTGTAAAAAGTTTTATACCTATTGGCGTTAAAGATTCTATTCGATAGTGATAATTAATACTATCAATGATTATACATACAGGTTTAAGTAAGTCAAGATTCTTCACTATCTCCAACACGTTGCTAAGAATATGTTGCTGATCTATGGCTATCGAAAAAAAGACGTTTCTGGAGTCTATATCTAAAAGATACATTCTTGTGACGAAGGAGGATCCTTCTGTGCTTATGAAGAATAGAGTTTCATGTTGAGTTAAAGATGTATAGGAACATTTTATTGTGTTTAAAAGAATATTAGTTTTACCTGTAGCTGCCTCACCATATATTACGATCTTCTTAGGTTCTGAAAATAGTAACTTGTCTAGATTATCGTTACATATGCTGAATTTCATAAATTTAGCTAACCTGAGATGCATCAGTATTATATTATCTTTCAACATACTTGTACTTATCTACATCATGAACTAGCACTCCTTTCTTCAGTAGCTGTCGAATAGCTTCGCTAAAGTAATTTTCGTTAACCTCAATACCATACCATTCATAAAAAGCATTACGAAGTTCTTCTAAACTCCATAGGTCTTTCCCTATATCTCTTTTCATTTCAACTAATATCCTTTTTATAAATTGTGTGATATCCTCAAGTCTTGTCCATGGATATTGGAACCATACCCAATCCTTTACTTCTATATAGAAGTAATCAGGTTTTATCTTGGCTATAGGTGAAATCCATTGAAGTGCAGCTACACGAAGATCCTTTGGTTTCCAATTACTTAATATGTAACTTTTAGCTAATATAACGGATTCTCCTGTATCTATAATATCATCAACAAGTAATGCTCTATAGTCTGATAGATCTATTGTATACTCGAATTTTATTAGTGCTCTCTCTCCTTTCTTGGCAGCTTCGGTCCAGTGTTGTGATTGTATTGAGATAAGGTTTTCAATTCCTAGAAAATCACATAAAAGTCTTGCTGGTACATAACCACCTCTAGCAATAGCTATAACTACATCTGGTACATATCCATCAGATTCTATTTTCTTAGCTAGACCCCAGCTCCATTCAACAATATCATTCCAACTAACTAATTTAACTGGTACACGAGGCATTTATTTCACCTTATACGCATTAATATCCCTAGTATATAGCTCTATATGTGGATACACCATAAGAGCAATATACATAAATGTTTTAAATGTGAAAAATTACAAATAAGTGGGTATGATCACCACATCATCACGTAGTACAGTATATTCATAAACTCATTAAAATGATGAACTGCATCCTTACTGAACCTTAAAGATGATGTGTACGAATCTCACTGAACTATTTATTCCAATATTCTAAGATGGTATGAACTTTCTCAATTTGGGAAAACATGCTGTATTAATCTGTAGATAATGTATTATAGCTAGATATGATAGTTAACCATTTGTTCGCTAAAAGATACAAATATTCTATTCAATATTTTGAGTTAAAAGTTAGAAAAATGTTAATAAGATCTCTAGAGTTATAGAAAGCAACATTATTGATATAGCTATGGATAAGGTAAATATGTGATAGAGCCATACCCTAAGATAATACTTTTTCTTAACAATATCAAGAAGTATTCTATTACCTTCTATCATAATCAAGCTATAAGATAGAAGATGTAAATATAGTGTTGGTGTAGACATTAACATGAGTAGATTACTTATAGTGTCTGAGTTTGTGTGACTGGTTATAGCTATTCCCCACGCATATCTAGTTACAATCTCTATATAGTTAATAGGTCCTATTACTGGTATGAAGATATACATCATTATATATAATTCGTTTTGGAGCATATACATAAACCTATCTTGCGGTATAGTTAAACTAGATACTACTTCTCTAATTCTGGTTACAGACTCGATGATTTCTTCTCTAATTCCTTCTGGTGGAGGTACACAAATTACAATAACATTTATGTAAGCCACAATCAAGAGGGTTATGAGTATAGCTACTGAAATATTTTGAATAATGTAGTTTATACCATCTTTAACCATATTGAGGCCTCGAAGTACATAAAAGATTTAAATTATTTAGTATTTATGTCTCTTTACGCTATGGGAGAGATTTGTATACGTTTAAAATGGTATTTGAATCTATGTAAAGACATCATAAACCTGAGTATAAATGGGGTAACCAACTATAGGGCAAATTACTACATAGCCAGATACTTGATTGTTATTATAACCATTCTAATTATGACAACTAATAGGGATAATGATATAAAGATGTTCTGTCCAGAAGATATCTTAAGAAAGTCAATTGAATTAGGTATGCATTTCTTTCATGGTGAATATAGTTATGCAGACAATAGCACAGTTCTTAATGTTTTAGAGATTTTATGTCCTTGTGTTAACAAGTATTTGAAGAATTCATGTAGTGTAGGATGATTTCTTTTCAGATTCTATAAGCTCTATAGCTTTAGCTATATCACCACCTGCTTTTAGTATAGCTTCTTTAGCTTTTTCAATTGATACATGTGTGTATTCAGCTACAAATTGTACATCATCATCAGATATCTCTATTTGTGTAGGTGTTGAAGAAATTTGTTGATCCTTCTTTAACTCTTCACGAATGTTTTGGGCAACTAGATAGAACATTTTTTGTCCACTAAACTCGACTATAAACACATCGGGTTTCTCTAAGATCAATTTTTTGTCACTTAATACTATATATACTTCTTCAGCATCTACAAGTTGATCTATCTTTATGCCTAACTTCTTTAACTGTCTTAATTGTTTTTGAAGTTCTCGAGGATTCATGGGTAACATTTTTCCTCACTAGATTTCTAACAATACTGGTATTTATATTATCATATCTACTATTGCTTAGCAAACATCAGCATAATCACAGGTTTAAACAATTATAGCCACAAATATATCATTTACATTAGTTCCTGTGTAATCTGTAAATATAGCTCTACCTAGTTTAGAGAAAAATGTGAAGCTATCATTATTTTCAAGAAACTCGATAGGATTTAATCCCATCTGTATAGCTTCTTTAAATACATTTCCATCAACTATAGCGCCTGCAGCAGGACTTATTCCATCTATTCCATCGCTTCCCATGCAGAGAGCTAAGTAATTTTCAATTGTCTTCAAAGATATAGAAAGCGACAAACATAGCTCTTGATTCCTTCCACCTATTCCTTTACCACGTACAGTTACAACAGTTTCTCCACCAGCTAATAATGCTACAGGTTTAGCTACAGGTTTCGAATATCTGTCTATACTCTTTATTATTGATGCCAATACCTTTCCAACCTCTCTTGCCTCACCTTCAAGCATAGATGTAAGAATCATTGGTTTAAACCCTCGTTTCGATAGCTTTTCTGCTAATGCTTCAAGAAGAATTTCATTACTAGCCACAATGACGTTCATAACCTTACTAAAAATTGGATCAGAAACCTTAAGTGTATCTGGTGTTTCTCCTTTAATTCCTTTTTCAATTATAGTTTTTATTCTGTTCGGCACTTCATTCCAAATACCATATCTTTTTAAAATCATGTAAGCATCTAAAAAGCTTGTCTCATCTGGTGCTGTGGGTCCTGAAGCTATTGTATCTATTTTGTCATCTACTACATCGCTTATTATTAATGATACAATGTTCTTAGCACTTATATATCTCAACATTTTACCTCCTTTGACTTTAGATAATCTTTTTCTAACAACATTCAATTCATATATATCAGCTCCTCTTTTCATAAGCTCTTTCGTAATAAATCTTATATCGTCAAGTGAAACACCATCTTCAGGAATTTCAAATAAAGCCGAACCTCCACCAGAGATTAATACAAGTAATGTATCATTGTTTTCTACACGTTCGAGATATTCTATAAGCTGATTAGACGCTTTTACAGTATTTTCTCCAGGAATAGGATGATCTCCTTTGACTAAAATTATCGGCCCTATTTTGCCAACTTCGTTAGGCGTTATTACTATTCCTCCTTCTATCTTATCACCCAATATATCGTTTATTGCCATAGCCATTCTCTTTGAAGCTTTACCAAAACCCACAACATGAATCTTTCCACTAATATCTATGTTGATACCTTTTACACTAATACCTCTGTCTGTAGGTTTCACATTATTGATTATTGCAGTATAAGGGTCTACATAATCAAAAGCTTCTTCAACTGATTCAATAACAATTTTATGTAAATCTCCCTTAATTAATTCATGTCTATTCTTTATAAGCTTCATAGAGACACCTATATACAGATGAACTAGATTCATGATCATATATTTGTATCTATTATGCTCATGTATATCTAAGTAGATTTCATACGGTTATAAATATAGTAATACCATCACATATTTCTTGAAATCTTCTTAACCCTTACAGTAAATCCCTTCCTATCTACTACTTCTACTTCTTCTCCAGACTCTATCACCTCATTGCTTTCTGCTTCCCATAATTCGCCATCAATTAATACATATCCTTTTACCCCAGGCTCTATCCTATCTATAGCTTTTCCGATTACCTTATCTTCTGGTGTATATCTAATGCTTTTAGGCTTCTTCATAACCAATATAGCTTTATAAAGTATGAATGTAAATAATGTTCCAAAACTTATTGCAAAAATTGTTATTATTTTCCGAAGAGTTACAATACTGACTGTATATAAAGTTGAGGGTAGTGGTGTTAGTAGTAATCCTATAACGATGGCAATTATACCTGAAACTCCTAATACACCAAATCCTGGCGTTATGAATAATTCTATCGATAGTAATATAGATCCTAAAGCTATGAGTGTTATTGATATAGATCTAGTCTCTATATCACTTCCAAATAATGCTAACATTAACGCTATGATTGTTATAGGTAGAAGATCTATACGTCCTGTGTATAGAAGTCCTAGTGTTCCGAAGATGCCTATAAAAAGTAATAATGAATTTACAAGAGAATTTCTGAGGAATATCTTGGTATATATGTCTAGACTCGGAGGGAGCTCTTCATATCGCTTTATATATAGTCTCCAAATAATGCCTGAGATGTTGATCTCTATACCTTGAAGATGTGTTAAAAGTTCTTCAATGCTATTAGCAACATAATCTATGACTTTATATTGAAGAGCTTCTTTACCAGATAAAACAAGATTCTCATAGACAAAACGCTTAATAATTGTGATATTCCTTTTCCTTGCTTCAGCACATAATTCCATAGTTTTTAGTATTGGATTCAAAATTTTACTTTCGTTTATAAAGATTATTTCTCCTGTAACGGGATTTATTGATATTGGTTGTGCCGCTCCTATGACAGCCGTAGGCCTCATAGCGAGAACATGTGCCGCTATTGATATTAATGCACCTGCACTATATGCTTTATCTCTTACAAAAACTATTATAGGTACTTCAGCTTCGAGCAAACTTTTCGATATCGTGAGAGCGGGGTCTAAATATCCTCCATAGGTGTCAATATATATTATTAAAGGTTTATTCCTGTTCTTAGCAATATTGAGAGCGTTAGTTACATATTCTTGTACAGGAGTATCTATTAGTGAGGTATAACCTTCTATCCTTATAATAAATGCCTCTTCAACAATATAATCAGAATTAGACTTACTTGTAGCAACTACTGTAAGAAATGGTGTACCAAGGCATATTATCATTATAGATATAATAATGGGATAAATATTATTCTTCACCCTTCTCAACCTGAGGAGGATATCTACCAGATAATGCTGTAGATATAGCAGCAGCAGTTGATGCGGACTTAGACGAAGCTTCAGTAATTATTATTAGATTCTTTTCTCTAGCTATATCTGTATATGTTTGAAGCTCTCTTAACCTCAATGCCGTTGGATGAGTTTCATACACTATTGCTGCTTCAGATAATATCTTAGCAGCTTCTCTTTCTGCTTCTGCTTCGATAATTCTAGCTCTTCGAAGTCTTTCTGCTTCTGCTTGCTTAGCCATAGCTCTTATAAGACCTTGAGGAAGTTCTATAGCCTTTAGTGTTAGTAGTGATATCTTTACACCCCAAGCTTCTGTAATTCTATCAACAATAGATTGTATGGTTTTACCTATTTCTTCTCTTTGAGTGAGTAAGGTATCTAGATCTACTTGACCTATGACATCTCTTATTGTGGTTTGTGTAAGTAGTGCTACAGAATAATGTGGATCCTTAATTTTTAGAACAGCATTTTCAGGATCAATAATGCGATAGTAAACTACAGCATCAACAGTCACAGTTACGTTGTCCTTAGTTATAACCTCTTGTTTAGGAACATCAACTGTGGTAATGCGTAGATCAACAATAATACCTCTATCTATAAATGGAACTAAGAAAACAAGTCCAGGCCCTTTAATACCTTGATATCTGCCTAATCGAAGAACTATAAAGCGTTCCCATTCTTTAACAATTCTGATGTACCTTGACATTATTAGAGTCATGATAACGATTATTAAGAATATTATAAACAATGTAAGTAGATCTATCACACATTACCACCTTTAGGAAAAATATGCGAGAAAAGGATTATAAATTCATATAAAGATGTCTACCTAATAAGCTTCAGAAATCGTGATACAATATTTGTCTTCTAGTATCGTCTACTTCTAATTATCACAGTATTACCTGATGTTGATATAGGTATGCCTGCTGCTTTGGCTATACCAATTAAAATATATTTTATCATTTCTTTCACACCAGATGCTGGAATCAATATTATTGAATTACGTTGAACAATAGCTATATCGTTTTTTACAGCTATTCTTTCTATAATTTCCTCAATATTTAGGTCAAGTTCGATTAGTGCTTTACCAATCCTTTCTCCTATTGTTTCAACATCTTCAGGTTTAAGTGTTTCTGATACTACTTCTGAAGGAACATAAACAAATCCTAGTTTAGATAACACTAACTCTATCTTTTTTTCATGAAGCAACTCAGGTACATAATATCCTTGTTTCTCTAAATCTATTAATTCTTCTAGAAGTTTACGCAAATAGTTAACAATACTCATGCCTCTAGATTTAGATATGTTTTTTAGTTCTTCAGCTAATTCTATGTCGATACCTATACATCTTCTACTCTTCGACAAAGCCTCTCACCTTAATGACTATAAAGAAATCTTTAACTATTATTTCTGTCATATTTAAGTTGTAGCCTCTAATAAGTCCTTCAATTATACATCGTGCTAAACTCACTACTTCTGGACTATACCCTAGAAATCCTATAACAAATTTGTAGTCATTATTATTATGTGAGACATCTATTGATGCTATAGGAAGCCATAAAGCTAGAACCGATTTAAATTCATTTACTGTTGCAGATCTCTTAATTCTACTTAGTTCACCAAACCATGTACACATTTTGATATATTCATTACATAGTAATTGAAACGACTCATTCTTAAAGTCTATTAGAGATCTATTAACCATAGAAGCAGGAAATAGGATTCCTCCAAGTCTTTTAATATCATCTAATGCATCCACCATAGATAGTACATCAAGAATATTACCCTTATGCTGCATAATCCTAAGAACTGATGAAAGTATTTTCTCTACAAGAACCAAGTATGGTATTCCTATTCTTTCTCCAATTTTTATTGCTTCATCTATTATTTCTTCAGAAATAGGCACCATTCTTCTTCTAGGCATTAAAGCACCCAATACTGTATATAACATTTAAGGTACAAATGTATACAAAAGTATAAAAGTGTTTATGTTATGCATGTTGGTAGATAATGTTTTGACTTATCCGTATCTCACTATCTTACCAAAATTACATTCTTAATATAGAATTTGAGTAACAATTAAAACATATGTTCAAAATTTTATTGAATTATATACCAAACTCTAAGCCTATGGAACATATAACAAGGTCTCCACTTAATTGGAGAGGAAAATCATCAAAATTATGTTAAGTAATGTAAGGCTTCATTACTTATATATTTATAAGACATATTTTAGTAGTTGATTTGGTGATATTAAGTTTGAATAATCTAAAATTGTGACTAAGGTCTAGTTATAGTATTAATCTAAATCCTAGTAAACTTAGCTTTTATGGTTTTCTCGTTCTCAATCATTTCGGTGATTTTGTATCCTATTTTATCAGCTATCATTTCAAGTATTTTACCGGATGGGATATCATCTTTGCTGACGATCACTATAACCTCACTTTCATTAAGATCATTAAGCGTTCTAACAAGCTTTACTATAGGGTGTTCAACACAAGATACATCCTCTTTTGTTAGATCTATTGTTGCAGTCATAATACTACACCTGTTCCACATTATTTTTGTTTAATTTAGTTTAAATATTTAGTTCATATAATCACTTTTTAATCTACTTAACTAGGTTCTGTAGCTTCTTAAGTTCGTTAACAAATGCATCTACATCTTTATAGTCGTTATATATGTAGAAACTAGCTCGGGCACTTCCTTTTGAGAGACCTAGGAACGTGTGAAGTGGTTGAGCACAATGAAATCCCGCTCTAATAGCTACATTATTCATAGACAGAAGTGTTGCAATTACATGGGGATCTAGACCCTTCATCGTGAATGAAACTATACCTCCGCGAATACTTGGGTCTCGAGGACCTAGGATTTCTATACAATCTCCCAGTTCTTCATTTAGGCGTTTTATGGTGTATCTTGTTAACTCTTTTTCATGTGTCTCAACGTTCTGCATCCCTATGTTCTCGAGATATTCTACAGCTTTGGCCAAACCTATGCCTGCTGCAATATTTGGTGTTCCTGCCTCAAATTTCCATGGTAATATGTTATAGTCTATTTGTTTATGCACAATGGTACCATTTTTCACAATTATTTCCACTTTCTCTACCATGTCTCCTCCATAGATAGCTGGTAACATTTTTTCCAGTAGATCTTTCTTACCCCATAAGACCCCTATACCAGTAGGTCCAAGCATTTTATGACCACTAAAAACTAGGAAATCTATATCTAATTCTTTTACGTTTATAGGTAAATGTGGAACTGATTGAGCTCCATCAATAATAAGTATTGCTTCTGAATTTTGTCTAACAATTTTTGATATTCTCTGTAAATCATTAATAGTACCTAATACGTTAGAGACATGTGTCACACTTACAATTTTAGTCTTGTTATTAATAAATTCAGCTAGTTGCTCATAATTAAGGATACCGTTGCTATTCACCTCTACGAATTTTACTATAGCTTTCCTCATTTCAGCTATCCTTATCCATGGAAGCATATTACTATGATGCTCCATAATAGTAATCACTATCTCATCTCCAGGTTCCAAGAACGTAAAACCTAAGGCATAAGCTATCATGTTTATAGCATCTGTAGAGTTTTTAGTGAATATTACTTCATCCCAACTATTTGCACTAATGAATTTTGCGATTTTTGCATGAGCTTCTTCATAAAGTTCTGTAGCCTTTACACTAAGTCTGTATACACCTCTATGTATATTGGCATTATACATTGTATAGAACTCTCTTATAGCATCTATTACCTGAATAGGTTTATGAGTAGTAGCAGCATTATCTAGATACACCAAATCAGGATTATTCTTGAATATAGGGAAATCTTCTCTAATCTTTTCAACATTTAAACTCAATTTATTTATCACCTTCTGAAACTGATGATTCATCTATGTATCTTCTCCTGTAATCTCACATTAACTCTAGATGATCTCTAGCTTTATTAAGTACTCTTATATTGATAGTCAATAATTTTAATCTATAGCTTCATGAATACATATTATCTCTAAGCATAAGTTGGATTCATTAATCAAGACATAAATGCTCTAGGGTAATTATAATGGTAAGTCTCTATGAACTCTATGATATAGATGATCTAATTAAACAAGATATAGTAACCGTTATGAGGAATCTATACAGAAGGGGACTTATATCGGCATTGTCGGGCAACATAAGTGTGCGTGTACCTGGCACAGAATACATATGGATTACTCCATCAAGTATATATAAGGCTGAGATAAAGACTGATGATATGATTAAGATGGATTTGAATGGAAATATAATAGAGGGCCATCATAAACCTTCTAGTGAATGGAGATTTCATGTAGCTATATACAAATCTAGACCAGATATTGCAGCAGTAGTTCATACACACAATCCAAATGTATTGATATTAGATCTACTAGATATAAAGCTAGATCCTAGTTTATTGATAGAATCAAAGTTTTATATAAAAGGCATAGAATATGTGGCTGAAGCTGAGCCAGGAAGTGAAGAGCTGGCAAAAAATGTAGCGGAAAAGGTTTCAAAAAATGTTAACGCATTGATATTGAAGAAACACGGTGTTGTGTCATTGGGTACAAACATATATGAAGCTGAAACTATAGCAGAAACAATTGAAGATTTAGCAATAGTACAATTAAATACATTATTTGTGAAACTATTGATGGATATATCAAAGAAACTATAAAGCTATATGCTTAAGGATATCATCAAATATTTCATCATCGTCATATACTGAAACCCTAGGTTTAAGCACGTAGTATCTATCATATCTAAAATTGTTTACTAATACATCTGTTACAAGAGTCTTATCACCATAGACATAGATATTTTGTGCCACAAATCTCATTAAATCCTTAATGCTACTCCTGTAGATTAGCACTACGCTAGGATACACTACAAAGAGTATATCTATTTCTTCTTTGATTAACCCTATATACGGTATTAATGAATTATTAAATGATTCAATTAAAACAACATCATTATCCTTAGCTAACATCTCTAAACATGTGCTAAGTTGATCATCAACTTCTTTGCTTTGTAGCAATCTATTAAAAATCATAACATCAGTTTCTATAGCATTAAACTTTCTTGCTAACAAATCTATTACCTCTCTTACTCTATGTGTAGTTCTAGATATATTCTCTCTAAATACATAATATTTGGTTACACTATCTGAACAGAAGCTCACTCTAGCTAAGACCATCTGTAGAAACTGGTTCTCGAGATCTACAAACGCTTTCTCTATATTTCTATCATCAATATACTTAACGATATCTAAAGGTGCAAATAGGATATCTATGGGATTCATTAATGCGAGTTGCTTAATGTCCTTTACATTTAAAACTTCTCCATATTTAAGAATATCTTCTCCAAAAAGCATACCTCTTTTGATACTTTCAATTATAGTTGGATACTGGTGCCATAAACTATGACCTGCAACAGGCTTATATATAGATATTTTAAGTCCTTTGTTAATCAGTTTTCTAGCTAAAGTTACAGTAAACCATGTTTTACCTGAGTCATAAACCATAAGCCCTGTGATAAGTATCTTCATATATGTCACTAAGTAAAAGATATTACCTAACAGATTTTATCTTTAGCTTACATAATATTTTCTTGATACATCAGTATCTAATACAATCAGATTAATTCATGTTAAGTATACCAAGAGTTTATCAACAAAACATAATCATTCATAGGAATGATAAAGTAAAGTAGAATGAATTTATTTCTGTAAATGATGTCTGATACTATAGTTAATAGAATTTTCTTATGTTCATATAGTTTTACAACAGTATTGTCCTACACGCTATACAGAAGTATAGGTCTGATTAGCAATTTATCTCTATAACTTATTTGATATATAATTCAACATCAGCTGAGGATAATAAGATCATAACCTTTAGGTATCACATCGGCTCTTCTTCATCATCTACTACTGGTATTCTGTTTTGTAGTATTTTAACTTTAATATCTCTCACTGAATTAAATATGAAATAGAATAGCGATGTTATAGGTGCCTAGTTTAACTAGAGTAGACTATAGCTGGTTTGTTTATATGATGATAGATCGAAATCGAATAAAACTTTCAATATGTCGGGTTATTACCTAGATTCAATATCTTTATCTTTATTCCTATTCCTTTTTGATTTAATATTTGTAGATATTCTTTAACTGTTTCCGCAAATCTATATTGCCATTCAACGTTGTTTTGTATGTATAGCGTTACCTCAACTATATGGGTAAGGTTTTTATACAAATTCATTATATATTCTATAAATGTGTAAGCTAGATCTTTTATGACACTATATGAAAACTCATTGTATGCCTCAAATTGTGAGAAGGGGTAGCTATTGATCAAAGTGTAAGGGATTAGGCCCAGTATCGGGTAGTAGAAATAAAGATGACATTCTTTTGTAGTAGCTTTATATAATCCTTTAGGCGATGACTTGGTTGTTAATGGTGCAAATATTATGCATTTCTTTTTTGTTGGAATTCTTGAAATTCTGGAAAGAATATCTCTTCTTGCTAACATTAACTTGGGATTGTATATAGAGTCTTCAGATAAGATGAAGAGAGCTTTTCCCTTAGGCTTTTCACGTGGAGTTCTTCTGTAAATGTACTCTAGATTCTTTTTAATTGTTTCAAATGCTCTCTTAGCTGCTGGATGAGATCTTGCTTTTTCTTCTAAATATTCCCAAAGTCTTCCCTCTTTAATGCATTCTTTTATCTCATTTAATTCTCTAAACAATGTATAGAGATTATGTAACGCTAAAAGTTTCCATTTATCTTGTTTAGGTAGTTTATTGAATTCCTCAACCGTATATTTAGAACATACAGGGCATGAGCACGGAAAATACGATAATTCTTTTACAGCATAGGTACCTTTTCTAGTCATGTAACGTCCATCTTTAGCGTATAGAATATAGCTTGCAGAATCCATAATATCTACACCCAAGGCTATTGCGAAAGGCATGATGAGTGGATGACCTGCACCAAAAAGGTGAAGAGGATACGAAGGACGTATGTTGAGTCTTACTGTAACTATCATTTCTATAACTTTATCAAACATATAGTTCTCTAGGAGTGTTGTAGGGCTGCCTAATGCGAATAGACTATATCCATATCCAACTATGCTATCAGATTTTATAGCATATTTTTGTAAAATCTCTAGATGTGTACCTCCCTGTATCGGTAATGTCCAGAGTGTATTTGTACACTTTTCAATTATATCTTGTACTTCAATAGCTCTCTGAAACGTTATTTCAGCACTTTCTAATGCTTTTTCATATGGCGCATCATAAGGTGTAGGGACATCGAGTATTACACCTATATCGCTACCAATTTCGCACTGATAATTAACTATCTCAACATTAGTTATATCTATATTGCCATATCTAAGTAGCTGATAAGCTCCAGAATCAGTCATAACTACTCCATCAAAATTCAAAACACTATGAATATCTTCAACTTTTTGTAATCGCTTCTTAAGCAAGTATGCATTAGTTATAATAGCATTAAATCCAATCCTACGAATATCATTAAGAGATACGAATTGATTCTTTAATGTTGGATCTACAACAGGAAAAATATATGGTGTCTCAATCACACCTCGTTTTGTCTTAATCTTACCTATTCTAGCTGCTAGATCTACATCCTTTACCTCAAAACAATCTATTTTGCACCTCTCTTTTTATTCTCTATATATTCTGTATATACTTCGTATATTCTCTGGGCAAAACTTCCAGCACCTTCAACACCAGATTCACTAACCTTTATTCTGTCGTACACTACTACTACATTAACATCATGTAGAACCTTAATTACATCAGGTCTGAGGCCCAATTTTGATGTTAGAATCGTGGCAAATTCTTCAGCATCAAAAAGTGGCTGCTCTTCTATAAGAATCTCAGAAACTCTTGTTCCACTAATAATTATGCGGTAAAACTTCTTTCCATCATTACTTTCTGCATCACCTAATACTATATGAAGCGTGTTAGGATCAAAGGATAGCATTTTACCTACATAGACTTTTCCGTCTACCAGTCTTACTATAACTTTTTTATCCATTAAACGTGAAAGTTCACCAGAGATGCTTCGCGTGACATAACTCATAGTGAGTTCACCTAAGTTACGATATCTACTTCTAAACAAGATATAATAAGTATTATTAATCCGTATGATATGCTGTAAATATTGCTACATTTCCCAAACTAGAGCATGTTACTCTCTTTGTATCTTATCATTATTTTGTAGATAACTATTTCCACAGTTTTATGTATACTTTATCCATAGTATTTAGATACTCATTTAATCTAATTTCGTTAGTTTTAATGACTACTAAATATCCCCATAAACTTATGTAAATGTTTGTATAGTTGTTATCTTTCTTCTTGGTTATAACGTAACCATGGGCTAAAAAATCCTTACCCGCAACATATGGTGGTAATGATTTGTATATACCTATGTTAATTAAATCTCCTTTTCTAGCAAGGTTAAGTTCTCTATGTATATCCATTTTTATTATCGCTATACCACAATCAATATTCAGTATATTGACGTTTGGTAAATACGAATCTGCAACATCTACTACCTTACAGCTGAACTCCATATTCATTACCTTCTAAGCTATTCTACAGTTTATGAACAATAAGTACTGTTTATATTTTTATTTAAACCACTTTAATAGATCTCCATATATTGGGGTCGGTATAATTAAGAGGAAAAACGTTAGTATATTTCTTGAGAAAGTTGATAGTTTAGCTCAACTACATATTGAGCCTTATGGAAAAAATCTATTCATAGGTACACTAGAGCTTGTACTTACTAATGGTGATGAAGCTAGAGATGGTCAGTATCTCAGTAGAGTTTCAGATATTATTGCTGTTTTGAATCATAGGAGCTCAAGTAATAGAAAGTATGTATTTGTGACGTGCATTAATCCATATAGTGTCAAGTCGAATCTTATTGTAATGTGTAACTCAAATGATGAGGTACTCAAAGAACTAGATACTATTTGTGCATTAGTAGAAACCCTTGGACAAGGTGAAATAAAATGCTTAGTTAAGAGTGATCCTTTAGCATTGCTTAACGAATGTCTTGGTCTACAGAGTCCAATTGATTACTTAATTAAGATCCTAAAAAGAGGAGAAAAAGAAGAAACACCAGTACATCTACATGCTCTATCTGTGAATCCTTCTTACAATATTAATACTGTTGAAGAATACGAGTATTTATCATCTATATTCAGTCACGGAACAATATCATTAGGTTATTTGTATTCTAATCCAAAGATTATTGTTACGCTTAATAATGATCATATATTTAGACACATAGCTATCGTTGGCTCTACCGGTAGTGGTAAATCAACAACAGCATCGATAATAGCGGAAAAATCTGCTGAAAATGGCTATGCCGTAGTAGTGCTTGATTGGCATGGAGAATACAAAGAGCTTATACAACTAAAAAACAGTATGGTTTATACAAATCCATTGAATGGAACAATTTTAGAACCACTAAGTTTTGAAGAGTTGATAAAGAAAGAACCTCTATCATTTTTAGAGATTCTGGAAAGTGCATTAGAATTAACGCCTCCTCAAGCCCATATATTAGAAGATGCTATAAACATTGTTTCTCGACGTACTACTAGCAGTAGCTACTGTATAGATGAGATAATAGATATTGTGCAGAACAGTTCTGCATCTGCACGATGGTTTACAGAATCGAGAGAAGCATTATTGAGGAAATTGAAGCCGCTTTCAAGTGATTATCTGAAGATATATTGGAACAAGCTTAAAAAAGTAGTTATCGATAAAGAAAAGATATATGTATTCGATATATCGTATATACCGAACACCAGGGTGAAGCGAGTTTTATCATCTCTATTGATTAGATCCATAGTAATTAAAGCTCAGTATAACAACATAGTGAAGCCAGTATTGATAATAGTTGACGAAGCTCATAATGTACTATATTCAGGGAATCCCGTGTCTAACTTGATTGCCGAAGTAAGAAAATGGAATATAGGTTTTGTTGTAATTACTCAAGCTCCTTCAATGCTATCATCTGTGGTACTTAAAAATACCAATACAAAGATAATACATTCACTAAAGTCTTCCAATGATATAAAGACAGTTGTATCTGCTATACCATTTAGAAAAGAACATAAAAAAATGATTTCTGCACTAAAACCTGGTGAGGCATTAGTTGTTTTACCAGAGTTAGCTGAACCTATACTTGTTAAAATAGCTAGAGTATAAGTGTTTACTTTTCTTCCTCTTCCTTCTTTTCTTCTTTCTTCTTTTCTTCCTCTTTCCTCCTAGATGCTGCTATTACATCATCTATTCTGAGGATTAGAGTAGCGGCTTCTGTACCTGCTTTTAGTGCAGATAGTTTAACTAGGAGAGGATCTATTATACCTAGTTTCTTCGCATCTATTAGTTCGCCAGTAAATACATTGAATCCTATGTATTTACCTTCAGACTTCATGTGTTCTGCTCTAAGCTTCATAATTATTTCAACAGGATCCAGTCCAGCATTTGTAGCTAAAGTCTCAACAATACCTTCTATAGCTCTTGCAAATGCTTCTACAGCTAGACCCTCCTTACCTCCAACCTTATTAGCGTAATCTCTTATATATTTAGCAAGCTCAATTTCAAAGGCTCCAGCTCCATACACTATTTTAGGTAGTCTAAAGATGTCTGCAACAGCACTCAAGGCATCTTTAGCGTATCTTTCTGCTTCATCAACAAGTCTTTCTAGTCCTGCTCTAAGAACTATTGATACTGATTTAGGATTCTTACAATTCTCTATGAATACCATTTTATCTTCGCCAACCTTTCTTTCTTCAACTAATTCACATTCACCTAGATCTTTTTCTGTTAGATCTTCAATATTACTGACTATTCTACCTCCCGAAGCTCTTTCTAGTTTCTCCATATCGCTTCTCTTGACTCTTCTAACAGCCATAATACCTTTCTTAGCTAGATAGTGTTGAGCAACATCATCAATACCTTTCTGACAAATAACAACATTAGCACCAACAGAAGCAATCTTCTCGACATAGCTATTGAGGATGTTTTCTTTTTCTTCTAGGAATCTACGTATTTGTGTAGGATCGCTTATTCTTATTTCTGCATCAATTTCTGGTTTTTCTATTTCTAGAGGAGTATCGAGTAAAGCTATTCTCGCTTTTTCTACCCTTCTAGGCATAGCTGGATGAACAACCTCCTTATCTAGAACAACACCGTATACTAATTGTGAGTCTAGTAGACCTCCACCTTTCTTCTTTATTATTTGAACATTATCTATATCGACGTACCATCTCTCACCTCTCTTTTCAGCTATTTGTCTAACAGCTTTAACAACTAGGTCTGCAATGTACTCTCGTGCACCATGTACAGCTTTGCTAGTTAAGGATGAAATAGCAACATTCTTTAGTATTTCATCAGCTGAAGAACTTTCTACATCAACATCTTCAGCTATGTTGTGAGCTATTGTTAATGCATAATCTAAAGCCTTCTTATATCCACTAACTATAACTGTAGGATGTAAACCTTTGTCTAGAAGTTCTTCAGCACGTTTCAGTAATTCACCTGCAATTATTACAGCAGTCTTAGTACCATCACCAGCTTCTTCATCTTGTCCCTTAGCTATCTGAACTAGCATTTTTGCCGCTGGGTGTTGTACATCCATTTTGTCTAATATAGTAGCACCATCATTTGTTATTGTCACATCTCCTAATGCATCAACAAGCATTTTATCCATTCCTCTAGGTCCATATGTCGTTTTTATCATTTCAGCCACAGTTATAGCTGCCATCATGTTAGCTCTTAATGCATCGCGTCCCGTGGTTCTACTAGATCCCTCCTTTAGTATTATTACAGGTATGCCTGTGGGTTCATAGGGCGGTAGAGCTTGTTGAGCCATATACCTACACCGAATAACGTTCATCTACAGAGGTTCTATATAAATTTTAATGAAAATAGCATGTCCATTTCCATGAAACCTTTAAAGCTTAGAGCTAATTTAGGTCTATAGAGTATGTCTGTGTATATTGATAGGTAATGTAACAACTAGTGAATGTGGTGATATCATGGGAAAAGTTAGAATAGGTATAGTGAAAAGAACTGCACGAAAGTTATTAACATTATATCCAGATATGTTTAAGCCGGAATTTCAATACAATAAAGAGTTAGTTTCTAAATTAGTTAGTACAAAATCCAAGAAGTTACGTAATCAGATTGCAGGATACATTACGCATCTGGTGAAATTAAGAGAAAGACAATCAGAGTCGTGATTAGGAACAAAGGGTGACATAGATAGTCAAGGTAAGATTTCTAGGTCATTTAAGATCAAGATTAGGTTTATCTGAAATAGATGTAGAGATTCCTGGCGAGGAACCTCTACACATTTTTTTCGCTAGACTTGTTGATGCTGTATCTGAACTCAAAAAAATATTTGATGATAGTGATTTTCAAAATGAATACTTGATATTAGTTAACGATATTGACATTAACGTTTATGGTGGAATAAGCAATATTGTAGTAAAGAATGAGGACATTGTAACAATTGTACCTATAGCCCATGGAGGATCTATTTGATACTGTTAGCATTTATTCAATGTGAGTCAGATCAATATGAAGAAATTTGTACAAAAGTTAATGAATTATGTAGTGGAGTAAGATTGTGTATGTTGCTCCAAGGGCTCAAGGCACCATGGCAGAATATCGTGTTAGCTTTCTTTAATACTGTTAAAGCTGTGGAAACTAAGAAGAATGTAGCAAGAAAGCCAGAGCTAGAATTCTACATAAGGTTTTTTGCAGAAAGACAAATACATACAGTACTAAATAAGTATCTTTCAAGATTTTCAGATAGACATAAACTTCTACTTGTTTATTCAATTAATGAATGTACTTCAAAAGTATTGAGAAATGTTTTAGAGAATACTAAATGCAGTTTCGTGTATGAGACTCATGATTCGTATCTAAATCAATTTTACGTCGATTACTTAAAGACAAAGATTGGTGAAGACAGAATTCGAATATTTGATAGTATTGAATATGGCAAGATAGTCTTAGGAATTATTGGATGTAGCAATCTATTAATTAAAGATTAGAGTTACAGATACATGTTCTTTGTGATATATTTAAGCACATTAATAAATTATCTACAGAAAATATTTTTAAATCCCAGTTTTGTGAAGCTAATGCTGGTGTAGATAAATGATGTTTGAGGAAGAGTGGGAAGAAGAAGAATGGTGGGAAGAAGAGGAAGAGTGGGAAGAAGAAGAATGGTGATAGCCTCGGGTATATGACTAAAGCATTTTTTTGCTACTTTAACTACCAAGTTAGATTTCTAGAGAGGTCAATAATTAATGGTTAGAGTTGCCTCAATAGATTATGATCTTTGTAATCCACAAAAATGTGGTATACCGTGTATTAGGTTTTGTCCAATAAATAGAACAAGACCTTATAAAGCAATAGAGCTTAGTGAGAATAAAAATGGAAAGCCACTCATATACGAGGATAAATGTATTGCTTGTGGTATATGTATCAAAAAATGTCCTTTTGCTGCAATAAGGATAGTGAATCTTCCAGAAGAAATAGAGGAAAAGCTTATCCATAGATACGGACCCAATGCATTTAAATTATATGGGCTACCTATCCCCGTAAAAGGAAAGTTTGTAGCAATCATAGGACCTAATGGTGCAGGTAAAACAACAGCTTTAAGGATATTGTCTGGTAACATTATCCCGAACTTTGGTAAATATGAAGGTGAGGTAAAGACAGACTATGTGCTTGATAAGTTTAAGGGTACACAATTCTATGAATACTTTGCTAACCTTTATGCTCAAAATCTAAAGATAGTTCATAAGATTCAGTATATAGAGTATATACCTAAATACGTTAAAAAGGGTAGTGTAAAATCAATTCTAGCAAAGGTTGATGAACGTGGATTATTTAGGGACGTTATATCAGTATTAAATATGGAAAACATTATTGACAAGGATATTAGCATCTTAAGTGGAGGAGAACTACAGAAACTTGCTATAGCTGTTGCATTAATGAAAGAAGGAGATGTGTATCTATTTGATGAACCTACTAGCTATTTAGATATAAAAGAAAGAGTAGTACTTGCTAAAGCATTAGATGAACTTGTAGCACGCAATAGATACGTGTTTATCGTAGATCATGATTTAACATTCCTAGACTATGTAGCTGATAATGTTGTTATAACATATGGTGTACCAGGTACTTATGGTATATTTTCAAATCTGTACCCAACTAATGCTGGTATAGACTACTATTTAAAAGGTTTCTTACCTTCTGAAAATATGAAGATAAGATCTGAGAGTATAACATTTAGATTACATGAATCTAGGAATGAGAGAGAGGTAGAATATAGCGAGGTATTATGTTCTTGGGGAACAATTAGGAAGAGATTAAACAGTTTCGAGCTTTATGTAGAGCCCGGAGAGGTGCATAGAGGTGAAGTTATAGGGATTGTAGGTCCTAACAGCATAGGTAAGACAACATTCATAAAAATTCTTGCAGGCGAAATCAAGCCTGATGATGGTTACACAACAACTGTAGCATTTAAGTTAAGTTATAAACCTCAATATCTCCCAAGAGAGATAGAAGGTTGTATGACTGTTGAAGAATGCTTAAAGAATGCAAACAAGGAGGCTCTAGCTGAAGGTAATTGGATGAATAGTGAAATAATTAAGCGGCTTAACCTTGATAGACTAATGTCTAAAGATGTATCCACTTTAAGTGGAGGTGAATTACAGAAATTTCATATAGCTCGTACACTAATACAAGAAGCCGATATATATCTTCTAGATGAACCCTCATCTCATATAGATGTAGAAGATCAGTTATCAGTATCGAGAGTAATAAGGCGTGTAGCAAGAATAAGAAAGGCATCAATATTTGTTGTTGACCACAATGTATTGCTCATAGACTATGCCGTAGATAGGCTTATGTTCTTTTCAGGGATCCCCGGCTCAAAGGGATATGGAAATGCTCCAGATGCTGTTGCTAAAACATTCAATAATTTCTTGAAAGAACTCAATATAACGATGAGGAGAGATCCTCAATCAGGTAGACCTAGAATAAATAAGCCCAATAGTTATCTAGATAGATACCAGAAATCTATAGGACAATACTTTTACTTAGATTAAATCAACAGAAATTGGTTCCTATAGGGTGTATACTTTATATACTGTTAAACTCAATATATTAGTAAAATTTATTTTTAATAGTACATGTATGGAATTTGGTGTAAATTAAATGGGTGAAAAAACAACCATTTCGGTTATTAAGGCTGATATAGGTTCATTAGCAGGACACCACATGGTTCATCCAGACACCATGGCTGCAGCTGCTAAAGTTCTTGCTGAAGCAAAAAGCAAGGGTATATTGATAGACTACTATATAACGCATGTAGGAGATGATCTAGAGCTAATAATGACTCATAGAAAAGGTGTTGATGCTTCTGAAGTTCATGAAACAGCTTGGAATGCATTCAAAGAAGCAGCTAAAGTTGCTAAAGAACTAGGACTCTATGCTGCAGGACAAGATTTACTTACAGAAGCATTTTCTGGAAATGTTAGAGGTCTAGGTCCATCGGCAGCTGAGATGGAGTTTGTGGAAAGACCTTCAGAACCAGTAATAGTCTTTATGGCTGATAAAACTGAGCCCGGCGCCTTTAATCTTCCACTCTTCAGAGTGTTTGCAGATCCCTTCAATACAGCAGGGCTAGTCATAGATCCAAAGATTCATGATGGATTTAAGTTCGAGGTATACGACGTTATAGCTGGTAAATATGTTGTTCTTAATTCTCCTGAAGAGATGTACGATCTTTTAGCTCTTATAGGTACACCAGGAAGATTTGTTATAAGAAGGATATTTAGGAAGAGTGATAATGAAATTGCTGCAGTTGTTGCTGTAGAGAGACTAAATCTCATAGCGGGCCAGTATGTAGGTAAAGATGATCCTGTAGCTATTGTTAGAGCTCAATCAGGTTTTCCAGCAGTTGGAGAAGTTATAGAGGCTTTCGCATTTCCACATCTTGTAGCAGGTTGGATGAGAGGAAGCCACTTTGGACCATTAATGCCAGTAGGTCAACGTAACGCTAGATGTACGAGATTTGATGGTCCACCAAGAGTTGTAGCATTAGGATTCCAGATAAAGAATGGAAGACTTATAGGACCAGCAGATCTCTTTGATGATCCTGCATTTGATGAGACTAGAAGATTAGCTCAAACGATAGCAGAATACATGAGAAGGCATGGACCATTTATGCCACATAGACTTGGACCTGAGGAAATGGAGTATACCACATTACCACAAGTACTACAGAAGCTACAGGATAGATTTACAGAAGCTAAGTTATATCAAGTTAAGGGACCTAAGGTTAAGACAGAGCTATTGGAGTAATGAATCTCTTTTTTACGTTTCATGAACTTAATTAATAAACCCACCTTAATTTACACATATATATTACGTATATATAGCAATGTATATATGTGAGATCCTCTTATGTGAGGTAATGATGTATGAAGGTTCCCGTATTAGCAATAAACTATAAAGCATATAATACGTCTTTTGGGTCTAAAGCAATAGATATAGCTAAGCATGCTGAAAAAGTAGCAAGAGAATTTGATATAGAGGTTATAGTTATACCTCCAGCTACAGAATTAAGGAGCATGATTAAAGAAGTTTCTATTCCTGTATATGCTCAACATGCTGATCCATACGATTTTGGTGCATATACTGGCTGGCTTCCTGTATCAGCTCTTAAGGATATAGGGGTTAGAGGTGTATTAGTCAATCATAGTGAACATAGGCTTAGGCTTGATGAAATTGTTGCAATAGTTGAAAACGCGAAAAAATATAACCTTGAGACACTAGTATGTGCAGATACACCTATAGCGGCTGCAGCTATAGCTACATTAAAACCCACAGCACTAGCTGTAGAACCTCCGGAACTTATAGGAACAGGTATAGCTGTCTCTAAAGCTAAACCAGAAATAGTTACAAATACTGTAGAAAAGGTTAGAGAAGTAAATAAAGAGGTAATAATACTTACAGGTGCAGGAATATCTTCAGCAGAAGATGTAGAAGCTGCTATAAAACTTGGAACAGCAGGTGTTCTAGTAGCATCAGCTATAATGAAAGCTAAAGACCCTGCAAAAGTTATAAGAGATATGGCTGAAGCAGCTTACAGATCATATTCAATTAATAGGTAAAGCATTTTATTTCTTTTAATGAATCATTTGACTTTCTAATTATTACTGAGAAGACCGGAGATCTCATATTGTTGTCTATATCTTTTACATTAGATATGGATCTATACTTATTTTAACCCCATTACGAGGTTATGTTATGATTTATAGACTTATACATAATTAATTGTTTCTAATCTATTTTTAAGTTACTCAACATATCCACTACATAGCTAAGAATAGGGTATTCAAATGAAGATAGCATTTGAAGACCTCTACGTACCTGATACTACTGTGATAATAGAGAGAAGCTTATCTAGAATCGTGAAGGAAAAACAAATAAAGGGTAAGATAATCATACCTAGAGAGTTCATAAATTATTTCGAGAGTAAAGCTCTACAAGGAAGTGCTTTAGGATTACTCTGTATACAAGAGGTGTATAATGCTATAAACATAGCTAGAAATGAGAACGATATAGAGATATCGTTTATGGATTCCGGATATCGTTTAGACGCCATAAATGATATTTCTCAATTAGATCAATTAGCTAGAGAATTAGCTAAGAAGATTGGTGCAAAGATTCTAACACATAATGAAATGCAGAAAACATTATGTGAAATAATGGGTATAGATGTTGTTTTGCTTCAACGATCAATTGACGAAGAACTCTGGTTCGAGAAATATTTTGATCACAATACTCTAAGCCTCCACATAAAAGAAGGATCTCCGATTCTAGCAAAGAAGGGGCGTCCTGGCGAATGGATTCTAGCTGTAGTAGTCGAAAGACCTCAATCCAGAGATATTGTCGAGTTGTTAATTGAAGAGATAGTTAGACGGGCAAAAGCTGGTGAAGGATTTATAGAGATAGAGAGTAAAGGAGTAATGCTGTTACAGCTCAAAGACTATAGAATAATTATTGTTACACCACCTATAGGTACAGGGTATGAGATAACGATAACAAAACCGATAGTTAAGCTAAAGCTAGAAGATTATAACCTACCGCCTAAGGTTATGAAGAGATTAGATGAGAGAGCAGAAGGTATCTTAATAGCAGGAGCACCAGGTATGGGTAAGACCACATTTGCTCAAGCATTAGCAGAATACTATAGCCGTAAAGGAAAAATCGTGAAAACAATAGAGTCTCCAAGAGATATGAAGCTACCACCAATTGTGTCTCAATACTCGAAATTCTATGCATCATCAAGAGAACTTCATGACATTCTTCTCCTTAGTAGACCTGACTATACAGTATTTGATGAAATGAGAGATGATGAAGACTTTAAGATATATGTTGATTTAAGATTAGCAGGCATAGGTATGATAGGAGTAGTGCATGCAACATCTCCGATAGATGCTATACAAAGGTTTATAGGTAGAGTTGACATAGGTATGATACCTAGTGTTATAGATACTGTTATATTTATAGAGAAAGGTTCAGCATCTAAAATATACGAAGTTGAGCTTACTGTAAAGCTTCCCACAGGTTTACGTGAAGCTGATTTAGCTAGACCAGTAGTAGAGGTTAAAGACTTTCTATCAGGAGAACTTGAGTATGAGATATACGTATTTGGTGAACAAACAGTCGTTGTACCAGTTAAAAAGGTTTTGAAAGAACAGAAATCCCAACATGTTGTTGAACTTGTGAAGAAATATATTCCCTATGCAGATATAGAGGTGAACAACAAAGTCGTAATCTTAAACATACCTAAGTCACTATATACAGAAACTGTACTAAAATCCATCAAACGGATTAAAAAGAGGTTAAGTAAAATGGGTTACGAAATCGAAATCAGAATACCATAAAATCGTTATAGTGATGGTATATTGCAAGAGAATCTTCCAAAGAGGCGACAACGTGGAATAAGTGCTGAAAGAGAGCTCGTAAGGAAGCTGTGGAAATTAGGTTTTGCTGTTGTAAGAGGTCCGGCTAGTGGTGCTAAAATCAGGAGAAGTGTATATCCAGATGTTGTAGCCATTAAAAATAGACACATCTTTGTGATAGAAGTTAAGAAGAGATCTAAACTAGATCACATCTATATAGATAGAACACAAATTGAAAAACTAAAAGAATTTGCTAGACGAGCTGAAGGTGAAGCAGTTATTGCTGTAAAGGTAGCAGAATTACGTTCATGGAAAATAATACCTCTTGATATCATCATGAACAATACTGTAGAAGTATCTAGTGAGAAAATAAGAATAGATAAAGAGATAATAAAGAATGCAGAAGACCTTATAGAGTATCTTAGAAAGAGGATAAATATAGGTCTAGATGTATACATTTCTAGATCTTCTATTCATATTAAAGATGATTATGATGACGTATAACAATCAATATCTATTGTACCGTAATCATATCATAAGTATTGTTTAGCTGATAAGTTTCTAGACTAAGTATGTGAATATTCTGTTATATCTGCATATTCTGTTCTTAATTTGATACCAACTCCTGTATCATTTATGGTTTTACTTAGATCAACTCTATCTGCTACAATAGTGGCTAATCCTAAGATCTCTTTCAACATATTTATTTCAACATAGAGTTGATCTTCATATTCTTCTGCTTTCTTCAATATATGTACAAGCTTTGGTAAAACATCAAATGCGAATCGCCTAAACATCTCTACATCAGTTGTACTAATGTTCTGCTTTATACTCATGTGTTTTAGTTTTTTAAGCCAGTAACCTAACTGGAGACTCTTCATCTGTATCTTAAGCATCACTACCTCAGGTTCATCAACATCTGCAACTATTCCAGCAACCGAGTTTAATGCTCTTTCTATTTCTTCTAAATCTTTAAATCGATACCATCGCTGATTACCTGATTTGTATGTTGTCTCTATAATTCCATATTCTTTTTCTAGAGCTCTTAACATCATAGAAGGGTTATAGCTAAAGTTAGCTTTTTCAAGTTCTTCTACGAGAGATCTATACTCAAAGTCGCCAAGAGTGTTAGTTCCCTTCAATCTATTCATTTTTGTTATTTTTATTGCTGTAGACAGAACTATGTAGAGTTTCTGGCCATATCTTTGATAAGCATCAAGAATAACCATATCTATAGGCTTTATCGTCATAACTATTGATACCTACACATTACTATTCACTTCATACATATCCCTATAATATATATATTAATATAGATACATCCTATCGTGAAACTCAATTTGTAGAGTAATACTTAAATAGTACTCTAGCATTATCTGTAAATATAAACACTTCAGATATACCTCCTGTCATAATACATTCTATGGCTATTAAGAAACATTCTAATTCATGATCATTGGTATACATATCTATACACAAAATCATAAGCTTTACAATCCCGAAAGCCTCGCGCAACTGTTTCGGGTTTCTTATAGGTTTGTATTGGGTGATTTTATTCTTCTGCTATGATTAGCACATATACTTCTTTTCCGTGGAGGTGCTTGATCTTTTCTTTGTCTTTCCCCAGTGGGTAGAGTACTGGTGCACCGTATCTGTACCTTATAACACTGCACTTAACGAAGTAGAACTTGTCAGCTAATCTATCACCCATAAGTAAAACTGATAGAAAGCCTTATAAACACTTATGTCTATGCTGAGTAGTGGTGGAGCTTCTCGATGAGGGAGGGAGAGCTTGTTGAAACACTTAAGATGAGAGCTCTCCCCAAGGGTAGCGATGACTATCTTACTCTACTTGAGTTCCTGAGGTTGTACCGTGATGCAACTCAATTCGTTATCAACAAGCTGTGGAGTTTAAACAAAGTGCCTTCAATTAAAACTCTGCACAGAATGTTCTACAATGAGCTCAGGAAGCACGGTTTCAGAGCACACCACGTGAAGCAGATCTACGTCTACGCTAAAGCAATTGCTAGAGCCAGTAAGCAGAACGGTGGGAAGAAACCGGTTCTAAGAAGACTATCAGCTAGAATAGATAAATACGACTACAAGCTAGACCTAGAGAACAGAATGCTTGTTCTAAAGATACATAGCGGTAGAGAGGTTAAACTAAGACTACTAACATCTATTGACAGGATAGAGAAGTTCAGAGCTTGGAGCAACTACGAAATAGCTGTGAAGGTAGTTGGAGACAAGGTCTATGTAGCAGTATACTTCAGGAAAACAGTTGAACCAAGAGAAACTAGAACTGTTATGACTGTTGACATGAACTTCGACAATATTACGCTAGCTGTGTTTACACCTAGTGGAGAGTTGTTGAAGCTGAAGCGATTCAAGACACTACTCAGAAAGATACTGACGCACAGGATATGGATCGAGAAGATTCAGAGAAAGTACTCAAAGTCATGGAGATTCATCAGAAGAGTTAGAAGAGCGATTAAAAGACATGGAGAAAGAATAAGGAGTATTGCTTGGGACTATGCACACAAGCTGGGTGATAGAGTAGCGAAGATAGCTAATGAACACAGCTCAATCATAGTTCTTGAAAACCTAAGCAATCTCAGGAGTAACGTGAATAGAGGTAGCAATTTCAACAAGAAGCTATCCCTGTGGTTCTACAGAAAGATGCAGTTCACCATAGTATATGAAGCATTAGAGAGAGGACTAGCAGTTAGATACGTCAACCCAGTAAAGACATCATCAACTTGTCCAAGATGTGGAAACAAACTCGAGAGCAACGGTAATAGAGTAATGCGATGCACTAGATGTGGATTCATAGGAGATAGAGATGTAATCGCATGCATAAACTTATTTCTAAGGTACTCAAGATGTGGGGTCTAGGGGTGCCCCTGAACGCCCCTAAGGGTGATGCAAACCCAAGACCAATGCAGGGGAACAAAGAGATGAAGCAATGACATCAACCGATATAAACCTACATCAGAGCTGAACCCCCTTTAGGGCGGGGATAATGTGGTAATGTTTATAAGCTCTGTATTCTTTAGGTATCAAGAAACCATATCCCTGAGCCCTGCTATGTGTGGGGTAGGGGGTAATGCGCCTGAGACCAGGCGCGGAGCTGAACCCCGAGAACGGGAATGTAGCTTCAAGCCTTCCCAGAATCCTCGTCCTTTAGGACTGGGAGGAGGTCAGTAGATTAAGCACAGTGATAGAGATAACAGTATCATGTATTAATCGATTATGGTTAAGTGGGATATCAATATATGGTCATATGTAGCGTCTGTGGCAAAAATCAGGCCACATTCTTTCAGAAACATAGTGGAAGAAGGTTGTGTAAAGAGTGCTTCATTAACGATATACGCTATAGAGTTAAAGAACAGATATCACGTTATTCTATGATAAGTTCTGGAGATAGGGTAGTTGTAGGAGTCTCTGGTGGCAAAGATAGTTATGTTGTACTACATATACTTTCAGAAATAGTTAACCCTAACAACATAATTGGTGTAATGATAGATGAAGGTATAGCTGGCTATACACGTGAAGATATGTATATTGCGGTAAGAAAATTCTGTTCAGATATTGGTGTAGACTGTATTTATGTATCTATGGAGAAAATCCTAGACTTTAGTGTTGATAGGTTTATGAGGTTTTATCTAGAATACGCTAAAGAAAACAATATGTACTCTATATCTGCATGTACTTATTGTGGAATAGCTAGGAGAAGAATTTTAAACATGTATGCAAGAGAACTAAAAGCAAACAAAGTTGTTACTGGACATAATCTTGATGACGAGATTCAGACATATATTATAAACATTATACGTGGTGATGTAATGAGGCTTGCACAACTTCATCCATTAAGTGAAACACATAGCGACAAACTGGTTAAGAGAGTTAAACCATTGAGAAGCATATACGAATATGAATCTGCATATTATGCATACCTACTTGGATATACTTTTCAAGAATATGAATGTCCCTATATAGTAACAAGACCTACACTTAGAACAAAAGTTAGAGATGTATTGATTGAGCTAGAGAAGCTTTATCCAGGTGTTCAGCTAAAGCTTTTAGAATTCTTGGACAACACAATAGCCAACATACTCGTGAAACCACGTATAGCTTTACCTACCTGTAAAATTTGTGGAGAACCAACATCACCAAATAGATCGATATGCAAGTTCTGCGAACTTGTCGAAGATATCAAGAAAATATTGCATAAATGATACTAAACTATCTATATCGATTTGCATAGCATTACTATGGTAATTTTTTAAGTCTATAAAAATATCTAAGGTTTCTGGTAAAGCATTAATGCGGTGTGTATAGGTGGCAATAGTAATTCAAAGAGAATATAGTGATGCTGTGTACTATGTACATAATTTTGTTGAGGATAAGGTACTTTGCAATAACAGTAAAGATAAAGAATCCATCATCTCGAAAATAACTCTACCTACTTCCGAAATCGAGGCAGCTTATCTAATTCTATCAATTACTAGATCGGTAAATATCGATGTTATGAAGTGGAAAATAGCTCTTAACAATGTAATCCTAACTAGAGAATTTAAACCACATATAGAGAAAATAATGAATGACAGCTATGTACAGTCAGTTTTTGTATATGATGTTTCGAAAATTGTGAACAGTAATGAAGTTTTGCTAAAGATATCATGTAATGCAAAAGGCTACATATATCTAGATGGTGCAACATTAGTAGCGCTTTTACGTTATAAAGGTTTTCACATACATATTTATTGTAAAGTAGATCCATATACGTTAGCTAATCCCATTCAAAACTCGTTCAATATTGCTCCATCTTTTAAAGCCAACGAAATTCTTTTGAATATAGGAGTAGTATCTCCATCAAATAGTTTACTAAATGTAGCTACATATAGTGATGAGAGAAAGATAAAGTTGTTTAAAGGATACAATGTTGTTGAAGTGAAACTGGATAGAAACGATATTACAGCATTCAGTATCACTAGCGATAATGAGGGTCTAAGACACATATTCTCATGCATTATCTTTAGGTATTCAGAGTTTCCAAAAATAGTTGTTAATGATCTAAAAATCGAGAAATCTACAATAAAGCTTAAGCTCACAAATGTAGGTAACAGCAGAAGTGATAAACTAGAGTTAGTGATAATTAGACATGGTATTCCTATATACAGAGCATCATTGAAGTCCTTAGAACCTCACGAACAATTAGATTACGAAATCGATATAGAGACTCTTAAACAAATGAATATAAAAACTAATGGTATTGTTTTACGTATAGTTTGGTCTAAAGCTTACCAATTATTTGAACAGGATATACCTATCAAGATAAAAGAATAGGTTTAAGAATAGCTTATAAGCTAGAAACCATTGGTAATCTATGGTGTAGACAATGGCTAACGAAAATACAGTAGTAGTTGTAATACCTCCCCCTATGGTTAAAATGCCTAAGATAACGAAGTATAGGGGAATAGCTACAATGTTTAGAGTAGGGAGAGGATATAGTATTGGTGAAATAAAAGAAGCAGGTCTTACACCGTATCTAGCTAAACAATTCAACATACCTATAGATCCAAAAAGACGTAGTATCCACAAAAATAATGTTGAAAACCTTAGAAATATTGTAAATCAGATTTCTGATCTAATTAATGCTAGGAAAACTAAACCAGCAAAACTAGTAGTTAAACAAGAAGTAAAAAGATCTGGAGCCTAGGACCAAATTTAAGTAAAGATCTCTAGTTGTAGAGATTGTTTCTTGAGCATTTCCATAATTAACTTCATATAGCTAATGATATCTAAACTATATCCATTAATTAATCTCATCTAGAAGCATATTATAGACTCTCTTAGCTATATTTATTGTAGTAGAGACGTAGTCATCGTCAGCTCTATACCAGTAGTCTACATGATGTATTTTTCCTTTTAAGAGTTTCACCATAAGAACTACACATCTTAAGACATTAGCTACATCAAGTATAAATTTCTCATTATTCACAGGATCTTCTTCTGATTCATGGTAAGCTAAAGCCCATGGTGGTATCGCGATACCGAAACTGTTCATTATTGCCATAAGATTCTGTATTACGGCTAAAGCACCAGTGTCATTACCTACAGCTATGAATCCTGCTACTTTACCTTCTACTTTACTACGTCCTTCAATGAATATGGCGTTTTCTAAAACTGTTAATCTATCTATGAAGTTCTTTAGTGGTCCAGGAATATTGTACCAATACACAGGTGTTATGAATATAAATCCATCACTTTTCAATACAGTATTGTATAGATTCCTCATATCATCCTCTATGATGCATGGAAATACACAGAATTTAACATTATCAGATACACAGCCTATACATGGCTGTATGTTGTATTCATAAACATTTATAGCACTAATATTTATTTTCTCTACATCTTTTCCTAACTCAATAACGAATTTCTCAACAAAACCTACAGCTCCATATCTTCTTGGTGAAGCTGAAACCAATAGTATATTAATATCATTATCCATTAGCTATCACCTAACAAATCTGTAGAGTGCTTTGTCTTTGTTTATGATTGTTGTCTAGACATAGTAAGAGTTTATAAACATTGTTAACGAACAACTTAGCTATATAGTGTTGGCTCAAGGTCTTAAAAGATCTCTTAAACATATGTTACGATATCTGTATAGAACAGGACACATATATAGTAGTGAGGTGGTTGCCTGTGTTATTTCTTTGAGTTTGTTTAGGTGTTTTTGATTATCTTGGGTATTACCGACACGGGCTTCTCCCTCAGCACCTGCTCATTGTTCACAGAGTCATCGGGAGCCACATCGGCGGGCACCACTAGGCCCGCCTCGAGGTATATATGTATCCTCCCGCCTCTGATGGCTACCGCACCGTCATTGAGGCGGGAGAATAGGTTTAGGCAGGCTACGTAGTGCGAGTTAAACTCGAATCTGCATTTCTTGCACTTGAATCTGTCGCCGCTTCTGTTCTCCTTACCCACGTACCCGCAGGATGGGCATGTTATAGAGGTTCTCCTGGCATCAACCTCCACAACGTTCAAGCCTCTCTCGTACGCTTTGTACTCTAGGTTGAATATTATCTTTCTGTATGGAAGTGTCTGAAGCCTGTAGTTCAGCTTCTTGCTACCTTTCCTACCGTTTATCTTCATGTCTCTCAGGTTCTCTCTAACAATGTCTGTATTGTATGTTTTAGCGATTTCAGCTATAACGGTTGTAACCTTCTTCACTCTGTCCTCAACTCTGTTCCTCTCTCTAGCACCGTACTTCTCCAGCAACCTGTTCCTCTCGTAGATGTTCTCCACCTTCCTCTGAATAGATCTCCGAATCCTCCTGTAGTTCTCCCGTAGCCTGCTTACGTCGTAGCTTATCGTGAAGAATACAGCTCTACCTCTCTCATAATCTACAAGAAGGCATGCTACGTTGTCCTCGTTTATGTCGATCACCAGCTTGTTCCTATGCTCAAACACTTCAACATTCCTTCTGATGGTTAAGAGAAGGTATAGGGCATCTCTATCTACGATGATCTTCGAGTTAGAGACCTTAGCGTTATTGAGCTCTCTCAACACATGGTCGTAAACCAGCATGATAAACCTAGCGTACTCACCGCTACCAATAGATAGCCTGAGGATCTTGAAGCTGTTTTCTTCCTCGATTCTGAAAGTATCAATGTGTAGATCAACCACTCTGTTTGCATCAACGCTTGGTGGTGAAGGCGGGTTTCCTTGTTTATGCTTCATCCACTTTCCTAGAAGCTTCCTGTAGCTCCTGTATACTAAGAGTGCCCTCTTGTAGGCTTCCTCAACGTACTTGTTGTGAAGATGCGGATACCTCTCTCTGAGGTACCTGTAGCAGAGCTCGTGAGCTCTCTTCTTGCTCTTCACATCGTTTTTAACAACTATGTTCAAAGCATCCCTGAGAATGTTTGTGTAATCGCTTAGCAAGCTATGTACGAGAACCTTATCTCTCCTGGAGACTGGTAAAAGCTTAATCTTCAAAGTCTTCTGAACTGTCTTGGTAACCGTTCCCAACCACCTCTTCTATGGTGTTTTTTATCTTCCTGAACTTCTGGGATCGCTTACCGTATATTCTGGCGGCGAAGGATGTTACTATCGCTACGAAGTCCTCCACAAGTTCATCCATGTAACCCTTCTCACTCTCCTCTACAACCTCTACTCTAACACCATGCGACTCGAAGAACCGAGCAAGGTACTCGAAACCGAACCTGGTCAATCTATCACGGAACTCTACAACTACAACATCTATCTCGTGTTTAACCGCCATATCGAGGAGTTTCTGTAGACCATTACGCTTCTCATTCAAACCACTAGCAACATCTGTTACCACATCAACAACCTTGTATCCTCTAGCAGAACAGTAGTTTCTTAGTCTTTCAATCTGCCGCTCTAAGTTACCATCTGTTTTCTGCTTACGTGATGAAACTCTAGCGTATATAGCGGCTCTAATCTCTTTTCTCTCAACACCACTCAGAATCCTCCTGACTTCGCTCTCAGGGATCATCCACAGCTTCCCGACTCTGAGAGCATGTAGTCTACCATGCTTTATCCACTTTTTAACAGTAGAAACACTAATGTTCAGTAGCTCAGCAACCTCACTAGTTCTATAGAGCTTCTCGGACACTGCCCAAGTACCTCTCTTAATTCCAAGTATCTATAGTAGCTAAAACAGCTTAAAAACTTTTACAGAAGACACAGTCTAAAATGGTGGCTTTGATACTCTGATTCCCATGAGTTAATTTGAGAGTTGAATTATAAAATGTCTAGAGCTTATAAATCGTTCTTGTTATTAGAAATTTGCTACAAGAGGTGATATTTATGGGTGGTCGCCAGAAAACAACCCTGTTTATTGTGAAAGAATCTGTGACACAATCAAGTGTCTCGAAGCCTAGTGAACAGCAGAAGAAAAAAGCTAAAAAGTCCAGCTAAGATAGCAACTGTATCTAAAGTTCCGATACAATATTGTAGTAGGTTGTGGTGTGGATAATACATGGCGCATAGAAAGACTAGTGCACCTAAACGTGGCAGTTTAGGAGTGAGGCCACGTAAAAGAGCCAGTAGAATTGTGCCTAGGATTAGAAGTTGGCCTAATGTATCTCTACTACAGCCCCGAATCCTGGGATTTCTAGGGTATAAGGTAGGTATGACTCATGCGATTATCGTAGATGATAGACCTGGTAGTATTACTGAAGGAAAAGAAATCATGGTGCCTGTAACAATTATTGAAACACCCCCTATGATGCCTATAGCTCTAAGAACCTATAAGTATAATGATATCGGTGGATTATCGGTATTTACAGATATTTGGATTGAGGTTCCAGAAGAACTGGAGATATGGCGTAAAGTCTCTACATATAGACCGACAAGAGACTTAGAAGGTAGGTTGCAGATGATTAGAGAAAACATTGATAAGATAGTTGAAGTTAGTGTTATAGTAGCATCAATGCCTAAATATTCTGGAGGTTTGAGTAAGAAGAAACCTGATGTAATTGAGATAAAGATTGGTGGAGGAAAATCTATAAATGAAGTAATAGACTATGCAATTGGTATACTGGGTAAAAAGATTTCTGTGGATCAAGTGTTTTCTCCAGGTCAATTCATAGACGTAATAGGTGTTACTAAAGGGAAAGGTTTTCAGGGAGTTATAAAGAGATTTCATGTAAAAGAGTTACCAAGATGGCATAAACATAGAAAAGGTAGCAGAAGAGTTGGTAGCAGAAGTCCTGCAGAAGGAGCTATGTCTGCTGTACCTCAGCCAGGTCAAATGGGATTCCATAGAAGGACTGAATACAATAAGAGGATACTTGCTATAGGTGATGATGGTTACAGTATTACTCCTTCAGGTGGTTTTCCTCACTATGGTATAGTTAGATCAGCTTATGTAGTGGTACAAGGTAGTGTTATGGGTTCACCTAAAAGACCTATAATACTTAGATGGCCTATTAGACCGCCTCGATGGTCACCTCAAGGACCTCCTACCATAAGATACATTAGTTTAGAGAGTAAGATAGCTGGGTGATGCATGTATGAACAAGTTATGGATTGTATATCCTGTAGAGAGAAGGTATGGAACGCTTGTCGATATGGATGGAAACATCGTTGATAAAATTGAACTTCCACTAGTTTTCAGCTTACCTGTTAGAATAGATGTGATTCGTAGAGCAGTCCATTCGGCTTTAACAGCAAAACTTCAACCAAAAGGTAGAGATCCTTTAGCGGGTAAAAGACGTGTAGGCGAATCCTGGGGTATAGGCTATAGTGTTGCAAGAGTACCTAGACTAGATAACGGTAGAGCTGTTTTCGCACCTAACGTGAGAGGAGGTAGGAGACAGTTTGCACCAACAGTTATGAAGAGAATACATGAAGAAATAAATCGTAAAGAAATGAGGTTAGCCTTGATGTCTTCTCTAGCCGCTTTAGCAGACCCCCAATTCGTATTTAAGAGAAGTTATGTAGTTCCAAAGAATGTAGAGAACATACCTATAGTAGTTGTCAATAGTCTTGAGGATGTATCAACGACGAAGGATCTCAAGAAGTTCTTGATAAAGCTTGGTCTTTGGGAAAATATTGAGAGATCACAAGAGATGACACGTATAAGAGCTGGTAAAGGTAAAATGCGTGGAAGACGTTACGTAGAGCCTAAAAGCATTCTCTTCATAGTTTCAAGTAGTAAAGCACCAATTGTGAGAGCATTAAGAAACTTGCCGGGCTCAGACTATGTTACTCCAACAACTTTGAATATACTGAAGCTAGCTCCCGGAGGTTTACCGGGAAGGTTAAGCATAATTACTGTAAAGGCTTTAGAAATGATATCACAGTTGTTTTCGGTGGAGAAAGCTTGAGTCTAGATACATCTATAATAATTAACATCATATCTACTGAAAAAGCCTATAGATTAGCTGAGAAACATAATTACCTATTATTTAAGGTTCGGCGTGATGCAAATAAGAAACAGATAAAGGAGGCTATAGAGAAGCTATACAACATTACAGTTGTTAAAGTAAATACTGTAATTGATAGAGATGGTTACAAGAAAGCTTATGTAAGACTTGCACCAGAACATAACGCCCTAGATATACTTGATAGATTGTCTAGATGATGTCTATTTATAAACGCTTAACTGGCTATTATGTGTATCGAGGTGTATAGAGGGTCGTCAAATGAGTACACAATGCTGGGATATACCAGCTGAGTGGAAGAAGTTTAAGTATAGAGGTAAATCTCTTAAAGAGTTACTGGATATGTCTATGGATGAATTAGCAAAAATTTTACCAGCAAGAGCTAGAAGAAGTTTAACTAGAGGATTCTCACCTTCACATAGAAAGCTTCTGGAAAAAGTAATTGAAGCGAGACAGAAGCTTATAACAGAATGCAAAGAGGTTGTAATTAAGACAAGTGTAAGAGATATGGTGGTTCTTCCGATAATGGTTGGACTTAAGATAGCTATACACAATGGGAAAGAGTTTGTACCTGTAAGAATAGTGCCAGAAATGATAGGACATTATCTAGGAGAATTTGCTTCAACAACTAAACAAGTTAAACATGGTGAGCCAGGTCTAAAGGCTACTAGAAGCACGCTATTTGTTGCCCTTAAGTAATGTTGGTGAGAATTATGGGTAAAAGGATACGGATTCAGAGACTAGGTAGAGGGACATCTACCTATAGAAGTCCTGGACATCTAAGGATTGCGCCAGTAAGGTATCCACCAATATCAAATGAAACGCTTAGAGGTGTGGTGGTGGAAATAATTCATGAACCAGGTCGAAGTGCTCCTGTTGCTTTGATAGAGCTTGAAAATGGTGAAGAGGTATACAATGTAGCTGTTGAAGGACTTATTGTGGGTCAGATGGTGGAGATAGGGCCTGGAGCCTCTATATCTATAGGCAATATCCTTCCATTGAGAAGTATTCCGGAAGGAACAAAGGTATGTAATATAGAGGTTAGACCTGGTGATGGCGGTAAACTCGTGAGAGTGGGTGGAGGTTATGCTATTGTTATAGGTAAATCATCTACGCATGCCACACTAGTTCTACCAAGTGGTAAACAAAAACAGGTTCTACTTGATTGTAGAGCAACGATAGGTATGGTTGCTGGTGGCGGTAGAATTGAAAAACCTTTACTGAAAGCTGGTAATGCTTACTACAAATGGAGAGCAAAAGCACGCAAATGGCCTAGAGTGAGAGGTGTAGCAATGAATGCTGTAGATCATCCACATGGTGGAGGGTCTCATCAGAGTGAATCAAAACCTACAACAATATCGCGTAATGCACCTCCTGGACGTAAGGTTGGCCATATAGCTGCTAGAAGAACGGGTAGAAAGAAGGGAGCTCACTAAACTCTATAGAACTTCTTCAGGAGTTTTTCAACAGATTCAAATCCTTGTTGAATAGACATTAGTATTTTTGTTCTATACTCTAGATCTGCCTCAATATCGTCTATAAGTAGTCTTCTGCTTAATCTCTTGAGTATATAGCTAGTATATATAGAGTCGTTCTCAGGTCCATATATTTCTCTCCATTCATCATTAACCCGTTCATATACTTTCCAAATCCTTCTAACGAGACTATTTTCTATACGTATACGTGAAACAAAGATCAATAGTGCTGTATTTAGCGATAACATTGTGTATAGATCTCTTGGCAATAGATTTCTTACAGCCATTTCATATTCTTCAGGAGAAGATGCATGAAATGTCGTAGTGGAGCCAGAACCAGAGGCAACAGCTCTTACAAGCGCTGATATCTCTCTACCTCTAACTTCGCCAACAACAAGAATATCTGGTCTATATCTTAATGCTGTGAAGCATCTCTGAAGTATCTCTTCTGATGATTCTCCAAAAAACTGTATGAACCTTGTTCTTGTTGGCATCCTTATCTCCATAACATCTTGAACAACTATTATCTTCCAGTTTGGATTCGTAAGCTGAAGAAAGGCATTAAGAATAGTTGTTTTACCTGTTCCACTACCACCTATAATGCTGTAGAATAGTTTCGCATCATTCACGAGCCATATTAGTGCTGCTAAATGAGGTTCTACGACTTTCTGATTTATGAGGGTAACAATATCTATGGGTGTATCGGGAAGCTTTCTAATACTAAATGTGGGGCCTCTACTCACAGGATTGCCTAAGGTTACTGAAAGTCTGTGTCCTTCAGATAGTATTGTATGTATTTCTGGCTTAGCTAATGAGATACTTTTACCGCCTTTGAGTGTCAATCTCTCTACATAGCTTCTAGCTTCTTCTTCACTACTGAACTGTATGTTTGTTAAAAGTGCTTCAAAAATAAGGAAATCTCTATGAACAACAGTTACAGGTTTTCTCCAATCACAAAGCTCTATATCCTCTATCCCTGGATCCTTAAACAAGACATCGAGAACTCCATATCCAAAGGAATCTCTCTTTACGTAATACATAAGTGCTTCTCTACATTTCCTAAAGGAATCTCTGAAGCCTAATTTAGACACTATAGTATCGATAGTATCTTCTAGAACTTTTTCAGAAGAGACATCAAGTAGCGATACATAGAGTGAGTCCATGATCAAGGGATAAAGTTTTCTACATGTATCATCTATATGAGGCTCTAGAACTATGTATCTAGCTGTATTCTGTTTATCTACACAAATAACAACTTCAGCTAAACCAATCCTATATCTATTCAAAACATATCCACATACATCATCTAAATTAGCAACATCTAGGCTCTTTAATCTAGGCTCTATATCCAGAAAATCCGTAGAACTTTTTCTCAATCTACACCCTAAAGAAATACCGATATTAAAAATGTAATTTTAAGATTCAGCATTTCCGGCTTTCTTCACCAATCAAAAGACCCTCTGTTCATCATAACCATAAACATTATATGGTAGCCGGGCGGGGATTCGAACCCCGGTCACGGGGGCACTCCACCTAGTTGTAGACTCCAGAGCCCCGCATCCTTGGCCGCTAGACGACCCGGCTTCAAGATGTATTGTGATTGTTGCAAACTTATTAACTTTTTTGTATAATGTTTAAGATGATCTCTTCTCCTCTATTTATGAACCTTTATCCTTTTTAAGCTTCTGTTTTTCTGTGTCTATTTAGCTGGGGTTGAGAATGGGTTTTATGGATGTATTAGCGAAGATTGGTCTAGTAGTACCTTCAGCACCTAGACCTGTACGTAGACCTAGTCTAGGTAAGAGACTTCTCTTTACAGGTTTAGCGGCTATAGCATTTATCTTGCTATCAGCAACACCTCTCTATGGTATTCAACGTGTAGGTGTTTCACCTATATCTCCTATGATCTCTATAGTTCTGGCTATGGCTTCAGGTACCTTGGCTCAACTAGGTATAGGTCCTATAGTTACATCTGGATTAATTCTCCAGATACTTGTTGGTGCAAAGATCATAGATATGGATCTAAATGATCCTGAAGATAGACGTAAATTTACTTTAGCAAACAAAGGTCTAGCAATAATTCTGGCTATTGTGGAAGCAGCAGGATTTGTTATAAGCGGTATATTCTGGTATATTCCTCAGGCAGTATCTGTATGGGTTAAGGTTGCAGTATTTCTTCAGCTTCTATGGGGCTCAATAATAATAATTGTGCTTGATGAAGCTATACAGAAAGGCTGGGGTCTTGGTAGCGGTATAAGTTTGTTTATATTGATTGGTGTTGCTCAGAGGTTCTTTAGCGAGCTTTTGGCTCCCCACAGTATATCTGAAGAAATAGCTATGCCATATGGACTTATACCCTATATCGTTGAATCTGCTAGAAACGGTTATATTAGTTTCTACGATATGTTTATAGGTAGGCTTTTCTATGGATATCCTTCTCTCACAGGGCTTATAGTAACTATAGTTCTTATAGCTGTTATAACTTATCTAAGTGTTGCACGAATAAATATACCTATAGCTGTTGCACGTTATGGAGGTATAAGGACTAAGGTTCCTCTACAGTTGATGTATGTAACAAATATTCCTGTACTTCTAACAGGTATCCTTATATCTAATGTTCTACTGATACTCAATCTATTAAGAAACTATCTAGGTATAGATCTAGTTGATGTAGCTGGTCCCTATCTATCATCACCAACGCTCGCTAGATTCTCTGTGTATCCTATCCAGTCTATGATCTATGTAGCTCTATTTCTTGTTCTATGTATAGGTTTCGGTATACTTTGGATAGAGATAGCTGGTCTAAATCCTGAGGCACAAGCAGAAAACTTGATAAAAGCTGAACTAAATATCCCTGGCATGAGGAGATCAACAAAGATACTAAGCTCGTATCTAGCTAGATACATATATCCGCTAACTATATTCAGCTCTATAGCTGTAGCAGTAATAGCTCTAGTAGGCGATATCTTTGGAAGCTTTGGTACTGGTACAGGATTGTTGTTAGCTGTAGGTATACTCTATAACTATTACCAGATACTTGTATACGAAAGAACACTAGAGATGTATCCACTACTAAAGAGATTTATAGGCGAATAACCTTTGCGTATATACTTAGCTCTAGCACTAGCTATAGCAATATCCATGAACACTCTAGCTCTCTACACAATAATTAAGATATTAAGGAAGTATAGTTCGGTTAAAGATGGTTCAAAGATAGAGAGAAGCATGAGGAAAGCTTATGTCAGTAGAAAGAAGAAAGAGATAGCAGTTACACAAATCAAGAGAATAAAGAGTACAGTATTTAGATTGAGCTTCTATCAATTCTTAATACCTATGTCAATATTCATAGCATCGATATTCATATACATATTTGCAGCATCCATAGTCTATACCGAAGGAAATCCGCTTGTACTTGAGATAGCTAATACATGTATAGCTCCAATACCAATACAGTTTCCAGATAACAATAGAGGTACCTGCTCAATGCAGATGTCGTGGATATTCTTCCTAGTCTTCCTCTTATATCTACCACTATACACGTATTACGCAAAGAAATATCTAGAGTAACATTAATTGATATCTATACTTATTTCTCTCTATAATTTCAGCTACTCTAGATATAGATTATAGATGGATTACACCAATAACTGCATGTTTGTTAAGCTGTACCGAAGCTCATGTTTTATGAATAACAAATAATCGATTCTACAGAATGTGAAAGAACATAGATATCTATTTAGCTGAACTGATTACCAGAAATAGAGAGTCATCTTTTATCAAAGCTTTTATTTCTGAAACTCTTCAGAAACACTAAAGAAGGATTAAAGAAGGTGTCTTTAATTGGTTAGACCACTCTATAGATCTAGATCGTATAAGAGGGTATATAGAAGAACGCCTGGTGGAGAAACAGTTATCCATTTCGAGAAAAGAAAGAATACCCCTATGAGGTGTGGTAGATGTGGAGCCATGCTACCTGGTGTACCTATAAAAGATAGTGAAAGAAGAAAACTGCCTAAGACAGCTAAAAGACCTGAAAGAATGTTTGGAGGAGTGCTGTGTTCTAGATGTCTTAGAATAGTATTGAAGAGAGTCATCAGAAATACATTCTCGTCTCAAGTTATGCAGTAAGTAATACATTCTCTATTCCTCACATATCTTATAAACCATATCTAGTAGATACAGCTGGAATATAGCTATCTACTGTTTGGGTAGAGAGTCTTGGACATATCTAGACTAGTTATAGCGATAGGTGGTCCACCAGGAAGCGGGAAAACAACTATAGCTAAGCTTTTGGCAGAAAGACTAGGGCTTAGACACATATCCGTGGGCTTCTTCTTCAGAAAGCTAGCTCAAGAGAGAGGAGTATCTATAGAAGAGTTGAGTAGAATAGCTCAACAAGATCCATCAATAGATCTCTACCTAGACAATATGGCTATAGAAGAAGCAAAAAAAGGAGGTATAGTTATAGATGGTCATGCAGCTCCATGGCTATTAAAAGGACTAGCGCATCTAAGGATAGCAGTTATAGCGAAACCAGAAATACGATACAGAAGATTATCAGAAAGAGATAGAAAACCATTTGAAGAAGTTGTTAGAGAAACAAAAATGAGGGAAGAAGTAGAGAGAGATAGATACAGAAGATATTATGGAATAGATATAACCGATTATACAGACTTCGATATAATCATAAACACAGAGAGTTTTTCTCCTCAAGAAGCAATAGAAATAGTCCTAAAAGCTCTAGAGATTCTAGCAAAAAGAACTCTAAATCGTTAAACACAACATTATGCCAGGTAATATTCTTTCCAAAGATCTCTAACAACAATCTACTACCTATACATATTTCGATGAGGTAGGGATTAAGTTACCATATAATGCACCATATTATCAGTATCATTGTGTAGCATCATGTTTAAGATTTATATAGCGCTTTATACTTAGTATAGATGGTTGTAGAGGATATGTCTACACATATTAGGAATCTACGTAGAGGTCTATCAGATACAGTAGCTCTAGCAATATTGCTTGGAGTAGCTATGGCTCTATCTGTATCTTTTCTTAGCTATATGCAGAGTGATTACAGTATACAGCAGAATCTACTAGTTATCCAGAGGGTTATTGAGCACGAGAGGTTAAGCACTATTGTGAGACTTATTAATTCTTCGAAAGGATCTATAGCTCTACTTTTTAGAAGACTTGACACCAGCAACAAGATATGGTTTATGTTATTTAATGGTAGTAGCTATATCAATTGTTCAGATGTTGTTAGAGATGTTGTTGGTGGAAGGATAATCAATAGATATATGCATAGAGTTGATGATGTTACTGTAGTATCTAGAGACACTATCTATAGCTTTAAATACTATGCTAGAGCTAAAGGATATCCAGATACAGGCTATATAGAGATATGTGAGCTAGAGATAGACAAGAACGCTGTTCTAGTTCTACAGCTAGCAAAAGAACTAGAACCGGTGGCTAAAGGGTATAACAAAGTAGTGGTTCATTCTAATAATCGTGTATGGAGACTCTACGGATCTATAGAGTTTAGAGTTGCATACCTGGGCAATCGAGGAACACATATGTCAGTTAATGGTAGTTGGTACCAGCTTAAAGAAGGAGATATTGTTAGAGTTGATGTAAATACAAGGATAGGAAAGATAGATTTAACACCAGGACAGCTTCCAAATGGCCAGAGAGGTGCATGGATTCTATCGTTTAACGTTTTTGCAGAAAGAGTATATATAAATAATGCTCTACTCGAGAGAAACGTTAATGTAGAGATAAGAAGTGAGGTAGCTATAGACATAGATTCGCTAAGATCTACACTAGCTATAGAGATAATGCCTACACCACCAGGATTCGTAAGAGTAACATATGGAGGTTCATCACTTGTTGATTACTGGAACAATAGCGACTATATAAGGGTTGTGGATTGGAAGATAGACAGCTCTACCCAAATGGTTCTACAACTTGATAGCAACAATCTACATGCCGAAGGTATAGCTAGAGCTGTTTATATAGGTTCTATGCCAGATGAAGCTAAAGTCGATAGATTATCAATACTTGTTGTGACTTATATAAACAATGTTCCACATCTAGTTGAGGAATATGATTATAAGTTTAGTTAGGTTTTTTATCTATCTAGAGTAGATTATATATGGTGTAAAGGATTATGGTTATGTTTGTAAAGGGTCAGAGTGAGTTACTTACAACATTCATGTATATAGGTCTTGCAGTTGTTGTAGGTGTAGCTATGCTTAGTTACTTCTCTTCAGTACTTGCTGGCTATAGAAGTCAGCTAGATTTATTGAATAATCTTCAGATAGAATCTGTTAATATATTTGTTAGCGAGATATCTTATGATGATAGAGCATCTACTCTATGGCTCTTGTTCAAGAGAATTGATGGATCTCTAAGTGATTTTTTTGTTGCTGTTGATGTAGGTACATCTTATCTGCCTTGTAGCTCTATCTCTTTCTATAATCCTCGTGGAGATAGTGATGGAGTTATATGTAATGATGTTGGGAGAGACTGTATATATTCTTCATCTATATACTCTGGATCTATGGAGAGAGTGTATGTGCCTTGGGAAGGATCTATAGTTGATTTCCGTTCATATGCAAGATCTATGGGCTTCACACTTTCAGATACTATACATATCTGTAGAATTGAGAATGTATGTAGATACACATCTACTCAAGGTCTATGTAGAGATAGCACTATAGCCAGAATACAGCTTCCAGAAACATCTATAGCCAGAATATTTATAGTTACACTCTATGGTGGTACACCCTATATTGTTGGTGTACATGAGGTGGCTCTAGGATGAAGGGTCAGGGAAACATAATAATAGCTATACTATTCTTCTCAATTCTAATACTATCAGTAATACCTCTAACAATTCACATCTACTATGCTTTACTAAATAATCAACAACTATATGAAAACCCAATAACCAGAAGAGTATCAATAGCTATGAAAGAGATGAGTAGAGATATTAGGGCATTCCTTAATACATCAAGTTCAGAACTATATTTAACCAATATAGGTGGAACAGATATAGAGATAGAGAAAGCAATTCTACACATATCTTGTGAAAACACAAACCACTACATAGACACACATATACAAACAACAATAAAGTCAGGACAAACCGTTCTAATATCCATACCAATTCCATCGCTATGTCAAAACCAAAGAACAGTAGCTCTACACCTAATAACAGTAGAAGGATCAGTAATAAGTAGCACAGTATTAACACCAGAAGATCTACAAAAAATACAATCACAACTCTTCAATACAACAATACCTATAGGAATATCTTCAGCAATACAAGTCATACCCATGAAACTAGCACCAAATGATGAGATATGGAACATATCTATCTTCAGAAAATCATTCAACATATCTACTCTAGACAATATGGATAATCCAACAAGAATATCACAATTCACAGACCTAGGAAAAGGTATGAGTGGAGGAACAACAACAAAATACATATGGAGACTACAAAATGTATATACAAACACAGAGATAATAATAAATAATTTGAACATAAGGAATCTATGGATAGGTTATGATCCTAGAAACACATCAAGATACAACATACTCATAACAGCAGATAGAATTACATCTAACACATTATCAATAGGTGGCACAGGGGTAACAACAAACACTTATACGAGGATAAAGATATATGGCTTTACACCATCATCACCTCGAGAAATTCTACGACTCGGAGGAAAACCCATCACACGACCAAGCCAAGATGTAGCTGATTATACATTCAACAATAGTGCATTGGTTTTGAGGGGTAGAGCTGATAGAATCGAGATATATGTACGTTCAACAGGTTCAGAATCAAGCTACAATCCATACATAATGCTCATGAACACAGACAAAAGCTCTGGTTCAGCAGGAATACTATTTACATCAATAGACAGAACACGGGGAAATATAACCACTAGAAATGAAGGTGTTGATTCTTTACTTGATTATTCTACACAAGCTCTTGTCCTGGTGTATAGAGATTATGTTGTATCTAATTATGATAGTAGTGCTGTTGTTATTGCTGTTAACTATAGGTTTCATGATAATGAGGGTAGCGATGCTACTGGAATATCTGTCGATAGACCTATAATGCTTGTTGGTCTTGTTGATGAGAATGGAGCTATCTATAGCTATAGAAGCTATACTTTTAGAGAGTTAACGAGATACGAAGATACTTATCCACCAACAGCACAAGCACAAAGTAGTTTAGTATTCATACCTCTTCCACCAAGAGAAACTGGTGAAAAGAAGTTCTATGTGTTTATAGCTATCCAAGATCCTTATCACTATAACGGTAATCTAGATGATCTTGATTTTACACTCTATATAGAGTCTCTATCTATATTACCAATGAGATGAATCAAGGTGGAGTTATATGGTATGTAGTAGATTGAGGAGAGGTATTGCTGAAGGTGTTGCTGTTGTTATTGCTTTCTCTATTATAGCTATTTCTATACTTTATCTAATTCTAAACTTCTATTCAGTATTGTTGATCCAGCAACAAGTTGTAGCTACACCTAGTAGCTATGTTAATGAGAAGCTTGTTCCATTTTTGATAGAGAATGTATTAAATATAAAGAATGTTGGTTCTACAGTATCACGTATAACACATATAGTTGTGGTTAGTAGTGATGGCACGAAAATAGTTATTGATGTATCATCTAATAGACTATGCAATATATCATCAACGATCCTCAGACCTGGAGATACATCTATGGTTAGCTGTCTAGGCTATATACCTATAGCCATTGTTACTGAAAACGGTAGAGTATTCTCTGTAAATCCCGAATTCTATGCTATAGCTCTTGAGAAAACACTAGGAATACCTATGACCACTATATATGGTGGTGTTATGCTTAAATCAACTTCTGAACTGCTGAAGTTCTTAGAAAATAAATCAATTATGTATAGAGGTGCAATAAATACTACTACGTCATTAACCCCCATAATAAATGCATCTGGTACAAACATAAATGTAGAAGCACAACTCAATGCCTCACTAGTGTTCATAGGTGTAGCAGATCCTGTAACCAAAAAACTAAATATACTTGCTATAGGGAGAGGTGGATCTAATTCCTATATAAGAGTTGGTGACTCGATAATGAGTATAGCTGGGGTAGCTCCTGTTAGATATAGGCTCAAGATAGAGAATTTCACAGGATCTATAAACCTGGGCTTGGGTATACATACATGCTATATAGATAGATCTAGTTTCTGCAATCTAGTTCTAAATGGTAGAGCAGATAGAATTACACTATATAATGCGAGTAGAAGTATATCAGGTGTTGTTGGTCTAGATCCATATATATTTGTAGGCGATATAAATAATAACAGTAATGTAGAGATAATATTTGTTACACAAGATTTCACAATAGGTAATAGAACGAGAGTTAATGACTACATCAGAGAAGGTATGAGTGATCTCTATTATATAGACTCTACGGTTGATCCTATAAGAATTGTTTTTACTGGTGTACCTATAGATAGCAATATGTATTCTTCAGCTATACTCAGTATGAGGATGTTTTTCTGGGATAGTTCTGAAGATGATATAAGTGATAACGATAATAGGGTTATAATGAGGGTTGGTCTCTATGATGCTTCTACTAAATCGTTTATATACAGTACTCAGCTTAGCTACTATGAGCTTAATAGATATAGAAATGTAAAGCCATTCTCTATATCATATATAACTAAGGACTTTACTATACATATACCGAAAACAGGAAACATCTACTATCTAGCTATAGAGTTTCTAGATCCCTATAGTCGCGAAGGTACTAGAAATGATACAGATTTAATAATCGGATTAGAGTATATAGGTATAGCTCTCTCTAGTCGCTAGGTGATGAATCTATGGATAGATCTAGACTAGGTAAGGGTATTTCAACAGCATTTATTTCATTCATGATCTCTCTAGTAGTTTTAGTGGTATCTACATATGTTATACTCAATATGATGCATTCTGCATACACCAGTTCTATAGCATTCAGAAATATTGTGAGATACTCACATTCCCATGAAATACATCAGCTTGTGCTAAATAAAACCATGAATAGTGTTGAGATCAAGAATATAGGTTCAAGCGATATAGTTATAGACAAAATGATAATAAAAGACTACACAGGCTCTATACAAGTTGTAGATGCAATAAACATTGTTTCCCAAGGTATATGTAGTTCATATGTAATACCAACATATAGAGCAATAACGTGTAGACGAGATTACGAATACATAGCTATTGTAACACCTGGTGGAACAGTTGTAGATATACATGAACCTCTAATAAAAGCTTATGCTGTTAGAGCTAACACAACCTACATGATATCTATAACATTCGACAACATAAAGTCTCCAGAAGATCTACAAGAAATATTTGATGTGGATAGAAGCCTCATAGCAAAACCATACACAAGAGATAGAGCTCAAGTGAGATACAGAGGAGTAAAATCATCAAAACTATTGCTACTTCCACCAGGTCAAGAAGCAGAATTCATAAATGCAACCGTTGAAACAGAGAGTAGTGGTGTAGCTTTTGGTGTTGCAGTAATCGGTTATGATCCTAGCTGGGTTAGAGAAAAAATGAATAAACCTAATGAAGATATACCACCGAGATTCACGATAATGATAGCAGGTCCAGGATTTACAGGTCAAGAAAAGATAACAATAGGTGGTAAACAATATACATTAACTGGCAATGGCTATAGAATTGTCATAAATAACTATACAGGTGTTATCCAGATAAAAAAAGGTAGCACTATTATTGCCTGTTCTTCTACAGTACCGAGCGGATGTAGCGGTATAGCTCTACCGGCAATAGGTGCCTGGTACTATGGAACTACAGATAGTTCAATAAATCTTAGGATATATTTGAATGGTTTTGCTACATATGTAGCTAGATTCATGAGGATGGCCTCGGGCCAATCAGTTACTGGCGAGTCATCTTATTATCCATATCTGTTTATAGGTGATATAGATGGAAATGGTTTAAACGAGATAATATTTATAACAGAAGATGCGTATTACGGTGATAGCTCTAGAATCAATGATATGTATAGAAATGATGATTTAAGTGATTGGACTACTGTTCCACTTACTTTAAAGCTTCTGCAGATAGGTAGAGCCTTGGGTTCAGATGATGGATCAATAGATGGAAGTGTATATTCTGGTGTAGTTCTATACATGAACATATTCTTTCACGATAATTCTCATCCTGATGAAAATCAGCTTGGAGATATTGATAGAACTGATTGGGTTTTAAGGATACTGCTTATAGATAGAGACAATAACGAGTATATAGTTAGAGAGTATAGATACCAAGAGATATGCAATTATCACAAAACACGTGTAACAGATTTCGGTAGAGATAACTATTTTGTGAAAATATCTCAATCAATATATGTACCTCTTCCATCAACAGGTAGATACTGGATAGCAGTAGCATTTCAAGACAGCTATAGCTATGAAAGAAGGTACTATGGAACAAGGCCAGGGCAAAGAAATGTATATTTTATAAATGATGTAGATTTTACAGTTGGGTTAGAGTTTATAGGTGTGGTGCCTTTCTATAGATAGAGTGTCTCCCGCTATCTATATAACTATACGAAGAACATGACTATATCATTTTTATACACAATTTTTATGCATTAATGTCGCAACTAGATATAAGGGTAGTAAGTTACACAACTTCAAGGTTTCTGTTGGTCTCTTCATTTCATCAGTTTCTAGTCTGTATAACGTTTAGCAGAAACTCTATCTATATTAGTACCAGGTTTATCTTCTGAAGAGTCTTAGGAATCCTCTTCCTCTTGGTTTTAGAGCTAGTATTGTCCAGTTCCAGTCGTCTTTTGTTGCTATTTGTGTTGATGCTAGATATATTCTCTCGTTATCTGCATCCATAGATCCCAGCATCATTGATAGTATTTGTGGTCCTCTAGAGAGTCTTATTGCCTCTACTATCGATAGTGTATCATTTGTGAGTATATATGCTTCGTTGTCTGTTGCTACAGCTATATTTGTTCCTAGTATTGGTAGAGATTCTTGTGATGTATATATCTTGACTGCTTGTGGTGATGTAACTGTGTTTAGTGTTTCTCCTTCTCTACTGATTCTAGCTATACGTGTTCTACCTGCTGTATATATGAATCCATCTGCATCAAGAGCTAAACCAGTTATCGATCCCTTTACACTGGGTCTAGATATCTTGATCAGGTTGAGGTCTTCGGTTAGATACTCTATTCTCCAGTTGGATACACCATCAATTTTATCGAATCCTCCAACAATAATCTGCTTCATTTTCTTGTTATACGCTATAGAGTATGCACCTGCACCTCTATCTTTTGGATTAGATGTATAGCTATTGACTATAGATAGATCGTCTATAGATATCCTAGATACATGGATAGCTGTAGAACCTGTAGGAGTTATCTCTACACCTGCTACATAGATATATCTACCCACATTAACTACAGAAAACGGTAATATATATGGCTTCTCTCTATCTACTCTCTTCACGGGGTTGAGAAGTTTATCGAATACCATAATGGTCCAGAATCTATCTGTTGCACCAAAAACATAGATACGGTCGCCAACAGCTGTACAGCTGTATAGAGATGCGAAGGAATGTGCTTTATCGTCAACCCATTTAGCTATCATATGCCCATCTCTAGCATCTACACCTTCTACACGATACCTCTGTTTACCGTAGCCCATCAGCTCATCGAAACCAACAGCATACACAATACCGCTAGAAACACATACACTATATACACCATCTCTATAGCCACTAGGACTCGAAACATGGCTCCATATAATCTCCAAAAAGCATCACCAAGATAAACTGGGTAGTAGAGATTAATATGCTTTAACAACTAGATAGAGAGCATCACCATATAGCCACATATTTAAAGGGTATGTAGCCAAGTATAGTAGCGATAAATGTTATGAACTGTATAGATATAACTAGAGCTATAACTAGTCTAGTCTTCTTTCTAGCTATTCTCTCTAAAGCTACAACAGTATTTATGTATAGAAAAGGTAGCACATACACATAGTACCAATCTATAGGACCAGCAACAATATTGAGTAGAGAAAGCCATGAAAACAAAACAAAACCACTAAAACCTGTAGCTCCACCAGAACATAAACCAAGATCTCTACCAACTAGAACCAGATATGTTGTATAGAGAAGTAGAGGGATAAATAGATACCAAACTATAGAACCCATACCAACACCAACTACAGTATAGAGCTCTATAGAATCTAGATACACAAAACTCTGGTTCACAACAATATATGTTCCAGAAACATTACTTAAAACAATACTAAGTTCACCAACATATCTCCAGACCTCAACCTTAGTCAAAAGCTTTAGAAAACCGTTAGCAGCTATAGGTAGAGAAAATCC